>NZ_JBOFMC010000214.1:0-3434 GCF_051658185.1 Shewanella sp. | reverse complement strand
ACTTGGCCTTTTGAGCCCAACAGCTTACGGGCTAATTGGTTAAGACTGGCATCACTCGGGGCAAATTGGTGGATTTCCACCATGAGTAGGGCGGTGTAGGCCATTAATGCCCAGAGGATCAGCATTATCAAGCTGGATACGCCAAAGCCGAGTCCGGCTGAGGCAATGGGGAGTGCGAGCATGCCCGCGCCAATGGTGGTGCCTGCAATCAGCAGCAAACTGCCGAAAAATTTATTTTGTGTCATAACTTACGCTCAAACGTCTTAATGAATGGCTCGAATATCTCAGATGAGACAAAGGCTTAAGCAGAAGGGCGGCGCAATACGGCGGCTAAGGGCTGTACTTGTGTGAGTACAAAGCGTTGGGATCGTGGCGCAATCTGCGGATCGTTGGGGATATGGCCACAATGGAAGGTCAGGCGAGAGTGCCTATCTATGCCATTGCGGCTACAGATAGGGGTAATAAACTCTTGTTGTAATACACATAACACGCGCCTTTTTAGGAAATTTTGCAGTTGATCTTAGCCTGTGCGTTTAAGGCAATAGACGTTGATCTAAAAATTCATCTTAAATGTTAATAAGTTGGATCTTGCCTCGGGTGTAAATTGAGGATGCGGGTTACGATAGGCAGTTAAGCTGTACTTGTCAACCATTACAATCGTATTTTGCTGATTTATTGACAGAGGTACGCTTGGGTGCGTTTTTGTGAGGTTGCCGCAATTTCTACCGCGACGACAGCGTGGCAAAAGGCTACTATGCTGTCGTCGACGGAGCAAGGTTGGCGGCAGATACAGATTCAGATGTTAGACACCGATACCGAGGCGCTGGCGCTTTAGGCTTATTTTTGCTGCGCTTTTTGATGGCGAGCGAGCAGATTCGCCGTGATATCACTTAAGCTCAGTTGTTGATCTTCAAGTAGCACTAATAAGTGGTACATAAGATCCGATGCCTCATTAATCAGCTCTTCTTTATCGTGGGTGGCGGCAGCCAGTGCGGTTTCGAGCCCTTCTTCACCCACTTTTTGAGCGATGCGTTTGGTGCCCCGCGCAAATAAAGAGGCGGTGTAGCTCGATTCTGGACTCTGCCCTTTACGCGCGGCGATAAGCTCGGCCAAATTGTTTAAAAAGGGGTGAGCATTGCCATCGAGCCAGCAGCTTTCGGTGCCTTTGTGGCAGGTCGGGCCATTGGGCAACACCTGTACCAGCAGGCTATCGTTATCGCAATCTTTATCGATGGCAACCCATTTTAGGGTGTGACCTGAGGTTTCGCCCTTGGTCCATAAACGCTGTTTAGAGCGGCTAAAAAACGTCACATCACCGGTTGCCAGAGTCTGTTCCAGTGCGGCTTTATCCATATATCCGAGCATTAACACTTTGCCCGAGAGGTGATTTTGGATAACCGCAGGAATTAGCCCCTGCTGCTTTTCCCAGTCGAGGCCGTTGACCAGATCTGTGCTTGCTTTGTCTTGCCAACAGCTTGAACTTATTCCAGTTGTCATATTTGAGTACCTTATTCTTTTGTTGCAATCGATGAGCATTTGGTTTGGCTAATATTGACTATCGATATTAAGCGCTCTGATGTAAAAGCTATTGGCGGATCGCAATACCTTCGGCCGCTAAATACTGTTTTAACTCGCCTATGTTGATAATGGCTTTATGGAACACGCTGGCCGCCAGCGCCGCATCGACCTTCGCATCAATAAACACCTCGCGAAAATGCGCCATCGTGCCCGCGCCGCCCGAGGCGATTAACGGCACATCGCACAACTGGCGTACTAGGCTTAACTGCTGGATATCATAGCCGCCGCGCACACCGTCTTGGTTCATCACATTGAGCACGATTTCGCCGCAGCCGCGTTTTTGCACTTCTTCGACCCAGTCTTGGGTGTACCAAGCGGTTTCTTTGGTGGCGGCTTCATCGCCGGTGAATTGCTTCACTTTATAACTGTCGCTTGCCGCATCATAAAACGAGTCTATGCCAATCACGATACATTGGCGGCCAAATTCATCCTGCAGGCGTGAGATTAAACTCGGATCGCTCAGGGCTGGCGAGTTGACCGAAATCTTATCCGCGCCAAAGGCGAGTAGCTCGCGGGCTTGGCCGATGGTTTTAATTCCACCCGCCACGCAAAAGGGGATATCGATTTGCTCCGCCACTCGGCTCACCCAAGATTTATCGACGACTCGGTCATGGGCACTGGCGGTGATATCGTAAAACACCAGCTCATCGGCGCCTTCTGCGGCGTAACGCGCTGCGAGTGGTACGATGTCGCCCACAATTTCATGGTTGCGAAACTGTACACCTTTGACCACGCAGCCATCTTTCACATCTAAACAGGGGACTATTCGTTTGGCCAGCATTGGATTGCCTCCGCCACATTAAACTGATTGATAAGTAAGGCTTTACCGATAATGATGCCCGCGGCGCCACTGTCTCTGACGGCGGCAACATCCTCAAGGGAAGCAATGCCGCCCGAGGCTTGCCAAGCGATGTTGGGATAGCGGCTGGATAGCTCACGATAGAGTGCAGTATTGGCGCCTGTGAGGGTGCCATCGCGGCTGATGTCCGTCACCAGTGCATGTTTTAGCCCGACTTGGCTAAAGTCTTCAACGATAGATTCTAGACTCTTGCCGCCACCGCTTTGCCAGCCAGAAACCGCGACGATTTTCTCGCCGCTAGGGGTAATGTTGACATCCAGAGCAAGGCATATTGCCTCGCTGCCGAATGTGTTAAACCAGCCTTTGACTAACTCGGGTTCTTTAACGGCGAGCGAGCCAATCACCACCCGTTTTACCCCGAGGGACAATAACTCGGCGACTTGCTCTTCAGTGCGGATCCCGCCGCCAACCTGTATATTGGCGCTCAGCCCTGCTGTTAGCGCTGCAATCAAAGTCGTTTGGCGTTTAGCAGGATCTTTCGCGCCAGTTAAATCCACAATATGCAGCCAGCTCGCGCCTTGGGCTTGGTAGGATTGCAACTGGGCGAGGGGGCTTAAATCGAAGGTCGTTTGCTGCCCATAATCCCCTTGGTAGAGCCTCACTACTTTGCCATCAATTAAATCAATTGCTGGAATGATCATCTGTTGTCCTTAATAATTTAGGTGCATTTGCTGCCGCGCGTTATTGCCCTATGGTGTGGCTGAAAAATGCTAGTGCCTCAGCCGAACTTAGCTTCCCCACACTTAGCTCAGTAAAAACCTAATAAGCGATTACCTTTACTGCATTTTTAAAAAGTTACCCAGGATTTGTGCGCCCACGGCGGCACTTTTCTCGGGGTGAAATTGCACGCCCATAAAATTGTCTTTACCGATGGCGGCGCTAAAGTCCTCACCATAACGGCATTGTGCCAAGGTGTAGTCGCTTAATGGCGCGCGGTAACTGTGCACAAAATACACGTAACTGCCGGCTGGAACACCGGCAAATAGCGGGTGAACCT
>NZ_JBOFMC010000213.1:0-10270 GCF_051658185.1 Shewanella sp. | reverse complement strand
GGCCCACTTTGGCGCGGATAGCATTGACAATTGCTAACGCAAAGCTGGCGCGATGGGCAAAACTGCCGCCCCATTCATCATCGCGACAATTGGTGCGCGCGCTAATAAATTGATTAATCAAATAGCCTTCAGAGCCCATCACCTCCACACCATCGTATCCTGCTTTTTTGGCTAACGCGGCCGAACTGGCATAGTCGTTAATCGTCGCGCGCACTTGTCGTGCTGACATTGCCGAGGGCGTAAAAGGCGTAATGGGGGATTTAATCTTGCTCGGCGCTTGGGAAAAAGGATGATAACCGTAGCGCCCCGCATGCAGGATTTGCATACAAATTTTGCCACCGGCCTCATGCACCGCTTGCGTCACGATACGGTGTTTGCCAACCTGCCATGGAAAGCTTAATTGGCAGGCATGGGGCGTTAATCGGCCCCGCAGGTTAGGTGAAATGCCGCCAGTGACAATCAAGCCCACACCACCTTTAGCGCGTTCTTGATAAAACGCGGCCAGTTTCTCAAATCCGCCCTTTTCTTCTTCTAAACCAGTGTGCATTGAGCCCATCAGCACGCGGTTTTTGAGCTGAGTAAATCCCAGATCTAAGGGTTCTAATAAATGGGGAAACGACATTCAAACATCCTTTTAAAACATGTGATTTAAACCAGCATACCCTGAGACAAATCCAAGCTCAACCGTTGGATCTGCGCACGTAAGTTAAAAACCTTTACAATTGTATTTAGCTTGCCGGGAGATTTTAAGTTAGCATTAGCCTATTGGATTTATATAGGAGTGGCAGATGTCCGCTAACCCATCGTTTTTTAAGAGAATATTTCTATTTATTTGGCAGGTGATAAATGGTACGCGCAAACTTATTCTCAACCTGATTGTCTTTAGCATCTTAGCCTTTGTTGTCATCGCCATCATCAGCAATGAGGATATCGAGGTCGAACCGCAATCGGCGCTCGTGCTCAATCTGGCGGGGACACTCGTTGATCAAAAACAACCCATAGATCCTATTCAAGCCGCCCTTAAACAAAGTAACGATGCCAATACCGAGGGCGAGATTTTACTGGCCGACGTGTTGTATGTCATTGAAAGTGCAATACATGATAATAGAATTAGCACTATTGTATTGGATTTAAGCGATCTTAAACGCGCCAGCATCAGTAAGCTGCAATCCGTAGGTAATGCCCTAAATCGTTTTAAAGAAAGCGGTAAACAGGTCGTTGCCATGGGCAATTACTATGAGCAAAATCAGTATTTTCTCGCCAGTTTTGCCGATAAAATTTACCTTAACCCTCAAGGCGCCGTCTCCCTTGAAGGCCTGAGTCTCTATGGCTTGTATTTTAAATCGGCCCTCGAAAAACTTAAGGTAAAAACCCATATTTTCCGAGTGGGCACCTTTAAATCTGCTGTCGAACCCTATATGCGTGACGATATGTCGCAACCCGCCAAAGAAGCCAGCCAAGCGTTACTCGGCGATATTTGGCAAACTTACAGCCAAACAGTTGCTAACAATCGTAATATCGCAGCTAACCAGCTCACACTTGATGCCAAAACCTACCTCAGTGAGCTTGATAAAGCCCAAGGCAACTCCGCGACGATGGCGCTCAATATGAAGTGGGTCGATGGGCTCGCAACCGATGAAGATTTTCGTAAAATGCTGCTTGGCAGCGTCGGTAAAGCCAAAAACGGTAATAGCTTCAAGCAGATCAATTTTTACGACTATCTGACCTTAGTCAGCCCGCTGCCAAGCTTAGTTGAGCAGGACAGCGTTGGCATTATTGTCGCGAGCGGCACGATTTTAAATGGCAAGCAGCCCGCGGGCCAAATTGGCGGAGAGAGTACTGCCGAGTTATTACGTAAAGCCCGTTTTGATAAGCATATTAAAGCGTTAGTGCTCAGGGTCGATAGCCCTGGCGGCAGCGCGTTTGCCTCAGAGCAAATTCGTCAAGAGGTATTAGCGCTAAAAGCGGCGGGCAAACCGGTTGTTGTGAGTATGGGTAGCCTTGCCGCCTCGGGGGGATATTGGATTTCAGCCAGTGCTGACTATATTTTTGCAACGCCGACCACCTTAACCGGTTCGATTGGGATCTTTGGGATGATCACGACCTTTGAAGAATCCCTCGCCAGCCTTGGTGTGCATACCGATGGCGTCGCGACCTCTGATTGGGCAGGATTATCGGTGACTCGTAGCCTATCACCTCAGGTAGAAGCGGTGATCCAGCGTCATATCGAACGCGGCTATGTCGACTTTATCTCACTAGTGGCGACTGAGCGTAACATGACCCTTGAGCAGGTCGATACCATTGCCCAAGGTCGCGTGTGGAGTGGCAAAAAAGCCCTTGAGTTAGGGCTCGTTGATGAGCTAGGTGATATGGAGCAAGCCATTGCGAAGGCGGCTAAACTGGCGAATTTACCCCTCTTTGACACTCGGGTGATTGAACAGGAATTGACGCCAGAGCAGCAGTTTGTCCAACAAATGTTTGCATCGGTGGCCAGCCACTTACCGGCATCTGTCAGCCAATCCTCGGTATTCGAACAGATGTTACTGCAATGGACAAGCCATTTACGGACGATCGGTCGCTTTAATGATCCCAACCATGTTTACGTCTATTGCGATAACTGCGCGATAGAGTAATGATGCGCCATTGAGTCAATCCTATGATAAAAGCCCGGTTCTTCGGGCTTTTTTATTGGGTTTACCTTGGCAAAAAACGTATAATCCCAGCACTTAACGCTTAAGATAATACCAGAATGACTAAACGCTCCATTTACGTTGCCTACACAGGTGGCACTATCGGGATGCAAAAAACCGATAATGGCTTTGCTCCCGTCGCCGGATTTCTAACTCAGTGCGTACAATCGATGCCTGAGTTTTACCATGATGAAATGCCCACATTCGTGATCCACGAATACAGCCCGCTTATCGACTCATCCAATATGGCACCCACGGATTGGCAAATGATTGCCGATGACATCAAAGCCAATTATCAAAACTACGATGGCTTTGTGATCCTCCACGGCACCGATACCATGGCCTATACCGCTTCGGCCCTATCGTTTATGCTGCAGGGCTTATCCAAACCCGTGATAGTGACCGGCTCGCAAATTCCCCTTGCTCAATTGCGCTCTGACGGCCAAACCAATCTCCTCAATTCGCTTTATATTGCCGCCAATTATCCCGTAGCCGAGGTGTGTTTATTCTTCAATAACAAATTGTTTCGCGGAAATCGTTCTACCAAAGCGCATGCCGATGGCTTTGATGCGTTTGCCTCGCCGAACTTTCCCTTATTGTTGGAGGCGGGCATCAAAATTACCCTCCGTGAAGGAAAAATCGCCATCCCCAGTAATAAGCCTTTGGAAGTGGCCAATATCAGTCCACAACCCATAGGCGTGGTGACTTTATACCCAGGGATTTCGACGAAGATATTTGAAAACATTTTACAGCAACCAGTAAAAGCGTTGATATTACTAACATTTGGCGTGGGCAATGCCCCACAGGATGCGGCACTCCTCCATACGCTCAAACAAGCCGATGAACGCGGAATCGTCCTAGTCAACCTCACCCAATGTTTTCAGGGCAAGGTGAATATGGGGGGCTATGCTACCGGTAATGCATTGGCACAGGTTGGGGTGATCAGCGGCATGGACATGACCATTGAAGCCGCATTGGCGAAATTGCATTATTTGCTGTCAAAAAATCTCAAGCCACATGAGATTAAAGCCGCGATGCTACAAAACTTGGTGGGTGAACTCAGTCCTGATTGAATCAAGTGGTAACGTCGCCAAACGGGCGCGCCACCTTGGGTGAAACCACGCTTGAGTAGTAAACATCATCGTAGTCGTAACACAGGTAGTCGTAAAAGCCCATTAAGATGGGCTTTTACGACACTCTCGCTCAAACATTAACCTCGGGCGTTACAGCTGCTCAGCGGAAAACTCGGCTATCGATTCACCACGAAATTGTTTTTTCAATTCCGCCTTAGATAGCTCGTTAATTTTACCGTGGGCACCTATGGTAAAGTGCTCGGTTTGCGCTAATCTGCGGGCTTGATAAAGCATCACCACTTGCAAGGTTGATTCGCGCTGCGCTTCAGTAAGGGGGGTGCCATCTTCCCATTTACCTAGCTCGGCGGCGGTACGCAGTCTTTCATAGACCTCTGTGGGCATGTTGTCGATAAGCTGATTAATGTCTGTCATAGGCTTTTCCGTTTATGTAGCACTATTCGAAGCCGGGTAATGAGATAGCCAACGAAACCGAAAGCAAAGCATACGCCAGCGATGTTTGCCCGCATCCCCTCGGCAGGCTCGCCCCCCCAAAACCAAATCACCACACCGGTAATAAATAGCGTCATCGCAATGAAACTGTGATTCATCAAGCGGCCAGATTTTTTAAGCTCATTTATCCGCGCCAAAGACGCGTTATCCCCATTGGTTTGTGCTTGGCAATGAGGGCAAACACTGGCTTTGCTCGAGATACGTTTGTGACACACGGGACAATTAATTAATGCCATATCTGCCTCACTTATCTCAATTTATCTACCACGGCCAGCATCGCAATTAAGGAGGCTTCTCCTAAATACATGCTGCGCTCTGGCGACCATCCGACAAAAGGATCCGCGAGATTATTATTGTCTTTAAAGGGCATTTCAAGGGTGTTAGAGAGGCAATCAAAATGTTGTGCGACCCAATTTGACGCGACGGTTAAATTCGCTTGCCCTGGCTGATCCTGCTCATAGCCAAATTGCGTTTGGAAATCCGCGCTCGCAAGCGTTAATGCTTGGCTAAAATCGGCCTGCAATTGCGCTAAACGCGGACTATAACCGGGCACGCCTTCACACCCGGCCAAAAACACGTAGGGCAATCCTTCATCGCCGTGCACATCATAAAATAAATCGACGCCTGTTTGCTGCATCTTATGCACCACATGATAAACCTCAGGGCTACGGGCCAGACTCGGGGTTTGCCACTCACGATTAAGATTGACCCCAATCGCATTGGTGCGTAAATGCCCTCTGACACTGCCATCGGGATTCATATTCGGTACGATATAAAAATTGGCTTTATCCAGCAGTGCCTTTGCCGTCGAACAATTGCTATCGAGTAAACGATTAATTAAGCCTTCAACTAACCATTCGGCCATCGTTTCACCCGGATGCTGTCTGGCGGTGATCCAAATATTACGTTTAGAGGGTGAATCATCGCCGATTTTCATCAAGGTCATATCGCGGCCATCTAAGGTCAACCCTAAGTGCTCTAACGTCACCTCGGGATGCAATTGCGCCTGGCTTAATAGATCTAAATGGCGCTCATAACTATAGGGAGCAAAATAGGCAATCTGGATAACATCACACTCAAGGGTTAATTGAATGGACAAGGTACCATCTTGATAGGCGGTGGGCACACGAAACCAATGCTGGCGATCGTAGCTGGCTACCGCCTGATAATTTTGCCAGCCTTTAGGGTAGGATGCCGTCCCCGCGTTGATGATATTTAAGGTGTATTGTTTACCCACCTCACCTTCAAATCGAAAATTAAACCACTGATAAAACTCGCCACCCGCATCGGGGCGGATCGCCAGTTGAATATCATCATGATTATCGATATTAACAACTTGGATATTTCCGCCATCAAAATTGGCACTGATCCGCATAATAAGTCCTAAATTCGTTATTGTAATATGTGAGGGTAATAGAGGGCTTAGCGCACATTCTATGTTAAGGGCTATAGAATAAACTAAATCAATATCAGGAGAAATCGAAAGCGAAAAAATTCAAGGCGTCGAGAATGTTGCTGCAGATTTATTGAACAGAACGAGCGAGATGCAGCGGCGAACAAGGACGTTTGTCACTCATAGAGAAAGTGATGCTGGAGAGGTAATCACCGCTCATCGATACCGGCCGTCCCTTATTAGACCACTAGTGCTATGAACCGATATTCCTATCAGTCAATATGTCTGATGCTTACAACGCAAAATGGTAACCTTGACCACGCACGGTATGAATTAAATTCCGCGGTAAATGCGCTTGAGTAAACTTACGCCTAATATTGCTCACGTGCATATCAAGATTACGGTCAAACTTTCCTAAATCTTTTTGTAATACCGCCCATTGTAGCGCTTGCTTTGAGATAACTTGGCCCTTACGTTCATATAAATATTGGCACAATCTAAATTCGGTTTGCGTCAAATCCACACAAATACTGACTATATCAGCATTCACTGCACTGGGAACCACGGTGCCATGCTGCTCAACACCAAAATAAGCGCCACTCAGATTAGCTGTAGTGATCATCAGCCGATAGCTGGTTTCATCAAAATGTAGGTAATAATCCAGCTTAGACTTAAGCGGCTTTTTAGGCTGCGTCACTGCCGTTAAGCGCCGCTCTAACGCATGCAATCTCACCAATAATTCTTTAATGCTAAAAGGTTTACCTAAAAAATCATCCGCGCCTAATTCATACGCCTTAATACGCTCCTGTTCATTATTGTGGGCAGAAAACATCATCACAGGCGTGGTACATTCACGCGCAGACAATAGTTCAAAGCCATCCATTTGCGGCATCACAACATCAAGCATAATAATATCAGGCATAAATTGACTCATGCACTTAAGCCCTTCCCTACCATTGGTCGCACACTCGACTTCATAGCCTTTAGCCGACAAAGCTTGCGCTAACCAAGTGCGAAATAACGCATCATCATCAATTACGAGTATCTTTCCCATACTTAACGCCAATAAGAATAACTATCATTAATATTACCACGCAAATTGAGGTGTCACTAGCCTTAATACACTCCTCCAACCCAGCGAGGGGTAAAGTGTGATCAGTATGGCAACATGGAAAAAACAGCTCTGGAGGAAAATCAGTAGCAAATAAAAAAGCGCCCTAAGGCGCTTTTTGGGGAAATAACTCTATAAGCAAATTAAAACTTAACCGTTACACCGCCATAGATGGTGCGGCCAATAGTGTCGTACACTTCTGGTACTGTGCCACCATCGCTACCATTAGATACGGTAACTGGTTTTTCGTCCGTGAAGTTTTTGATACCTAAACTCACACTGGTCATATCATTGAGGTGATAAGTACCTGCGATGTTGTGATATATGATTGAATCAACATCAGTCCCTTCAGCCAAATCTGTCATGCCACCGATATAACGGTTGAAGTACATAACACTCCAATCATCTTGGCCTGCAGAAACACTGAAGTTATTGCGAACTCTTGCATAAGCACCAAAGTTGCCATCGATAGTACCAGTGTAATCTTCACCATCCTGTTCAAATTTCACTAGATAAGTCATATCGTTATTGATTTTCCACTCTAAACCTAACCCTTCAAAATTATAGGCTAAGTTCAAATCAATACCACTGGTATCTTGAGTACCGACGTTAGTTAACGCGTTAGTTAAATTATCTAAGTTTCCATCAGCACCGATATTGAACGTTTCGCATGCAGAAATATCACCAGCAAAGCAAGCATCTAAACCCGCTTGGGTATCCATACGCGCAATCGCATTAGACACTTTAAAACGCCAGTAATCTAAGGTCACTGACATACCGTCAAGATAGCTAGGTGAATAAACTAAGCCAGCGGTATACGATTCAGATTCCTCAGGTTGTAGTTCAGGATCTGAGGTACGGTTAACAAGGATTTGTGGATCTTGCGCATTACCCCATGGATCTTCCAAATAATCGAATGAACCTGAATTACCGCCGTACAATTCACTTACACTCGGCGCACGGAACCCGGTTGCAGCAACAGTACGCACCATCAGATCATCGGTGGCGGTGTAGGTTAAACCAATTTTCCACGTAGTCGCTTTACCAAAAGTGGAGTAATCATCTAGACGCAGCGCAAATTCACCGGTTAATTTGTCAGTGAACGGCACACTCACTTCTTGGAAGATAGAAATAACATCATAGTTACCATTGGTGGGATCTTGCTGAGCAGAAGTACTTTCACCTGCAATTACCACTTCATCTGGCATGTAGAAACCATTTTCACGACGATATTCTGCACCAAGAGCAAAACCGACAGCGCCAGCACTAAGGTCAAACAACTCACCGTTTAAACCAGCAGACAAGGTTTGTTGCTCATTACCGCCCTTAGCTTCTTCAGCATAGCTGATGTCATCGATCATTTGCTGAGTTAATGGCGCTCCGCTAAACCATGCAGCTTGATTGGCATAAACAGAAGCGGCCATGTCGGTAGCATTAATCGAGTTTTGTACTGCGGTTTTCGCTTGGTTTTTACCATAGGTATAAGTGAGATCCCAGTTCATCCCGGTATGAACATCCAAGGTTCCCGCTAAACCAGTCGATAAACGCCAAGTATCTGTATCTTGTGTATAAATACGTGGTCCAACATCATTAGTCCGGCGACGATAATTCACTAACCCTTTTTTATCGGCAGCAATGCCACCGGCAATCATGGCGCTATCAAGCGTGATACAAGGAGTTCCTACAGGCACACCCGCAGCACCACACACATTTAGCATGAGATCAGCAGGTTGCGCAGCCATCTGTTGATTTGAACGGCGATTGGTATAAATTGCATCGGCGGTCAATACCACATCATTACCTAACTCTTGAGTCATATTGGCAAATAAGCTACGACGTTCGTTAGGAGTTTGATAAAAACTGTCTTGGGTATAATCGTAACCTGTGGAACGTTTCACCCAATTGCCATTGGCATCTTGAACTTTTCCGCCCAATGACCCTGTTGGGATAAAAGAACTATAACCAGGCTCAGTCCAATCCCGATCGCCTTGGATCACACCGCGACGGTCTGAATAAGCGGCACCGAAGGTATAGTTACCTCCATCGGTGTTAAAGCCATATAAGGCACTCACATCACCATTTTCGCCATCGCCTTTATCCGTGCCACTGCCGTTAAAGTCAAATTGGAAACCTTCAAAATCTTTTTTAGTGATAATATTCACTACACCCGCAATGGCATCTGAGCCGTAAACCGCGGAGGCGCCATCTTTTAAAATTTCAACGCGGGCAATCATCGCTACCGGGATGGAGTTCAAATCCACAGAACTGTCAGCGCCAGATCCTGAGTTCACCATACGCCGACCGTTTAACAATACTAAGGTGCGCTGTGATCCCATACCCCGTAAGTCAACCTGAGCCACACCATCAGCACCGTTATTGGTACTAGAGCCGACTGCGGCGCCCGCCATTGAGGTTTGCACCTGTAGCATTTGGTCAACAGAGGTAAAACCTTCCGCCTTAATGGCTGCGGCATCAATCACTGTCACTGGCGATGCAGTTTCCATATCTTGACGTTGAATACGTGAGCCCGTGACTTCAATGCGTTCAACTTTGGCAGTTTCATCGGCCGCTATCGCATTGGTGGATACCCACACGCCCGCCGACAGTGAAGTCGCAACCGCGATGTTAACCGCCGAGGCTATTTTGGTTCTTTTAATCATAAATGCATGCTCCCGTGATCTTTCTATTATTTTTATGATGACAGCTTTTACAACATTCGCCGTATGACTGTTTGCTTGATACTGATGATTCACATTAATTCCGTCAATGGGCAAATTTTTAACCTTTTAACTTTAATTGTTATATTTGGTGAGTTATTTTGTTTAAAATATGTTTCACGCGATATATAAACTTATTTAATACAACTTACTCAGACTTAAGCACTAAAACAACAAATAAACCACCAGGCTTAAACTGTTATAAAGGCAACAAATTAGAAACATAATATCACATCAATTTTGTGATCTATGTCACACAAATAAAGCTAAAAATGACCAACCGCTCATTGCTTCGAGCTGACTAAATATTCAGATTTTGAATATAAATACGCTTAATCAGAAAAAGAGAGTCCACAATGGTAGTGTTAGAAAAGCCACAAAGGTAAACAACATGCATAGTAGATGCATAAATGCCGCATAAAGGTTATCCATTCCCCTCATTCAGCCTTGGCTGAGGGCAAGCTGATAATGCCGAGCAAATTTCAAGCAATAATCAAGGTTGCCAAAAGGAATAGCCGGTGATATTCAGTCATAACATAAAACTGATTGAAACCCTTGATACACATTTGACTAAAAAACAGCCTTGTTCGCGATAACGCTAAACAAGAGCAACCCTAATAATATCGTTAAGGGAAATTAACCATTAGATAAAATTAAAACAAAGAAGTTAAACGCAATGAAAAACATGGCATAGCCATTAGGGCAATATTCGCTGTTTGCTTATGTATTATTACCATTGCACGTTCGTACTCAGCTTTTATGATCCCATTTACGCT
>NZ_JBOFMC010000212.1:0-4389 GCF_051658185.1 Shewanella sp. | reverse complement strand
TATTGGCGGAGTGATGTTTCGCAGATAACCTAAGCTAGGTATCGGCTAGGTATCGGCTAGGTATCGGCGAGCCATCACCTGCTGCGAAGGGATGATACGCGACGTTAAGCTTTAGTCAGTCGGTCAGTTCATCATTAGGACTCATATGAGTTAGCGCCTGAGCAGCTTATGCTTCATCCCAGACTAAAATCGACAGTTAATTAAAACTCGGTGATTTTGCGATGATATCCGTGGGGTTTGCTGCGGATTGTAAACGCTCAATTAGGTTGGCAAGTTGCTCAATACTAAAGCGAATGGGTGCAGGCATGGTGCTAAATTCAATGCTTAATAACAGATTTTTGACTTCTAACCCGAGTTCAGTATCGCCTTGAATGCTGAGCTTACGTTGGAAAAATAAGGTATCGGGATCTTCTTTGGCGCCGGCCACCAACATCAGTTCGGCACAGTTAGCGCTAAAGGTCACCTCGGCGGCAGTGCATTCTCGCACGTGCCATTGGCCATCAAAACTCACCTCAAAGCTTAAGTTTACATCGACAACATGAATGGCAACCCATTTGTCTGCTAAAAATTCCAATTCCCCATCAGCTGCCTGTTCGGCGAGCAATAACCCCAATAATTGGCTGATTGCGGTTGCTTTTAGCTTAAAAGGCACAGTTGCGAGGGGAAGTCGCACCAATTTAGGGGTAAATTCGAGAAGTTGTTTGGCTAATTTGGCGGAAAAAACAGCTGACATGATGCTAACCCTATAAAATAAAACATGATATATCCCAGTTTAACGGGATTTTATGATCTTAAACCTGTTTTAAATCAATTCGCCGCCATTCAATCTTGCCTAAACTCTGCCCCTATCATTTTATCGGGAGTATGACTATGGAGCTGTTGTGTCCAGCGGGAAATCTGGCCTCGCTAAAGTCGGCGATACACGCCGGAGCCGATGCGGTGTATCTGGGGCTAAAGGATGATACCAATGCACGCTCGTTTGCAGGGTTAAATTTCACCCCTGCCAAGTTGCAAGAAGCGGCCGCATTAACCCAATCCCGTGGCAAGAAGATCTATTTAACTTTAAACACCTTTCCTAAACCGGGGGAGGAGCATCGTTGGTATCAAGCGATTGATTTAGCTGCAAAGCTGGGGATGGATGCCTTGATTGTCGCCGATCTGTCGCTCCTCGATTACGCCCACCGGCAGCATCCTCAATTGCCGCTGCATTTATCGGTGCAAGCGAGTGCCACTAACCTAGGTGCCCTGAGTTTTTATAAAGAAGCCTTTAATATCGCAAGGGTGGTATTGCCGCGAGTGTTATCGATAAAGCAAGTGCGGGATTTAGCCAAGGTGAGTCCGGTGGATTTAGAGGTGTTTGCCTTTGGCAGCTTATGCATTATGGCCGAAGGACGGTGTCATTTATCCTCCTATGTGACAGGCCAATCTCCTAATACGGGGGGCTCTTGTTCACCCGCAAAACATGTGCGTTGGGAAGAGCAGGGCCAAGACCGCTTAACGCGGCTTAACGATGTGCTGATCGATAAATCAGCCTTGGATGAACAAATGGGCTATCCCGTGGTGTGTAAAGGGCGTTATACCACCGCAGAGCAGCGCACTCCTCAGTATTTGCTAGAATCGCCAACCAGCCTGAATACCTTAAGTTTGCTGCCTGAATTAGCGAAGGCCGGCATTGTGTCCCTCAAGATTGAAGGGCGCCAACGCAGCCCGGCCTATGTTGAACAAGTGACGCGAGTGTGGCGGCAAGCCATCGACACCTATCGTGCCGATCCTGAGGCATTCCAAAGCCGCCCGCAATGGCAACAGGCCTTGGCTAAGGTGTCTGAGGGACAAATTACCACGCTCGGTGCCTATGAGCGCAATTGGCAGTAAGGCGCGAAACAGATAACACAATTAAAAAAGGACGCATCATGAAAGTATCCCTAGGTCCTCTGTTATATTGCTGGCAGAAACAACAGGTTATAGATTTTTATCAGGAGGTTGCCGCCAGCGACATTCCTCTGGTTTATCTTGGTGAGGCGGTATGTAGCCGCAGACGCGAACTCAAATGGGGCGATTATCTCGCGTTAGCACAAATGCTTAAACAGGCCGGAAAAGAGGTGGTGTTATCCACTCTTGCGCTTATCGAGTCGCCCTCAGAATATACCGAACTTAAGCGCCAGATAGACAATGGCGAATTTATGATCGAGGCCAACGATATGGCGGCGGTGTATTTGGCGAAAGAGCGCAACGTGCCCTTTGTTTGCGGCACCAGTATCAATAATTACAATCGCGGCAGCTTAGATATTTTGCAACGCTTTGGTATGCAACGCTTTGTGATGCCAGTGGAGTTATCAAAGTCCTGGTTGGCGCAGGTGCTGCAAGTGCAGCCACAGTTTGAGGTCGAAGTCTTAGGCTATGGTTATTTGCCACTGGCGCATTCGGCGCGCTGTTTTACCGCCCGCCATCAGCAATTGTCAAAGGATAGCTGTGATACCGTGTGCCGCGACTATGCCAAGGGACTCTTAGCCCAAACGCAAGAGCAGCAACCGCTGCTGCGCTTAAATGGCATTCAGACCCAATCGGCAGCCTGTGTCGATTTACGCAGTGAATTATCGGCTATGCAGCAGTTGGGGGTGGATGTGTTTAGATTATCCCCGAGCAGCATGGCGTGTATTGCGAAGGCCAATGATATCGCGATGGCCATAGCATCGCCTGCCACGGTGAACTTGGCCACGAGCGTGGGCACGCAATATTGTAATGGCTATTGGCATGGTGAACCGGGTTTAGCTCGCCATATCTCCACGCCTTAGGCATCACGGCTGCAATACAGCTGGTCAAGCAGGAGGCTCGCCGTCCACAGGTATAAGCTGGCCAGCCCTACCCATTCGAGTAGTGCTGGCCACCAAAGCGCGGGTCTTGGAAATTGCACCACCATTTCTTGGTAAAACGGGCGATCGCCTTGGGTCAGTTCGAGGCCTAATAGCGGCGCGAGTAAAAAGCTGGCCATGCTGCCCAGCACCATGAGTGCCCACAGACAGGTCCAAGGCGCGCGGTTATCCCGGTCAATCCATGCGAGGAGTAAATAACACAGGGCGCTAATGCACCCAAGGGAGAAAAACCACTTCAGCCCTAAAATGTGTAAATGATAAATATTGACCGGGAATAGCCCTACCGCAGCCAAGGCTAAAAAGGTGAGGGCAAGGCTGATAAAAAATGGATAGCCCCAAAGGCTGGGGAGATGTTGCAGGGAAGATAAACAATAAAACACTATGCTCAAGCTACCAAAAAAGAGCCCACCATTAAGTATCACGGCAAAAGAGGTATGCCCGTAGGTACCTAATTCACTTAGGGTATGATTGAGAAAGTTAAAGGCGTCGCTTGAGAGCGAATTAAACTCCAGTAGCGCGATGAGCATCCCCAGCAGCATCACGCCCAGCCCAAACAAACCAAATCGAGCGGCAAATGCAGCGTTTTTTTTCATAGTGATATGTTTGTTCACGATTTTGGGTGCTTAACCTTATTGGAATATGTCTAACTTACAGGGAATTTTGAAAATTGAAAGTGTGCAGCGCGCGTTTGGGGACAGACGCAAGAACCTCATGCCGTGCCACAGTGCCACAGTGCCACAGTGCCACAGTGCTACAGTGCTACAGTGCTACAGTGCTACAGTTTAGCGCAGCAGCCTAGCGTCGATAGGGTGAAATAGCTGTGCAGCATCCTGCAGTGATTTTGCCGTGAGTGACGCTACGCCATAGACTTGAGTTTCAGTTCCATGTTTTTGATGAATTTTTTTAAGCAGCAAATCAAAGTCTCCATCGCCAGATAACAGGATAACTTTATCCACCGTGCTGGCCGACTCCAAGATGTCGATAGTGATCCCGACGTCCCAATCCCCCTTGGCCGAGCCGTCGCTGCGTTGGATAAAGGGTTTTAGCTTGACCTCAAAGCCAATATGTTTAAGTGCCTCTTGAAATTTTAACTGCCCCTCATCGCCGCGGTGGATAGCATAGGCAATCGCTAGGACTATCTGGCCTTCAGCGCTTACGTCTTGCCACAATTGGCGGTAATTAAACTGTTGGCCGTAGGCCTGTTTGCAGGTGTAATAGATATTTTGTACATCTACAAAGAGTGCGATTTTTTTCAATGTGTTACCCCGCTAGATTGGCACCCGTTAATTCAGTGCGCGTTGGCTCGATGCCAGTTGATTCCGTGTCACTTGATTCGGCACAACTTGATTCAGCACAATTTGATTTGGCGCAGTCAACTCGGCACCCGTCAATTCGAGCATAAGCACCGGTATCGGCGGGCTTGATATGCTGTAAACCGCGAGTGGCTCTATTATGGCTCCGATATGCCCCCGATATGGCTCCGATATGCCCCCGATATGGCTCCGATATGCCCCCGATA
>NZ_JBOFMC010000211.1:0-7798 GCF_051658185.1 Shewanella sp. | reverse complement strand
TGCACATCTTCTTTCATCACGCGGCCTTTACGTCCGCTGCCCGTCACTTTGGTCAAGTCGACCCCAAACTCACGAGCCAAACGACGCACCGCCGGCGAGGCATGCACCGCCCCTGTGGCCACAGGCGTACCGGCACTTGGATGATGCGGCACCGGTGGACGGCTCATTGGCGCAGCAACGACTGGCGTCTCTTGCGCAGCGGATGCCTGAGCCAGCGTTTCCTGAGCTGTTGATGCCTGAGCTGTTGATGCCTGAGCCGCTGATGCCTGCGCTGGTGCGGCAGTACCTGCCGTCGTCGTTTCAATAGTGGCAATCACGCTACCTTGCGAGACCTTGTCGCCCACCTTCACCGTTAACGACAGCAATTTACCGGCAAACGGTGCTGGCACTTCCATGGTGGCTTTATCGGTTTCAAGGGTGATTAAACCTTGATCGACGCGAATGGTATCGCCAACGGCCACCAGCACTTCAATCACATCGACATTGCTGGCATCGCCAATATCCGGCACTTGAATTTCTTTAACGGCAACAACAGGAGCCGCTGTCGCGACGGGAGCCACAGGCGCAGCTGGAGCCGCTTGAGCAGCTTGAGCCACAGGCGCGCTTGCTTGTGGAGCAGGAGCAGCAGGTGCCGCGCCGCCCACTTCGAGCAGGATCACTAACGAGCCTTGAGAAACCTTGTCACCTACCGCCACTTTCACTTCTTTCACCACACCCGCGAATGGCGATGGTACGTCCATGGTCGCTTTGTCGGTTTCAAGCGTGATAAGGCCTGCGTCAACCTCAATCTTATCGCCAGCGGCCACTAAAACTTCGATAACAGACACATCGGTGTCACCCCCGATATCCGGCACAGTGACTTCAACTAATTTGGTTGCACCCGCCGCTGGCGCTGCCACCACAGGAGCAGGATCCGTTTTTACTGGAGCGGGAACAGGCGCCGCAGGGGTGGCAACTGGCGCAGGCGCCGCAGCTTGAGCTGCGCCGTCCACGGGCTGCATCAGCGCAATCAGCGTGCCTTCGCTGATTTTATCGCCTACCGCAACCTTAAGTTCAGCCAGCACACCGGCAAATGGCGCCGGAATATCCATGGTCGCCTTATCGCTTTCAACGGTGATAATCGAGGCGTCTGCGGCGAGGTTATCGCCAACCGCTGCGCAAATCTCAATCACCTGCACTTCATCGCCGCCGATATCAGGAACAAAAACTTGTTTTAATTCAGACATTTTTATTGCCCCTTACGCGTACTGTGGATTGATCTTGTCAGCATCAATGCCATATTCTTTAATGGCGTTGGCTAACACATCGACAGGCAGCTCTTGGCGATCCACTAAGGATTTCAATGCCGCAATCACGATGAACTTGGCATCCACTTCAAAATGGTGACGCAGATTATCGCGGCTGTCGCTGCGACCAAAACCATCAGTCCCTAACACTTTGTAATCAGTCGGCATGAACGCGCGTAACTGCTCGCCGTAAATCTTCATATAGTCTGTTGCCGCAATCGCCGGCGCATCACTTGCGATCACTTGGCTGATATAGGCTTGTTTTGGCGTTTGGGTTGGGTGCAGCATGTTCCAGCGCTCTACCGCTTGGCCATCACGGGTCAACTCGTTAAAGCTGGTCACGCTAAAGACGTCGGCAGTAATACCAAAATCTTTCGCCAGTGCCTGCGCGGCTTTACGGGTTTGCTCCAAAATGGTGCCACAACTCATTAACTGCACTTTGCCTTGACCCGAACCGGCCACGGTTTCTAACTTGTAGATCCCTTTCACAATGCCTTCTTCAGCCCCTGCTGGCATCGGTGGCTGCACGTAGTTTTCGTTCATTGTGGTCAGGTAGTAGAAGATATCTTCTTGATTTTCGCCGTACATACGACGGATACCATCTTGCACGATAACGGCAATCTCATAACCATAAGTCGGATCGTAGGTAATACAGTTAGGGATAGTGTTGGCCAGCACATGGCTGTGACCATCCTGATGCTGCAACCCTTCACCGTTTAAGGTCGTGCGCCCTGACGTACCGCCCACTAAGAAACCGCGCGCCCGCATATCACCGGCGGCCCACGCCATGTCACCAATACGTTGGAAACCAAACATCGAGTAGTAGATGTAGAACGGGATCATCGGCACGTTATTGACCGAATAACTGGTCGCCGCCGCCACCCAAGATGACATTGCGCCAAGTTCGTTAATGCCTTCTTGCAATACTTGGCCGCTCTTATCTTCACGATAATAAGCAACTTGATCAGAGTCTTGCGGCACATACTTTTGGCCTTCATGGGCATAAATCCCCACTTGGCGGAACAATCCTTCCATCCCGAAGGTACGGGCTTCGTCCGGGATAATCGGCACAATGTTATTGCCAATTTTCTTGTCTTTGAGCAGTGCCGTCAGTACGCGCACAAACGCCATGGTCGATGAAATATCACGGCCATTAGAGCCTTGTAAAATCGAGTCAAAAATCTTCAGTGACGGGATTTCAAGCGCTTGGCTGAACTTCTCACGACGTTGCGGCACGCTACCGTGCAGCGCCTCGCGGCGGCTCATCATGTACTTCACTTCTTCCGAATCTGGACCGGGGTGATAGAACGGCAGATCTTCTAATTGATCGTCAGGGATCGGGATGTTGAAACGATCGCGGAAGTAACGGATAGACTCGATACCCATCTTCTTCACGTTATGGGCGATGTTTTTACCTTCACCCGCATCGCCTAAACCGTAACCTTTAACGGTTTTCGCTAAAATCACCGTTGGGCGACCTTTGGTTTTTTGCGCATGATCTAACGCCGCATACACTTTAACAGGATCATGACCACCACGGTTTAAACGCCAAATGTCATCGTCTGACATGTTCGCCACCATTTCGGCGGTTTCTGGGTATTTGCCGAAGAAGTGTTCGCGAGTATAAGCGCCACCTTTGGCTTTACAGTTTTGGTATTCACCGTCAACGGTTTCTTCCATTAACTGCAATAACTTACCGCTGGTATCGCGCGCTAATAATGGGTCCCAATAACGGCCCCAAATCACTTTAACCACTTCCCAGCCTGCGCCGCGGAACTCGCCTTCCAGCTCTTGGATGATCTTACCGTTACCGCGTACTGGGCCGTCCAGACGTTGCAGGTTACAGTTGATGATAAACACTAAGTTATCTAACTCTTCGCGCGCCGCTAAGCCAATCGCGCCTAAGGCTTCTGGCTCGTCACACTCGCCGTCACCTAAGAAGCAATACACGGTTTGCGCCGAGCAATCTTTAATGCCGCGGTCAGTCAAATATTTGAGGAAACGCGCCTGATAAATCGCTTGAATCGGGCCTAAGCCCATAGAAACTGTTGGAAATTGCCAGTAATCGGGCATCAGTTTCGGGTGCGGATACGAAGATAAGCCCTTACCATCCACCTCTTGGCGGAAGTTGGCTAATTGCTCTTCACTTAAACGGCCTTCTAAAAAGGAGCGCGCATAAATCCCCGGGGCAATATGCCCTTGGAAATACACTAAATCGCCGCCGTCTTTCTCATTCGGTGCGCGGAAGAAATGGTTAAAACACACGTCATAGATAGTGGCGCTCGACGCAAAGCTGGAAATATGCCCACCTAACTCTAAATCCTTTTTCGAGCCGCGCAGCACCATCGCGAGCGCATTCCAACGGATGATCGCGCGAATACGGCGCTCCATCTCTTGGTTGCCCGGCATGTGCGGCTCCTGTCCCGCAGGAATGGTATTTAAATAGGCGGTCGTCGCGGTGTAAGGCAGGTGAGTGCCATTACGGCGAGCCTTATCGATGAGCTTTTCTAATAAGAAATGCGCACGTTCAGGGCCTTCTTGTTCTAATACCGCTTGCAGGGCATCAACCCATTCCTGAGTTTCTAACGGATCTACGTCTTGTAGCATATCTTCAGACATCACACTGTCCTTCTCTATATACATGATAATAATGGTTTTGCGGCATATTTCCCTTTAGCAATGTGCTAAATATACGGGGATTAAGCGCCACTCTTTAAGCGGCGCAAGCTGCGTTGCAACCGGCTATCTTCTTCCCGCACAGATAACATCACCTCTTCGATGTAACTTAAGTGTTCATTCGAGGCTTCTCTTGCGGCTTCAGGATCGCGCCGAACAATCGCCGCGAGCAAGGCTCGCCGGTGATCATTGGCAATCGTCGAAGCTTCTTCGCGGCGGCTTAAAAGCTCCAGGTTTTGCGCCACATTTTGATGCAGCACAGGGGTTAAACTCAGGACCAAATGCAGCATAGCCACATTATGGGAGGCTTCGGCCACGGCGCGATAAAACCGCACAATCGCCGCCGCTTTTTCCTCGATACCGGTGGCAACTTCCACCTCATGGATCATTCGTTTGATATTTTGCATGTCCGCGTCGGTACCGCGCAGCGCCGCAAAATACGCCATCATGCCCTCGGTGGCATGACGAAACTCCAGCAAGTCATATTGACTTTCTGTATCCGAATTCATCAGTTCAACAATAGGATCGGCAAGGGTCTGCCAGAGTTGTTCTTTAACGTAGGTACCGCCACCTTGGCGGCGCATCAGCAATCCTTTCGCTTCAAGCTTTTGAATCGCTTCGCGCAAAGAAGGACGCGACACTTCAAACTGGATCGCCAATTCGCGTTCTGGCGGTAATTTTTGGCCGGGCTGCAAACTGCCCTCGAGGATCATTTGCTCTAATTGCGCCATGATCACGTCAGAAATTTTTGGCTGATTAATCTTACTATAGGCCATGAGGCGCACAGCTCCATTGTCAATTGGTCTTACCAATTTTTTTGAATGAGCGCACTTTATCAAATCAAACTTTTGATGTCTACCTTGAATTTCATTTGCAAAAGGTGACCGGCGTCAAACTCAGCAGCCCGCACGGGCTATCCACCGAGAGACGCCATCGGTTCGCTTACCGCTCAATTGACCACCCCAAAGATGGTTAACAACGATAACACAGTGACCAATAAGATAAAATTCCGCTTACTCAGTTTTAACAGTGCCAGCGTTGACTGCACACACACCGGCGCTCGATGCGCGTCGGCGTCAGCTACCTCTGGCAAAGGTTGGGCCGCTAATACGGTGGCCGTCACCACGGTTCTGGCGCGGCTTGTTAAGCTAAACGCCTGCTGACGCCACACCGTAAAGGCCTCACTAAATTGCCCACTTAACGCATAGCCAAAGGCAAACAGGCGGCTTGGCAGCCAATCGAGCACATGGATGAGGGAGTCAACTAAAGGTAAGTTAAGGGATTTACGCGCATTTTCTTCGGCATAAAAGCGCACCGTACAATAAAACAGCGCGCCGACTGGCCCCAAAAAGATTAAAAATAATGCCACCGCGCCGTAATAGCGATAGTTAATCCAGGCCACACTCTGGCCCACCTTGGCACCCAATTCACTCTCCGAGACCGCCGCTAAACATTCGCTGCAATCAAGCTCAGCGCCATAGTGATAGCAGGCCTGCACATCCAACCGACAAGCTGCCTGCATGTACTTTTTAAAAATCCCTCGCAGCGTGACATGATTAAAGCACAGTATCGCCACCCCCACCCACAGGGCTAAACTGAGCACGCCCCACCAAAGCCCGGCCACTAACCAAGCTAAGGCGTACACCAAGGCGGCGGGGAGCACTAACGCCAGCGCCAGCGTCGCACGCGTGAGCAGAGCCTTATCCCCAAAAAAAGTGGCTTGATAGGCTTGCAGTAACCTGTCTAACTCCCACGACACCGGCAACAACTTCAGTCGCTCCACCAAAATCGCCACTAACAATGAAAACAATGCCATCGGTCATACTCCTTGCGGCCTGATAGGGTCTAAGTTTTAGGGTCTAAGTTCTAGGGCCTAGGTTCTAGGGCCTAGGTTCTGGCTCCTAGGGCCTAGGTGCTAGATTCTCATTTTTCAGGCTTAGCGCCCTTCGGTATCGTTGCCAATCAAAGCTTGGCCCCGGATCGGTTTTACGCTGCGGCGCAATATCACAATGGCCGACAATGCGCTCAACGCTCAATAACGGATAGGCCTGCAGTAACTCTTGAGTCAGCAGCGTCAACGCCTGATATTGCGCCGCAGTATAGGGGTCAGTATCCGTCCCTTCAAGCTCAATGCCAATCGAAAAATCGTTACAATTTTCCCTTTCGCCATAACAAGATACCCCCGCATGCCACGCCCTATCAAGGCAACTGACATACTGCACACACTCGCCGTCGCGGCGGATTAAAAAATGCGCCGACACCTCAAGCCCGGCTAACTGCGCAAAACTGGCATCGGCGCGGATATCTAAACACCCTTGAAATAATTGATCGATATAAGGCAAACCAAAACAGCCCGCTGGCAAGCTGATATTGTGGATCACCAGCAAACTCACCTCCCCGTGGGGACGGGCATTAACATGCGGCGACGGGCAGCGGCGCGCGCCGCTGTACCACCCTAATTCCACACTCATCGCAACTCCTTACTGAAAGGGCCGAGGGGCTCAGCACTTGAGCCGACTTGAGCCGAGCACCTAAAACCTAAAGCCAAAATCCTAGCGCCTAAAAACTAGCACCGAGATTCTGCGTCCTACGCGCCTTAGCATTTTGCTTCAGCCATGATAATCTTAAGAGCATCGAAAGTCTGTGCCAACCCTGCACTTATCGCCCATTCAATGCGACCCAAAATACCCGCATGCAAGCAGCAAGGATCCTGATTATGTTAGAAAACGATATTCGCCACGCCGTCAAAACCGCCCTCGCCGAAGACTTAGGCTTTTGTGACATCAATCAGCACACAAAAGCCATTGCCTACGGCGACATCACCGCGCTGCTGATCCCCGCCGATAAATATGCCGAGGCGACCTTAATTACGCGTGAAGAAGGCGTATTTTGCGGTAAAGCATGGGCAGAACAAGTGTTTAATCAACTCGGCGGCGAGGTTGCCCTGCACTGGCACGTCGACGATGGCGATTTAGTTCTCCCCAATCAAGTGCTGTGTGAGCTTTCCGGCCCTGCCCGCACTATGCTCACCGGCGAGCGCACCGCGATGAACTTTATCCAAACCCTGTCGGGGGTCGCGAGCATCACCAAACGTTATGTGGATAAATTGGCCGGCACCCACACCCGCCTGCTCGATACCCGCAAAACCATCCCGGGGCTGCGCACCGCCCAAAAATATGCCGTCACCTGCGGCGGCGGTAAAAACCACCGCATTGGTCTGTTTGATGCCTTTTTAATTAAAGAAAACCACATCATGGCCTGCGGCGGGATCAAAAGCGCCGTCAGCGCCACTCGCGCGCTGCACCCCAATAAACCCATTGAGGTCGAAGTCGAATCCTTAAGCGAACTCGCCTTAGCCCTCGATGCCGGTGCCGATATCATCATGCTCGATAACTTTGATATCACCATGATGGTCGATGCGGTCGAACTCAATCAGCAGCATTGCGCCAGCAACGGCGCCAAAGGCGCTAAGCTGGAGGTCTCGGGGAATGTGACCTTAGAGACCGTCAGCGACTTTGCCAAAACCGGGGTGGATTTTATCTCCGTCGGCGCCCTGACCAAGCATATCCGCGCCTTAGATTTGTCGCTGCGCGTCAAAGGATAGCGGCGAGCACCGAGGGGCTAGGGTCTGGGGTCTGGGGTCTACGCCCTAAAGTCTAGGCCCTCGGAACTAGACGCTCGGCGCGAGCTCCTCGCGCCTAAGACCAAGCCCCTCCCGCCGCCATGGGCTTTTTGACGTTCCCCACGCTTTTCGCCGCTTTGCTGTCACTGTCAATTTTTTGTTAACCACCAAATCAAGCTGTTGCCAGTTTTTTAGGCGAATTAACTCTTTTATT
>NZ_JBOFMC010000210.1:0-1646 GCF_051658185.1 Shewanella sp. | reverse complement strand
GTTGACTCTGATCTGCGCCGTCATGGGCATGCTGAGCCACATCGCGGATCGAGGTCGACATTTCTTCTATTGCGGTGGCGATTTGATCGGTTTGTTGCATCAGTATTTGCGCTTCTTCACCATTTTTCTTCGCAATCTGCTGAGCTTTAATGGATTGAGATTCAATGCTGGTGACTGAATGCTGTAAAGCCAGAATGAGTTGTCTGAGCTCAGCCTCCATAGTCGAGACACTCATCGTGATTTTATCGACTTCGTTGTGACTCTGTGGCTCAGGTAAGGTTACAGGCTGGCTAAAATCGCCATGTCCGAGTATCTCCATATGCTTTTGTAAGCTGTGCAATGGACGTAAGGCTTTGATAAGCACGATAGACAGTAAGGCCGTGATCAGTAATACCCCTGTCACTGCAATAATGATGTTGAGTGTCAGTAAGGTGAGGCTTTCTTCATTGAGTTCAGCCGCGCTAACTTGGCCGATAATGAGCCAATTCCAACCTGCTATGGTTTGGCTGTAGGCCAGCATGGCTTCGTTGTTACTGTTGTGGTATCGCCATTCCGTATTTTCCTGTGTTGCTTGGGCTAAGGTAAGGCCATCTAACATCCGCTCAGAGACAGTGTCTTTAGAGGCAAATTTTGGATGGGAGATTAGGCTATTGTCATTTTTTTGCATGACTAAAAAGTGACCACTTTCCTCTAGGGTGAGGTTATTGATCGCGAATTGGAGTTGTTTTATGGATTCTGAAATATCAAAGCCAATATATAAAACCGCGATGACTTGGTTTTGAGGGTCCTTAATAGGGCGGTAAATTGTCATGTAATCTTTGCCAAAAAGACTGGCGTAGCCTTCGTAGGTTTGCCCATTGATAAGATGTGGGTAGCCAGGATGATTTTTATCTAAAAAAGTACCGAGTGCCCGATTACCATCGGCTTGCTTAAGTGAGGTGGCGATGCGAATAAACTCATTTCCTGCCCGTACAAATAGGGTGGCGCTATTGTTGGTGATGCTAGCGAACTGATCGACTTTTGCCTCAGAGCCATTTATTTGTTCCTGTCCATTGAAGAGTACTGGCGTATTGACTCCTTGCAAATTGACTTGTTCATTTGTTAAGCGAAAAGTGCCAGGAAACATGGCTTGAAAAACATCCGCGTTACGTCTCGCCATTTGTAAAAGGCTAGTGTATTGCAGCTCAAGCATATCGGATACCGAATGCATCTCGGCCTTCATAGCGTTAATGCCTTTCTTTTCTAGTACATTTGACGCCGCTTGATATGAAACGCTGCTAAGTATGCTAAAAATGATTAAGGTTAGGATGAAGGCTAGGGCACCAATTTGTTGGGCTATTGGCCAGTTCTTATAGTGCATAGTATACCCCTGATAGTTAGGTTTTAACTGTAACTTAACAACTTTGTATCATGTGTAACTTGATGCGCGTCAAACAATTTGCTTTATTATTGCGCAACTTGCGTGTGTTTTTTGTTCAGCTTCTGGGGGGGAGTGCTCGGTGACTGGGTTGGGATATAGCAGGTTAGCGGTGGCTTAATGGTTGTCATCCGGAACCTTAGCGGGGGATGCCCGCTAAGTGTTGGCATAAATACATCGTCTGATACACCGCTTACCTTTACTCTTATTTTCTTATTTTCTTATTTTC
>NZ_JBOFMC010000209.1:0-8171 GCF_051658185.1 Shewanella sp. | reverse complement strand
TCCTGTTTAGCCCCCTCAGCTGTTTAAGGGATGACTGAGTGCATCAAGGTCCCCATCTGATCAAGGTCGTCTTCTCAATGTCATCGCCCAAAGGGATGTAGTCAACTACGCTTTGGATTAACACGGCATACAATTTATGCCATGATGGCAACTGCCATTAATAGCCTTGTCCAGCAAAGCATAAGCTATAGATAATCATTGGGTTATCTCGTAGCACAGGAAAGATCACCATGAGTCATTTATTTGCCCACCTTGCCCGTATGAAACTGATCCAACGCTGGCCCTTGATGTACAACGTCCGCCCTGAAAATGTTCAAGAACATTCGTTACAGGTCGCCATGGTGGCCCATGCACTGGTGATCATCAGCAATAAAAAATTCGGCACCCACCTCGATGCCAACCAAGCAACCAGCCTAGCCATTTTCCATGATGCCAGCGAGATATTAACGGGCGACTTACCGACGCCGGTCAAATACTTTAATAAAGAAATTGAAGCCGAATATAAGAAAATTGAAGCGATTGCCGAGCAGCGCATGCTCGAAATGGTCCCCGAAGAGTTTAAAGACGACTATCGGCAACTGTTTATCAGTCACTGCGCCGATCCCCGTTACAAGAATATCGTTAAATCCGCCGACACTCTCTGTGCGTATCTTAAGTGTCTTGAAGAAAATCGCGCCGGCAATAGCGAGTTCAACACCGCCAGAAAGCGTCTCGAGCACATGCTGGCGACGAATCCGGATCCCGCGGTAAAATATTTTATGGACTGTTTTGTCCCCAGTTTTACCCTGAATTTAGATGAAATTAACAAAATGCTGTAATTTTGCTGCTGTCACAGGATGGATATGACTTCACACGTTTGGCAAGAACGCCGCCATGGCGAGGATAAACAACGCCGCCTAGATCACCGTACCCCCTATCAACGCGATCGGGCGCGCATTTTGCACTCCGCCGCCTTTCGACGCCTACAGGCAAAAACCCAAGTGCTCGGCGTCGGCATGAATGATTTCTATCGTACTCGCTTGACCCACTCCCTCGAAGTCTCGCAAATCGGCACAGGGATCGCCGCCCAGTTGAAACGCAAATATCCCCAGCACCAAAGGCTACTGAGCTCAATGAGCTTATTAGAATCCCTCTGCTTAGCCCATGATATTGGCCATCCACCCTTTGGCCATGGCGGCGAAGTCGCTTTAAATTATATGATGCGCTTTCACGGTGGCTTTGAGGGAAATGGCCAAACCTTTCGGATTTTATCCAAGCTTGAGCCGTATACCTTAGATTTCGGAATGAATTTATGCCGTCGCACTCTGCTCGGCATCTTAAAATACCCCGCGCTGCGTTCACACTTATATGTGGCGGGGGAATTTTCGCCGATAAGCCACCATCGGCAATTAAAACCCTCACAATGGCCGCCGGTGAAGGGCATATTTGATGACGATAACGACATTTTTGCTTGGGTTCTGGCACCGTTGTCTGCGCAAGATAGGCAGCGCTTTACCCGACACCAGCAGCTTGCACTGCCCCATTATCCGCACCAGCGCACCCAATTTAAATCCTTCGATTGCTCAATTATGGAGCTCGCCGATGATATCGCCTATGCGGTGCATGATCTGGAAGACGCCAT
This sequence comes from Shewanella sp., assembly GCF_051658185.1. GTDB lineage: Bacteria > Pseudomonadota > Gammaproteobacteria > Enterobacterales > Shewanellaceae > Shewanella. Next base: position 6,550 of record NZ_JBOFMC010000209.1, on the reverse strand, counting down.
CGTCATGGGCATCGTCACCCCCGCTCAATGGCAGCAAACGGTTGCCCCAACCCTTGCCATGAGTGAGGATCCTTGGATAAAACAAGAACTTGGGGATATTGGCAATAAATTGTTTTCCCACGAGCATCACCTGCGTAAAGATGCGATAGGCACCCTCGTCAATGGCTTTGTCACAGCCATCTTCATCAACGAAGATCCCGACTTTGAAGAGCCGTTATTACGCTTTAATGCCACCCTTGAAGCCGAATTTGCACAAGTACTCAGCGCCCTAAAACACTTAGTATATCAATATGTGATCCGTAAACCTGAGATCCAAATGCTGGAATATAAAGGGCAACAAATTGTGATGGGCTTATTCGAAGCCTTTGCTTCTGATCCCGAACGCTTATTACCGCTGAACACCCAAGAGCGCTGGCGCGAAAGCGAGCAGCAAGGCCTTAATAGCCACCGGATACTGGCAGACTATATTTCAGGAATGACCGATGAATTTGCCGGGCGCCTATATCAACAACTGTTTAGCCCTAAAGCCGGTTCTCATATTGAACTGAGCAAAGAAATGTAATAGTGAACACCGCCAACTCAAGGCCCGTTTGCCCTTGACCTTTGCTCTTGACAAGGTGTGCTCAGTCACGTTACCAAGCAAGCGCCGTCGGGATAGCATTGCACTTATTCAGAAAAATGCTAAACCACAACTCCAGAAGAATGCTAAACCACAAGGCAACCCCAAATAAAAAACCACCTTCGCGGTGGTTTTTATTTAGTATTATCCTTTAAAAATAGGATGTTACTCGATGCCAACGGCCTCTTGACACAACGTAGTGATCCGCGCCCAATCGCCCTGCTCGATGGCGTCGGTTGGCGCAATCCAACTGCCGCCAACACAATCCACATTTTTAAGGGCAAGGTAATCTTTATAGCTGCTTGCGGTGATCCCCCCCGTTGGACAAAAACGAATATCGGCTAAAGGACCAGAAAATGCTTTTAGGGCTTCAACGCCACCCGATGCTTCAGCAGGGAAAAACTTAAAATGGCGATAACCTAGCGCCATGCCCGTCATCACCTCTGAAATACTGGCAACACCGGGGATCAAAGGTACTGTGCCCTGCATGCCCGCTTTCAGCAACTCCACCGTTGCCCCTGGGGTAATAATAAACTGGGCGCCCGCCGCCACAGCTTGTTGCAATTGTGCTTCGTTTAAAATGGTGCCAGCACCGACTAAAGCCTCAGGAACTTCCTTGGCAATTTTGGTGATCGCCTCAAGCGCACATGGGGTACGTAAGGTGACCTCTAACACGCTAATACCACCGGCAACGAGCGCTTTGGCTAATGGCACGGCCTGCTCAATCTTGTTAATCACCATCACAGGAACAATAGGGCTGCGTTTAAAAATATCTTGTGGTTGTAATGACCAGTTATTCTCAAGCATTGCGTTATTCTTCCTTTTTTTAATAGAGTTCATCGAGGGCGTTGGTACTACGCGCACCGGTTTCAGGACTGCTGAGGTTAGCACGCAGTGCACCAAATAATTCACGGCCCATACCATAGCGTGAGCGGCGTAAATCCACCTGCACCGCAGCCCTGTTCGCAAGTTCAGTGTCATTGACCAGCAAGCTTAACTCGCCGCTTAGGGCATCGACGCGGATCATGTCACCCTCTTGCACCTTCGCGATTAAGCCGCCATCTAAGGCTTCAGGCGTTAAATGGATAGCCGCAGGCACTTTACCTGAGGCGCCTGACATCCGCCCATCGGTCAACAGGGCCACTTTAAAACCTTTATCCTGTAACGAACCTAAGAGTGGCGTTAACTTGTGAAGCTCGGGCATGCCATTGGCTTTAGGCCCTTGGCCTTTTACCACCACCACACAATCCTTCTCTAACGCACCCGCTTTAAACAAAGCTTCCAGTTTATTTTGATCATCAATCACCACTGCAGGCGCTTCCACAACACGGTGCTGCGCCTGCACCGCTGAAACCTTAATGACCGCTCGGCCTAGGTTACCTTTTAGCAGTTTTAAGCCGCCGTTATTTTGGAAAGGGGTCGCCACTGAGGTTAACACTTCAGGATCTAAACTTGCCGTTGGGCCATCGACCCAACACAGCTCACCATTAAGCAATTTAGGCTCTTGGGTGTAACGGCGTAGACCAAAGCCCGCCACAGTATTGACATCTTCATGCAGCAGACCGGCGTCTAACAATTCTTTGATCAAAAACGCCATTCCACCTGCCGCGTGGAAATGGTTAATATCTGCATGGCCATTGGGGTAGACCCGAGCAAGCAAAGGCACGGCATCGGATAACTCAGAAAAATCATCCCAATTAACAATAATGCCCGCCGCACGGGCTGCTGCAACGATGTGCATGGTTAAGTTGGTCGAGCCTCCGGTTGCCAACAGGGCGACAATGCCGTTGACGACGGATTTTTCGTTAACAATTTCACCGATTGGGCTGTACTGTGTCCCTAATTCGGTTAAACGGCACACCTGCTTCGCGGCCATTTTGTTTAAGGCTTCACGCAGGGGATCATCGGGATTGACAAAAGATGATCCCGGCAATTGTAGCCCCATGACTTCGAGCATTAATTGATTCGAGTTGGCCGTGCCATAGAAGGTACAAGTCCCGGCACTATGGTAAGACTGTGCCTCGGCCTCCAATAATTGCGCGCGATCCACCAAGCCTTGCGCAAATTGCTGGCGAATACGGGCTTTTTCTTTATTAGGGATCCCCGATTTCATCGGGCCGGCGGGCACAAACAGCATAGGTAAATGGCCAAAACTTAACGCGCCGATGAGCAAGCCGGGGACGATTTTATCGCAGATCCCAAGCAGCAACGCCCCATCAAACATGTTATGGGACAGCGCCACTGCCGTTGCCATAGCAATCACTTCACGACTCAGTAAACTCAGTTCCATCCCCGGTTGGCCTTGAGTGACACCATCACACATCGCTGGCACGCCGCCAGCCACTTGGGCCACACTCCCCACCTCTTGGCAGGCTTTTTTAAGCAATTCAGGATAGGTTTCATAGGGTTGGTGAGCCGACAGCATGTCGTTAAAGGCGGTAACTATGCCAATATTGGCCTTAGTTAACTGGCGCAATGCCACTTTTTCATCAGGACGACAGGCGGCAAAACCATGGGCCAAATTCCCACAACTTAGCGAGCTACGATGGACGCCGTGGTGGCGCGCTTCATTCAATGCGGCCAAATAGCCTTCCCGAGAAGCTTTGCTCCTCGCAATAATTCTATCGGTAACGGCTTGCACGACGGGATTTGGGGTGATTGAGTGCATTGTGACTCCTTAAGCGCTCCAGAACACATCAACGGGCGTTTTACGCTGCGCTAATACGGCTCTGATTGGCATGGCATTAACATCATCATGTTCTAAGGCTTGACGATATACTGATAATTTTTGTTCCCCCACCAAATGCAAATAAATCTGGCGACTGTTCAAAATGGCACTCTTAGATAAGGTCATTCTGGCATGGGGTGCGGTCGTTGGGTGGGTCGCAAGGCACAATGCTTCGGTAGATAAAGCCTCTGCAAGCTCCGCGCAGCAGGGAAACCATGAGCAGGTATGGCCGTCATTGCCCATCCCTAGGATCACAACATCAAAGGGCTGTGGAAAGTGCGACAAACACTCCGCCGCCATATCCACCCCAGCCTCGGCGCTTGAAAACATATTTTTTAAGCCACGAAACTTAGCGTTCGCGGCACGGTTTTGCAGCAAGTGCGCCCGCACTAACCGCTCATTAGAGGCGGGATCCTCTACATCTACCCAACGCTCATCAGCGAGAGTGACATACACATCACTCCAATCGATTGATTTCATGCTCAATAATTCAAACAGTTTCAGCGGCGTAGAGCCTCCTGACACCACAAGACTGGCTTTACCTCGGGCATCCACCGCTTCCTGCAGTTGGCTGGCGATACGGCTGGCTAACTGTTCTTCTAATGCGCTGGGCGTATCAAAGGATTTAAATACGGTTTCTTTTATCATCACAGCCCCCCTATTCATCCCACGAGCGACCGTCTTTGGTGATCAGGGCAACGGATGCTACTGGTCCCCAAGTCCCTGCGGGATACGGTTTTGGTTTTTCGTTACTTTGTTCCCAAGATTGGATAATCCCATCGACCCAAGTCCATGCTTGCTCCACTTCATCACGGCGCACGAAGAGCGCTTGGTTGCCAAGCATGGCTTCCAACAATAGCCGTTCATAGGCGTCGGCAATACGTTCATTTTTAAAGGTATCGGAGAAACTTAAATCGAGTTTTGTGGTTTGTAAGCGCTGCTTTTGCTCAAGGCCCGGCACTTTATTCATCATCTGGATCTCAACCCCTTCATGAGGTTGCAGACGAATGGTCAGCTTATTCGGAGGTAAGTTACGATAACTTGAGCGGTATAAATTGTGGGGAGGATTTTTAAAATACACCACAATTTCCGAGCTCTTGAACGGCATACGCTTACCGCTACGCAAATAAAACGGAACCCCTGCCCAGCGCCAGTTATCGATATCGACGCGGATCGCCACAAAGGTCTCAGTGTTCGACTGCTGATTGGCGCCCTCTTCCTCTAAATACCCAGGCACTGGACTGCCCTTTAAGAACCCCGCACTGTATTGTCCGCGAACGGTATTCTCATACACATTATCAGCATTAATAGGACGAAGGGATTTGAGTACTTTGACTTTTTCATCACGGATACTATCAGCATCTAGGTTAACCGGGGGGTCCATCGCGACCAAGGTCAACACCTGCAGTAAATGGTTTTGGATCATGTCGCGCATTTGACCCGCTTTATCGAAATAGCCCCAACGGCCTTCAATCCCCACTTCTTCAGCCACGGTGATCTGCACATGATCTATGGTCCGGTTGTCCCACTTTGAAGCAAATAACGAGTTAGCAAAGCGCAGAGCAATCAAGTTTTGCACCGTTTCTTTACCTAAATAGTGGTCAATACGGTAAACCTGACGTTCTTTAAAATAGGCAGACACTTGGTCATTGATGACGCGGGAGGAATCTAAATCGGAACCGATAGGCTTTTCAAGCACCACACGAGAATCGCTGTGGATAAGATTTTGTTCATGTAAACAGCGACATATATCACCAAAAATCGCAGGCGGCGTCGCAAAATAACTGACCATCACTCGCTCTTCTGGTTTGAGCAACTCATGGAAGGCATGGTAGCCAGCCGGATCGGTAAAATTCGTGCCGATATAATGACAGCGGGACAAGAAACGTTGGAGTGTCTGCTCGCAAAGACTTTCTTTTACAAAGGTTTTCAACGCGAGAATGACTAACTCTTTAAATTCATCCTGAGTAAACTCATCCTTTGCAACACCGATAACCTTCGTCTCTTTATCAAGAAGTTCGGCTTTATCTAACTGGTATAAAGACGGTAACAACTTACGTCGAGCCAAATCGCCTTTAGTCCCAAAGAGTACGAAATCACATGCTTTAGCGCCTGATGTTGTATTGCCCATTGCGGTACGCTCTCCTGTGTATGCAGTGTCCCTTCATCTCGATGAAGAAATTCACACTTTTGTTGTAATATAACAACAGAATTTGTTAAATGCATCTCTTTTTATCAAGTTTAGCAAGTCGGTCAACTAGTCACTTAAGGCATAAATCTGATATGCTTTTTGTGCTTAAATTACTGAAGGTAGTAAAATCTTATTTCAAAATTGTACAAAAAATTTACGACAAACTATCGATATGAGTGGTGTGTCACTTTTTCTGCGCCACTTAACAAAAATAAATAAAGTTACATTCTCAATTTAGCGGACGTACGCGTATGAATACCCTAGAAAAGGTTCAAAAAAGCCTCACCCATTTTAGCAAGTCAGAACGCAAGGTAGCCGAGGTGATCTTAGCATCACCACAAACAGCGATTCATTCGAGTATCGCCACACTCGCTAAGATGGCAGATGTCAGTGAACCCACAGTCAACCGTTTCTGCCGCCGTTTAGACACCAAGGGCTTTCCTGATTTTAAATTACATCTAGCCCAAAGTCTTGCGAACGGCACTCCTTATGTCAGTCGCCACGTTGAAGAAGATGATTCAACTGAATCGTATACAACAAAAATATTTGAATCTTCAATGGCTTCCCTAGATACTGCCCGCCAAAGTTTAGATATATCCGCCATAAATAAAGCTGTAGATATACTGACGCAAGCCAAAACAATCTCCTTTTTTGGCTTAGGCGCTTCAGCGTCAGTGGCTCACGATGCCCAAAATAAATTTTTCCGTTTTAATGTGCCGGTCATTTGTTTTGACGATGTTCTCATGCAAAGAATGAGCTGCATCAACAGCAATGAAGGGGATGTGGTCGTCTTGATTTCACACACGGGCCGCACAAAATCCTTGATAGAAATCGCGCGCTTAGCAAGGGAAAATGGCGCAGCAGTGATTGGTATTACTGCACGTAACTCACCGTTATCCATGGAATGTACCCTGCCCGTCACGATGGAAGTGCCGGAAGATACTGACATGTATTTACCTATGGCCTCGCGTTTAGCACAACTCGTGACTATAGATGTATTGGCAACGGGCTT
>NZ_JBOFMC010000208.1:0-8700 GCF_051658185.1 Shewanella sp. | reverse complement strand
GGTCGCCATTGGGTGAAGGTGCCGGGCATTTGGTTAAAGGGCACAGCTTCATCGAAGGTGTGTAAATAGCTGCGGGTTTCCCCTTGGCCGGTCGCGCCATAATCGCGAAAGCATTGTTCAAGCCTTGCAAAATTATTCGCCTCAGGGCCAAAGTAGCTCAGGTTACGATTTTCGGCCTGAGATTTGCGGATCATCACTTCCATTTCCGCGCGGGTGTAGTGGTGAAAACTATCGCCCTCGACAAAGGCTGCGTTGATCCCGAGCTGGCGAAAAATATGGGTGAAGGCCGTGGTGGTGGTGGTGGTGCCTGCGCCGGATGAGCCGGTAACTGCAATAATAGGATGTTTTGCTGACATATTTTTACCTAGCGAGGACGCCTCTAGACTCACACGTTAACACCATAGGGGTATTTATACGGTACTGGGTTGGGGTTGGTCAATCTTGCCGCTTGGCGAGTTGTTCCGCCGTACGGATAGCGAATGACTCATCGTTTTCGCTGTATTCTACCTGCAGCCTGCCTTGTTTCAGTGCTTGTTTACAGCTTGCGATCGCGCATTCAAGTTCCTGTGCGTCGAGACTGGTAAAGCTGCCGTCTTCGATTTGGCTAAGCAGGTGTTCGCGGATGAGATTGGTTAAGGTCGTGTGAGGCAACTGTAGTAGTGCTTCATAGGGGATCAGCATGGTGGCTCCTTAGGGCGGTGTTGGTCGGGCTTTGGGGCAAAGCCGCGCCGCTCAGTAAAAAATCAAGAATGCGCCGCTCTAGGTAATATTGTGGCCGCCAAGGGCTGCCGCCATTAATAAAGCCCACGTGGCCACCAAAGGGGTGTAGCTCATATTCCACCTGTGTGGGCACTTGGCTCGGATGCGGGATCACGGCTTCGGTCATGAAGGGATCATCCTTGGCGTGCATGATCAGTGTTGGCTTAGTGATCCGCTCGATAAAGGCTAAGCCACTGGCGCGGTGATAGTAATCATTGACCCCCTGAAAGCCATGCAAGGGCGCGGTGACTTTATCGTCAAACTCGTGAAAGGTCGTTAATTGCATCAGTTGGCGTTCATCTAAGGGGATCATGCTGGCTAAATGTGGATCGGCTAACTTTTGGCGGATCTTTTGTTGTAATTGTTTGAGTAAATGCCGTTGATAGAGGGTAGAAAAGCCCTTTTCTAAGCGTTTAGCGCAGGCTGATAATTGCAGCGGCGCCGACACCACCACGGCGCGACTCAGTAGGCTATCGTCCTGATATTCGCCTTGGTATTTGGTGAGCACATTGCCACCTAAGCTGTAACCGACCGCGAATAAGGGAGAATGGGGATAGCGCCGCTTAAGTGCCGACAGGCTAAATTGCAGATCATCGGTATCGCCGCTGTGGTAACTGCGAGCCAGACGATTCACTTCCCCTGAACAGCTGCGATGGTGATGCACAACGGCGGTCAGTTGCTGTTGCCGACAGGCCAAGAGTAAGCGCCGTGCATAATGGGATTGGGCACTGCCTTCTAGGCCATGGAGGATCACGACGATTGCGTTACCGTCGACGCCTACGCCTTGCCAATCCAGATCAATAAAATCACCATCGGGTAACTCAAGGCGTTGTCTTTTGAGTACGGGTTTGGCCACCTTAGTTAAGACGGGCAAAATGGTTTGCACATGAGGGCTTTTGGCCCACCAAGGTGGCATAAAGGCATTTGACATGGAATGTTATCTTAGGGTTGGCTATTGCTGAAAATTGAAACGTGTGTTTAATTTAGCATCACATAGGCTAGCCAGTGTAGCACAATTGTTTATGATGCAGATATTTAGGAGAGTGTAATGCTCAGACGAACCTTTTTGCTCGGCGCGTTTGCAGGGACGGCGGCCTTGGCCTTAGGGGTTAATCTGTATGCGCCGGAATTTACGCCAGCCGAGGATAATGAGGGCGACGATTATCGTTTGCTATTGAGCGTGCTGTTACCTGTGATGCTCGAGGGGGCGTTGCCCGATGTGGCAAGCCATAAATTGGCGGCGCAAAATCGGACCTTAGATGCGATAAAGCAATCAATGGCGCTGCTGCCCGCAGAGCAGCAAGAGGAGCTCAATACCCTCTTAACCATGCTCAATCATCGGTTGGGATTGTTGCTACTGACCTCGAGTATGACGCCCTTACTGATGCGATCTCCCCGCGAACTTGCCGACATGCTCGAAACCTGGCGCCATAGCTATTTTTCTTTACTGCAAACCGCTTATTTAGGGCTGCGGGAATTGGTGATGGCCAGCTATTATGCCTGCCCAGAACATTGGGGGCGGCTACATTATGCCAAGTTTGAGTTAGTTAGCCCCTAACGGGCATTGAGATGAATCCCCATCATTCCCTGTGACACTGGAGCGTAATTTGGCCATCATCGATCCTATTTTGAACGGTTTACAAGACGGCTGGCGACATACCGACGCAAGCAAATTGTTGCACAATCAACATTTTGAAGCAGATGTGGTGATTGTCGGTACCGGTGCTGGCGGCGGCGTGGCGGCAGATATTCTGACTGCCGCGGGTCTTAGTGTCATCATGATTGAGGCCGGTCCGCTAAAATCCTCCCGCGACTTTACTATGGAAGAGCGCAGCGCTTACCCTAATTTGTATCAGCAGGCTGGCGCGATGAAAACCGCCGATAAAGCCATTGGGATCTTCCAAGGGCGTGCGGTGGGGGGCTCAACCACGATTAACTGGACGACCTCCATTAGAACCCCGCCGGAGGCGCTGGCTTTTTGGGAGCAGCACAAGTCGGTTACCGGCTTAAGTGAGGCGGCGCTGGCCCCGTGGTTTGCCCAAATGGAGCAGCGGCTCAATATTCAAGAGTGGTCCTATGATCCTAACCGCAATAATGCCGCCTTAAAGCAGGGCTGCATTAATTTGGGCTGGGACTACACTGTGATAAAACGCAACGTGCTGGGCTGTTGGAATACCGGGTATTGCGGCATGGGCTGTCCGGTCAATGCAAAACAATCAATGTTAGTCACCACGATTCCTGCGGCCTTAGATAAAGGGGCAAGGCTTATCAGCCGTGCCAACGTCGTTAACATTGAGCATCACAATGGGCAGGTGTTGGCCTTAAAAGCCCAAGCGCTGAATGAGCGTAACCAGCCTACTGGCGTTGAGCTGCAGTTTAAGGCGCGGCACTATATTTTGAGTGCGGGGGCGCTGCATACGCCGACTCTTTTAATGCGCTCAGCGGTGCCTGATCCTCATCAGCTTCTGGGTAAACGCACATTTTTACACCCAACGTTACTCTCGGGGGCCATTTTTGCCGATGCCATTAATGGCCATAGCGGCGCACCTCAATCTATCTATTCTGATCAATTTGTTTGGCAAGCTGGGGCGGAGGGGGAACTGGGCTATAAGCTGGAAGTGCCGCCAATTCATCCTGTGCTAATTGCCTCTAAAACATTAGGTTATGGTGCGAGCCATGCAGAGCTCATGGCCAAGTTTAATCAGTTGCAAGTCACTATCGCTCTTATACGGGATGGTTATCATCCCGATAGCCAAGGCGGCACAGTGCACTTAACCCCAACCGGCTTTAGCGTAGATTATCCTCTGACGGACGTCTTTTGGCGCGCGGCGCGGCGTGCCTTTGCTAGCATGGCGGAGCTTCAGTTCGCGGCGGGCGCGGTAAAAGTGTTACCCATCAGTGACGGCATGCCTTATCTCAGCTCTTGGAAAGATGCCAAAGAAACGATTGCGCAGATGTCTCTGGCACCGCTGCGTACCGTGGTGGCCTCGGCGCATGTGATGGGCGGCTGCCCCTTTGGTGAGGATGAGCAGCTTTCGATGGTCAACAGTTATGGTCAGTCCCATTATCTTGACAATCTGTCGGTCATGGATGGCTCAATCTTCCCCACCAGTTTAGGGGCCAATCCACAGTTATCGATTTATGGCATCACCGCGCGCAATGCGACCGCGTTGGCCCAGCGGCTGACCCAAGGGCGATAGGCGGCAGCTTTGGGCTGGCGCTTCAGCACTCCCCGAAGGCGCCGCGCCCCTCAGTGTTTGGCGTTATCTTGTGTTTAAGGCACAGTGTTTAAGACATAGCGTTTAAGACATAGCGTTTAAAGCATAGTGTTTAAGGCCAAGTGTTGAAGACTGACTCATTAAGTTAAGGCCAAGTGTTAACCTAAGCCTGTGTTAACCTAAGCTTGCATTCACTTCAGTTGCAGGCATGAGGTCACAGGCGTGTCAATGGCAGTGCTGCGACGGCTTGCGCGCTCAAGCCAAACAAACTGAGGTAACTGAGTAGGTTGGTTTGAGTGCCCTCGGGGCTGAGGGCTTGGATGGCGTGCAGGATACTGCGCTGGGCTTTACGCTCGAGCATCAGTTCCACCTCCAGCATCTGTTGATACTCATGGATGGCGAGGTGGCTTTTAGCGAGCCGGCGCAGGCGGCGAAAGGGGATAAGTAACGGCTCATCCCATTGGCGCATGACGTCAAGCAGGCTTTGCCACTGGGACAGGCTGTAGCATCGCGGGTTTGCACCCGCGACTGGGCTATCCAAATAGCAGGCCAGTAGCAATAGGTTAACGTTGACCTGCTGGTTATCCTGTAACTCAAGGCACAGTATTTTATTCTGGCCGTAGTAGTTATCGCACCAATCCCAAAGCTGGCTATCGAGTGGGGTGTTATCCAACATACTCATCCTTGTGCGTTCGTTTGTGCTAGCGTTCGTGGCGCCCCGCTACTGCGCCGTATTGACCTCAAGTTCTATAGCATCAATTTGTTCTTGTAACTCAAGCCATTGCATTTCACTTTCCTCTAGGGTTTGGGTTAAGTGGGTGCGCTCAGTTAATACCGCGGTGAGCTTGGCCTTGTTATCTTGATCGTATAATTGGCTATCGGCCAATAGATGCTCTAATTCAGCGAGGCGTTCGCTGAGTTTTTGTTGCTCAGTTTCTAATTTGGTTTGCTGGCGCTTAAAGGGCGAGACTTTTTGGCGAATTTCCGCCTCTAGGCGCTTTTGCTGTTTTTTATCGACGGCAGGTTTGGTGTCATCGCTATTATTGCTTTGATTGGCGCAGGCTTTAGCCGCATCCAATAACCATTGATGATAATCCTCTAGATCCCCATCAAACGCGCGCACTTCACCTTGGTCAACCAGATAGTAATCGCTACAGGTCAGCCGCAGTAAATGGCGATCGTGTGACACAATAACCATTGCGCCTTCAAAGGTTTGCAATGCCATGGTGAGAGCATGGCGCATTTCTAAGTCGAGGTGGTTGGTCGGTTCGTCGAGTAACAACAGATTAGGGCGCTGCCACACTAATAGGGCGAGCACTAAGCGGGCTTTTTCACCGCCTGAAAATGGCCGCACGGGGGAGAGGGCCATATCGCCATTAAAACCAAAACCGCCTAAAAAATTGCGTAATTCTTGCTCGCGGGCATGGGGGGCAAGGCGAACTAAATGCTGCAAGGGCGTGTCATCGAGGCGTAAAAACTCAATCTGGTGCTGGGCGAAATAGCCAATATTCAGCCCGGGATTGGGCTCGTATAACCCTGTCATCGGCGACAATTGGCCGGATAACAGTTTGATTAAGGTTGATTTACCCGCGCCATTGCGCCCAAGCAAGCCAATACGAGCACCGGGCACCAGGTTTAAATGCACTTTGCTTAAGATGGGGGTATCACCGTAACCCACTGCGACTTGTTCCATTTTGATTAACGGGTTGGGCAGCGCTTCAGGGGGGCGAAACTCCATGTAAAACGGGCTATCGGCTTGTGACGGTAGCAGCTCGGTCATTCGCTCCAATGCCTTTAAGCGGCTCTGGGCCTGTTTGGCTTTACTGGCTTTATAACGGAAGCGGTCAACGAAGGATTGGATATGGGCGCGCTCTTTTTGTTGGCGTTCAAAGGCGACCTGTTGCTGCGACATGCGCTCGGCACGGATACGTTCAAAGGCGCTGTAATTGCCTTTGTAAAAATTGAGTTTTTGGTTCTCGACGTGGACGATTTCATCCACAATTTCGTCGATAAAATCCCGATCATGGCTGATTAAAATTAAGGTGCCTTGATAGGACTTAATCCACCCTTCGAGCCAGTACATAGTATCTAAATCTAAGTGGTTGGTGGGCTCGTCTAGCAGCAGTAGATCGGAGCGGCACAGTAAGGCTTGGGCAAGGTTAAGGCGCATACGCCACCCGCCCGAAAAGCTTTTAACCGGATTATTTTGCTCGGCCTCGCTAAAACCGAGTCCCGCCAGCAACGCGCCCGCGCGGGCACGAATGGCATAACCGCCAATGGCATCGATTTTACCGTGAAGCGTCGCGATGGCATGGCCATCATTTTGAGCTTGGGCGGTATGCAGGTCGTTTTCTAATTGACGATATTCTTTATCACCATCGAGTACATATTCTAAGGCCGAAATCGCGAGCGCAGGCGTTTCTTGGGCGACGGTGGCAATTTGCCAGCCCGAGGGCAGGCTGAACTCGCCTTTATCGAGGCTCAAGTGCCCTAAAATTAATGCCAGTAATGAAGACTTACCTGTGCCGTTGGCGCCGACGAGTCCGACTTTATGGCCGGGATAAATCGTTAGAGAGGCTTCATCGAGCAGGATTTTACTGCCACGGATTAATTGCGCTTGGTTGATGCTGATCATTAACTACAACTTGGTGGTAAGGTGAATTCGTCAGGGCATGGATAATAGCCTACATAGCGAGCGCAGACCATAGCGAGCGGCCTGAACCGTGGGCTAAATCCCTCAAGGGCGAGTGCATGCCTGAATGTTTTGTCCATCACCCCCGCTATCCGCCGTCATCGCCGTGATATCCTGCCGCCAATCGTCGTTCTCACGCAAAGGCTGGTAATCCCACAGGACTGTGGCAAAATAGCGTGGCCTAAGCAGCTTAGGTGAGCCTTTAAGGCTAACTAATTGCCTTAAAAGCTAAATTTATCTTAAATCCTCACATCTACCCTAAACCCTAACATTTTCCCTAAAGGCTAAGAGTGGTCTAAGCGATGACAATGACAAAAATAAAAAAACGCTTTGTGGCGGGAGCGAAATGCCCTAAATGCAGTGCCCATGACAGTATTTTATTATTTAAAGAAAACGGTATCGAAACCGTTGAATGTACCGAGTGCGATTACCGCGAGCAGCAAACCGATATCAAAGTCACTCAAAAAGCCACGGGTGGAGTAATAGGCGTATTTAAGCCCGACTAACGGGCAGTGCCTGCACAAGAGAGGGAACTGGCACCTCGATGAAGTGGTAACGTGCTGGCATGCCAGCCGGGGCATCCCGTTTATCGCCACTCAATTTATCGACACGCTATTCATCGACACAATCGCCGTGGAGCAGTGCCCACGGCTGTGGCAAAGGGGGTTAGGCAACCATAAAAATAAGGATACCTAAGGCGATTCGATACCAAGCAAAGACACTTAATGAATGCTTAGCCACAAATTGAATCAGCCCATTAACGACCAGCAGGGCTGAAAAAAAGGCGGCAGTAAAACCGACCATAATCGCCCAAATGTCATCCATGCTTAATAAATGATAATGTTTTGCCGCATCATATACGGCGGCGCCCAGCATGGTGGGAATGGCTAAAAAAAACGAAAATTCGGTCGCCGTTTGGCGCGACACCCCAGATAACATGCCGCCGATAATGGTCGCGCCAGAGCGTGAGGTGCCGGGGATCATCGCGATACACTGAGCCACCCCGATGGCAATCGCCTGTTTAAAACCTATGTGTTCAATGCTAGCGATTTCATTGGTTTTTTTACGGCTTTCCACTAACAGAATAATCAGGCCGCCGATGATTAAGGCGCAGGCCACCACAGTGGTATTAAATAAAAACTGTTTAATGTGGCTGATAAATAACGCGCCAATCACCGCCGCGGGTAAAAATGCCAAGAGCACCACCGCAGCAAATCGCCGGGCCACAGGATCGGCCTGCACCACGCCACCGGCAAGCGAGAAGATTTTTTTTCTAAATAGCCAACATACCGCCAGAATCCCCCCCAATTGGATGACCACTTCAAACACTTTGGCCTCATGGGAGGGAAAATTAATCCAATCCCCAATTAAAATTAGATGCCCGGTACTTGAGATGGGGAGAAACTCAGTGACCCCTTCAATGACGCCCAGTAAAAATGCCTTAATAAAATACAGCCAATCTGCCATGTTGTGCCTTTATCGAGTAAGCCATTGCCCTGAAGGCAAAAATTACTCGATAAAATATCAGATTTTGCTGCGTTAGCGATTGTGTGAAAGATATTTAATTTGGAATGAGCCACTTTAGGTTTATCAAGTCATTTCCCTATAGCTGGGCTATGGTTGCGGTCAGTTGGAGCGTGGTTGCGGTCAGTTGGACTATCACGGTTCACGCAAAAAATCTGCTCACATCCAAAAAGTCTGCCATTCGGGGACTGCCTTGCGTTAAAAACTCGAGGATTGCGATAAATCATGCTGATGAGTGCGCGATTGTTGGGCGTGACATTTCTTTAACGATAAATTCAATTTTGAACAAACATCACAAACGTTATTTATTCAGGAACAATTATTTTGCTGTATCTAGGTGCGTTCTGTTTTAAATTGAATTGATAGCACTAAGCATTTTATTAAATCGTGTTGTGTAATAATTGCATGTCATTAGTTGTTGTAAAGTTAACTTTAATCATAAATTGTAACTAACAGTTAACTTGGTCCAGTAAGTGAATTATGGCCTAATGAGATTGTGCTCGAAAA
>NZ_JBOFMC010000207.1:0-13982 GCF_051658185.1 Shewanella sp. | reverse complement strand
TCGCAAAACTCCTCAGATGCTGCCAGTGCAACCCTCACTCAAACTGGCGCAGCTAACACTGGTACCATTAGCCAAAACACTCAAAATTATGGTCTCAATGGATCGGACACGACCCAAGCCACATTGGTGCAAAATGGTGATGGCAACCTAGGTTATATTAGCCAAACCGCGATGGCCAATAGTGCAACGGTGACGCAAACCGAAGATGGTAATGACGCTTGGGTTTCACAAACCGCGACAGGCAATGAAGCCAATGTGGTCCAAGATGGGTTAAGTAATGACGCAGATGTACTGCAAAATGGGGTGAACGGCGTGGCCAGCGTCAGCCAAGTCGGGGATAACGATAAAGCTACCGTTAATCAGTTGTCTGGTTCTGGTAATGAGGCGGTCGTTTCTCAGATTGGCAATAGTTTTGGCAATACAGTCAGCATTACCCAAAGCGGTAATGATAACTATGCAGGTGCAAAAACTGAACTGGGTGATGGCAATACTATTACCATCACCCAAGCGGGTAACCGTAACCGGGTGACCAATAACCCTAATGCAGTTAACTATTATGGTACAGGTTTTGGTGCGGGTACCTTTGGTCAAGATAACGATGTTGTTATTTCTCAAACAGGTTCTGATAACTTAGCCTACGCGGATTCAGCCGATAACAATTCAAGCGTTGATATTGAGCAGGATGGTGAGTTTAACAATGCTGCAGCAGAATCTTGGGCTGGCACAGCTAATGATATTGATATCAGTCAAACCGGAAATAATCATACCGCGGATGTATATGTCTCTGGTGGAAGCACCAATAGTGTGACCGTGACTCAAACCGATGCATTTAATACCGCCAGTGTGACTAGCTTAGGTTCTAATAATACCGTTGTCGTTAATCAAGGCTCTGGTTCTATTTAACCTTGTCATTTCCAAGGGTGCCCGTGCGCCCTTGGTTTATTTGTAACTTGTTAATGATTTTATCGGCAACTCGATAATTAATCGCAATATATTGCCCGTCATCGTGCGTGGCAATAAGTTAGCATGTTCGAGAGCGGGAATAGAAATTAGTTAATATAGCGAGGAAGATATTCGTGCTATTCATCCTAAAACTCATTCGCTTTACATTGTTTGGTTTTATTTTCACAGCAATGGCGGTGCTGGCGGCGGATATTCAGGATGAACACTCGGCATCAGAGGAATCCATTTCATTAAAACCCCTTACAGAGGCAAAAAGCATTGATGATACTGATGAATATGAAAAGAGCGTGGAGGGTGGGTTAATCCTAAACCGAACGATGACTCGGTTGGGATATAACTTTTATCGTGAGTTTGTCAGTTCATATCGTGATATTGGCGGTCTCAATGATCATTCTGGGTTAACCGTTGTTGAGCAAGCTACCGCCAGAGATGGCAGTAAAATTAGTATATTGCATAGCCGTAAGCCAGTGTTGATGACAGTGGTATCACCCGTTAGTCGTAATATCGAGGCGCAGGCGGTTGCGGCCGCTAAGCGAATTGATCAGCAACTTAGACAGTTAAAAAATCAGAATCAATGGTTAGGCTTTGAAAACCCCGATTTAGCACCAGAAGAGTATTAAACAAGGATTTGTGATGAATAAGACACTCATAATGTTGGTAACATTAAATTTTTCTGTTGGTTGTTATGCGACTGAATTAGTTTATACCCCTGTTAACCCGGCGTTTGGCGGGAATTATTTAAATGGCTCATATTTATTATCCAATGCCGCGGCACAAAACAGCTATAAAAATGGCAGTGGGTATACACCGCCAACAGCATTAGAAAGATTAGCAAGCTCATTAGAATCTCGTTTAATGAGTCAGTTGTTTAATGATGCCGCCAATGGTGGTAATGGCTATTTAAAAACCAACGATTTTGAAATTCAGGTGGTTAATGAGGATGGTACTTTATTAGTGCATATTAAAGATTTGGCGACAGGAGAAACAACCGTCATTGAGGTCGGTGGTTTAGCAGACGATAGCACAGGGGGATAACCATGAAAGCCTTATATTGGATATGCGTTATTCTATGTTTGAGTGCTTGTTCATCCAAGAGTGAATTTGAAGACATTGAAAGCGCTTCTAGTTTAATGCCTAAAGGGGATACCTATTACGATTTGGTCAATCTTCCAAGACCGCAAGGCGTGATGGTGGCCGCGGTTTATGATTTTCGAGATCAAACTGGCCAATATAAACCTCTCCCATCAAGCAACTTTTCAACGGCTGTGCCGCAAAGTGGTACGGCATTTTTGGCTCAGGCTTTAAATGATTCTCAATGGTTTATTCCTGTTGAGCGAGAAGGGTTACAAAACTTACTGACCGAACGGAAAATATTACGCGCCGGGCTCAATGGTGATGCGAATAAGTTGCCGCAATTAAGTGGTGCACAGATTTTGATGGAAGGCGGCATAGTTGCCTATGACACAAATATCAAAACTGGCGGCGCAGGAGCGAGATATTTAGGTATTGGCGCCTCTGGCCAGTACCGCGTTGATAGCATCACGGTGAATTTGCGTGCGGTGGATATTCGTACTGGGAGGTTGTTAAGCAGTGTGACGACAACTAAGTCAGTGTTATCGATGGAAATCTCTGCAGGGGTATTTAAATTTGTGGATGCGCAGAAATTATTAGAAGCAGAAGCGGGTATTACTTCTAATGAACCTGTGAGTTTGTGCGTGGCAGCGGCGATAGAGAGTGCGGTTGTCCATTTAATTGCTGACGGTATTTGGAAAGGGGCTTGGAACCTTGCGGATGTAAAATCAGGCGTGACCAATAAGATTTTGCAAAAATATTGGTTGGAGTCGCGGGGGGAGGCGGCGTTGAGCGCAAGAGTTAATCGTCTAGCATTGGCGACGAAATAAAGCGCCCACTTAGCGGGCAGCCATAAAACGCGTCGGCGGGCGTGGCCCTTGGCTGGGAACTTGTTACTGTTAAGCGACTCAAGCTAAGAATTTTCAGCTCTGTAGCTTGAGCTCGGCAAATTGAGTTCAATAGGTTGAGCTCGGTAAATGGAGTTCAATAGGTTGAGCTCAGTGGTGACGGCCAAGCGGGGCTATGCCGTCAAGGGGGGGGTATCGCTCGTGGCGCGCTTACCCCTAAGCATGACTGAGATGGATGCAGCATATCCACCTAAAAATGCTTAGGGGGCCGCGTTGTTTTAGTGTTTAGTCCAGGCGTCTTGCCACGCGCTGCCAGTTCCTGGGGCATAGTAAGGCGCTGAGCCGCTACACCAACCGCTGTTTGGCCAAGGTCGGCATTGGTACACGCCACCTGCGTTAGTCACAATATCACCGGCTTGGTATTGGGTACCTGCACTGTAGGCTGGGTATTCTCCGGGCTCGCTACCGTCGTCATCTGCAACTAAGAACAGGGCAAATTGTTGCTTGAGGCTGTTATCTTGGTTGCTGATGACGAGCTGATAAGCTCCCGCGTCGAGTGATGCGCCCTGTAATGCCATGGCGCCATGACCATTAATGTGAGCTGTGCTGCTCGCGAGGATGCGCTCATCTTGTATAAGGCTAGCCGTTAATTCCATCGCTTGATTGGTATTAACGTTAAAGTTGATGCTGACTTGCCCTTGGGAGAGTGGGTAGCTCGAGGCTAGACCGCTCACCGTAAAGTTAGGCGTAATGACCGGAGGTAAGCCTGAATCGCAATCACTGTCGCCTTGGGATTTCCATACGCCCCATTCACCCGCTAAGTCAGGTTGCTCCCCTTGAGTCCACCAACCTGCTAGCCAGATTTTGCCTGCGTAGCTAACCGTATCACCGCCTAAGTATACCGTGCTTGGCTTCCATAAGTTTTCGCACACTGCACCTTGCTCTTTAACGGTCACGATCCGCACTGCACGGGATTGCTCACCAGCGCTGTCAGTTACACTGTAAACCAGCTCATATTGGCCGATACGGTCGTTATTGACTTCCCCTTCAATGCGGATGCTATGGGTCAGATCGCCATCTTCGGCATCGGTGGCGCTAACGCCTGCCATAGGATCAAAGGGCGCCCCGACGGTGATGCTGGTGTTATGGATGCCACTCAACTCAGGTTTAGTGTTATACACCTCTACAGTGCGCACTTGCTCCGTCGTGTTGTGATCTGAATCGGTGACTTTATAGGTCAGCGGATAAAGGCCAAGTTGCTGAGTATCCACATCACCTGTCACTTGGATGTCGGCCGTCAGATCTTTATCTTCGGCATCATAGGCGCTAACGCCATCGAGTGGGTTAAATGCACCACCTAATTTGACCCGAACATGGCCTAGGCCGCTGAAAATGGGTTTACCGTTTTCAGGCTCTGGCGGGGTAATGTCTTGGTTGTGAATAAACGGGCCATAGGCTTTGATAAATGACTCGTTATAGGCTTGGCCAGCGGCGTTTTTACCCATGTCCCAGTTGATCGACCAAGTCATCACACCGCGCAGTGGTTGCCCTTGATTTTTTAATTGCTCAAAGGCGGCAAACAGTTTTTGTGGATCGCGCACATAGCCTGTGGCGGCCGCATCAATATTGGTCGGGATGCCAAAGACCAGTTTGTCATGGGGAATTTTAGTGAATCCATGGCTGCCATTGGCGAGCGCATTAGCGATGTGGTAGATAAACTCTTGTTTTAAATTGTCATTATTTTGCGCAATCCAACCTAAACCATCGATATAAATACCGTCGCCCCCTTGGTTATAAAATTGCGGGTTAATCCAATCGTAATAGCCTTCAAGGGCGTTGATATAAGGCACGTATTTTCCGCCGGTGGTGAGGTAGGGGAATTCGGGCGCCATGGTGATTAAAAAGTTTTTCTGCTGCTGACGGTAATGATCTTTAACGATCCGTAGCGCTGCGGGGATCACGATTTGGTTGTCAGCCGCGGTGACAGCGGCTTGTTCAAGATCGATATCAAGCCCATCAAAGCCGTATTTTTCAACGAGGCGAATAATCTCATCGGCCAGTTCTTGCTCTTGGCCATTGCGCAGTTCGATGTGCGCATCCGCGCCACCTAAGGCGATTAATACCGCGCGGCCTTGACGATTGAGTTCACTAATTTGCTCAATAAATTGCGCTTCAGTTAAGCCAATTGCAGGGTCGAGTTTGAAGGTCGGAATGGTGCCGTTGGCACCATAGCTTTTCATGAATGAAACATCGACCACATTATATTGCGGATTGACCTGCGCTAAGGTCACGCAGGGGGCGATACCGCCTTGATAACCTGCGCCATCACACCAGTTATGCCAGTAACCCACGACGACGCCAGCTTGCGGGTTGACCATTGCGGATCCCTCTGCGCTTGCTGGGGAGGCGAATACCGCGGTGGCGAGTGCAATGCTGCTAAACAGCGTATTGAATTTAAACGATTTCATTGAGTCTTGCCTTTTTCTTTCTATCAAAAATAACCAACACAGTTTAATGTGCTGAAGGTGCTTGTATGTATGAAATTGGTGTCAAGTCGGCTGATAATCTTGTTTAACTTTGGTTAAATTGCGTATTTTTTTGAATTTGTTTTAATTTAAAAAATTCTTTAGCTATTGGTTATTATGCATATTTTTTTAGATATTTACATAAAAATGGGTTTCGTTATGTATTTTGTTTGTAATTGATGTTTTTAGTCATTAATTTGACGGTGTCAATTTCGTGGAGCCTTGTGACGCTAGGCCATTGAAGGGAGGGGTTGCAGCGGTAATGGGGGGGCACAAAATCAATTTTTTAGGAGAAGTTGAGGACTGTGAGCCAGGCTGTGGTTTTTTGCTTGTCTTCTTTTGCATTTAAGGGCAAAATCCGCGCCGCAAAAATAACCGTGGTGCTTACGTATCTCGGTTATTTTTCATTTATAAGGTAGGCGTTTTAAACCAATTGAGGCCGGTAAATATCCGGAAATGATACGAGGTTCGGTTGAACCACTTTTACTGAGGACAAATCAATGGGGCTGTTGTTTAGCACATTTTCGGTGTTTACCGTAAATCTATCTGTTGAATTAGCGCACCGCCTTAAGGGGTGGGTGGCTAGTCAAAAGCAAAAACCACTTGTAGATATTCGCTTAGCGGTTAAGCCGTGTATCACGGAGGTGTGCTGATGAGTCAACAAAAGCCGGGTTTAAAACAAACCCTCAACCTGTGGCAGGTCGTGGTGATGGGGCTGGCCTATCTCACACCTATGGCGGTGTTTGATACCTTTGGTATTGTTTCAGAGATCACCTCTGGCCATGTGGCTACCTCTTACTTGTTTGCGCTCGCGGGCATCTTGTTCACCGCCTTCAGTTATGGGCATTTAGTTCGCAAATATCCGTATGCGGGCTCTGCTTACACTTACACCCAGAAAACCTTTAGTCCGAATGTCGGCTTTATGGTGGGTTGGTCATCGCTGCTTGATTACATGTTTATGCCGATGATCAATATGTTGCTCGCGAAAATTTATCTTACCGCCATGTTCCCTAGCGTTGAGCCATGGATCTTCATTTTTGCGTTAGTCACGATTATGACCCTGCTGAATCTCAAGGGCGTTAATATCGTGGCGAACTTAAATGGGGTTATCGTTTTTGCACAGATCGCGATTATTCTGGTGTTTATCGGCTTGATGGCCTATAGCCTCTCCCTTGGTGAGGGCGAGGGTGTCGTCGCCAGTGTGCGACCGTTTTATTCAGATAACATGGCGCTCGCTCCGCTGTTTACTGGGGCGACCATTTTATGTTTTTCCTTCCTTGGCTTTGATGGGTTAAGTTCACTGACCGAAGAAACCAAAGACGCAAAACGGGTTATCCCGCGGGCGATTGTGCTGACGGCGCTCATTGGCGGTGTGATTTTTGTGGGGGTTTCTTATTTCCTACAGTTGTATTTCCCGGACATTTCCCGCTTCCAAGAGATTGATGCGGTATTGCCTGAGATCGCCCTGTATGTCGGCGGTAACCTGTTCCAGTCGATAGTGTTAGTGGCAACTACCATTGCGGTGTTGGCCTCGGGCATGGCGGCTCATGCGGGGGTGGCGCGCATTTTATATGTGATGGGCCGGGATAATATGCTGCCGCAAAAAGGCTTTGGCTATATCCATCCTAAATGGCGCACTCCGGCTTTTAACGTGCTATTGGTGGGTGGCTTGGCATTGTCTGCTGTGTCATTTGATTTAGAAATGGCCTTAGCTTTAGTGAATTTTGGGGCGCTGGTTGCTTTTACTTTTGTTAACTTGTCAGTGATTGTGCAGTTTTACATTAAGGAGCAACGCAATAAATCCTTACGAGAACACCTGCAATATTTAGTGTTACCCCTGTGCGGTGCGGGCACTATTGGCGTACTGTGGATGAACTTAGAGCCTGAGTCGTTAGAGCTAGGGCTGATTTGGGCGGCTCTTGGGGCGGTATATTTGGTGCTGCGTAGCTTACGTTTGCGCCGTATGGCTGAATTGCAAAACTCATTGAGCGCCGACTGAGGGCTGGCATCGCCTATCGCTCGGGGTAATATCTCCGGGCGATGGGAGGCAAGCGTGATTAAATCAAACAGTGATTAAATCAAACGGTGATTAAAGAGTGCTTAGGCCGAGTGTGAGCGTTTTTGCGGAAGGCTCGGTTTGAACTAGGAGTTCGGCTCGCCTTTGAGCCGAACGTCGTAGTCTTGAGTTTGACTATCTTAGTCTTGACTATCTTAGTCTTGAATTTCGCTGCGTAGGTACTTAAACAGCTCTTTAGAGGATTTTGATTCAGGGCCTTTAGCCAGCTCTTTGGTGGCTTGGCGCACTAAAGTACGCAGTTTTTGGCGATCCAGTTGCGGATAATGTTCCATTAGGCTTTGGATTTCTGCATCACCTTGGGTCAATAAGCGCTCGCGCATTTTTTCAAACATCTGCAGTCGAGCGGTTTCGTTGTTGTTTTTGTTGAGTACAATCGCCAAGGCCGCTTTAATCGGCTCTACATCAAAATTACGCATTAGTTTGCCGATATACTGCATATGGCGGCGGTATGCCTCAGTATTGACTTTGATTTTGCGCGTTTGCAGAATTGCATCGTACAAAAATTCATCCAGCTCGATTTTATCTAGCTGAGTCTTGCTCAGTGAAACCAGCTCCATACCAATTTTTTGAACAGCTTCACTATCACGCTTGTCCGACGTTTTGCTGCTGACATAATCTTCATCAATGTCGTAGGGCTGCTTAAAATGCTCTGAATCACCAACAATCTTCATATAGATAAAACCTCAAGTAAAAAACCTGCTAATAATAACATCCTCACGCAAAAATCGCCTCAATATTTGCGCCAGATGATCTCCTGTGCGGTGGAGCTTGTCTCGCTCGCTTGATGGCAAAGGGCGTTACACCGTCTTAGCGTTGGTATCACCAAGCGCATTTTCCTTTTATCCCAGCCCCGTTTCGGCTTGCAATTGTGTTGCCGCGGCTACGCACGGCCAGTGCTGACTTATTGGTATATGCGTAAGTTTGGTCGCTTAAGCGTTTATCCGCAGACGTAGGTTGGCTAACTCATACTGGGGCGCGGTGCTAATAATTAATGTGAATGGGATTTGTGTTTGTTATGCTAATGCCATTGCCGATAACGAAAGAGTAGCTTTGTGTCTTTAAACAGAATCGATAGTGAATTAACCGCATTGAAACAGGCGGTTGCCGTGGCGCTCGACTATGCCCATAAATTAGGAACCAACGCTGCGGAAGTGGCGATCAGTAAGCAACAAGGCTTATCGGTGTCAACTCGTTTAAAAGAAGTTGAAACCGTAGAGTTTAATAAAGATGGCGCTCTTGGGATCACTGTGTATCGTGAGGGCTGCAAAGGCAGTTCATCGACCTCAGATTTAAGCCCGCAGGCCATTGCCTTGGCGGTGAAAGCGGCGGATGATATCGCCCGTTATACCTCGCCAGATCCTTTTAGCGGGCTGGCCGACAAAGCCTTAATGGCTACGCAGATCCGCGATCTTGAGTTGTATTATCCTGAAGATATTTCCCCAGATGAATTAGCTAAGCTTGCCATTCGCGCCGAAACGGCGGCATTAGATGCCGATCCGCGTATTAATAATTCCGATGGCGCGACTGCGAATGCTCACACCTCGGTGAAAGTTTATGGTAACAGCCATGGCTTTTTGAACGGTTATTGCAGCTCCCGCTACAGTTTAAGTTGCAGCGTGATTGGTGAAGATAGCGCGGGCAATATGCAGCGGGATTACGATTACACCATCGCTCGCCAATTGAGTGAGCTGCTGACGCCGGAAACCGTGGGCTTAAAAACTGCCGAAAAAACCGTTAGCCGTTTAGGCGCCCGCAAAATTGCCACGACCCGTTTACCCATTTTGTTCGCGCCCGAGATTGCCACAGGCTTAATGGGCCATTTAATTGGGGCGATTAGTGGCGGCAGCTTGTACCGTAAATCCAGTTTTTTATTGGATGCGATTAACACGCAAATCTTCCCTGAATGGTTCAATATCGAGGAGCAGCCGCATTTATTGGGCGCGCTTGCCAGCGCTAATTACGATAGTGAAGGCGTGGCGACTCAAGAGCGTCGTATTATCGACCAAGGCACGTTAGCCACCTATCTGCTAACCAGTTATTCGGCGCGCAAGTTAGGCTTAGCTAACACTGGCCATGCCGGCGGGATCTATAACTGGACCTTAAGCCATACCGGGCACACCTTTGATGAGTTGGTAAAAGGTATGCATACCGGCTTGATCGTGACCGAAGTGATGGGCCAAGGTGTGAATATGGTCACTGGAGATTATTCCCGTGGGGCTGCAGGGTTTTATGTGGAAAATGGTGAGATCCAATATCCGGTAGAGGAGATCACGATTGCCGGTAACCTTAAAGAGATGTTCCGTGGTGTGCAGGCGGTGAGCCAAGATCGCGATCTGCGCTCCTCGATCCGCACCGGTGGGATCTTGTTATCTGAAATGAAAGTCGCGGGTAACTAAATTGGCGAGCTAAGTTTGTGGTGAGCTAGGTTTGTGATTAGCTAGGTTTGTGATGAGCTAGGTTTGTGATGAGCTAAGTTTGTGGTCAGCCTAAGGGTAGCCAAATACTAGGCGTTCATTTTCTGTTTAGCCTGGCTTATTTTGGGGTTAAGTGAGGTTGGATGCATAACATCTCGTGGCGTGCATCCCCGACAGTCGTTTGAATTGGGGCAAACGATGCGTGACTTGACCAGTTTGCTCCGCTTGGCTCTGGCCGTTGTGATGAGCATTAGGATTTTTCACCGTACGGCGAATAAAAAAGCGAACCCACAGGTTCGCTTTTTTATTGTACTTTTTACCTAGCACCTAGCACCTAGCACCTAGCACCTAGCACCTAGCGCTTAGCACTTAGACTTAACAGCTCGCACTTAGGCTTAGCACCTCGCTAGGCCGATGCGTCATCTTCGGCATCGGCGTCCACTAACTCTGCCCAGAGATCGTGCTCATCTGAGTGAGTGATCACGGCGCGCACTAACATGCCGGGTTCGAGTTCGGTTTCACCGTTGATAAACACCATACCGTCGATTTCTGGGGCATCAGCGAAACTGCGGCCAATCGCGCCTTCTTCGTCCACATCATCGATCAGGATGTCCATGGTACGGCCAACAAAGCGCGCTAAACGCTCGGCGCTGATCTCGGCTTGGACTTCCATAAATCTGTGGTATCTGTCTTCTTTGACTTCTTCGCTGATAAGCTCGGCGATGGTGTTCGCGACAGCGCCTTCCACTTCTGAATATTTGAAGCAGCCAACGCGGTCGAGACGGGCTTCACGCAAAAAGTCGAGCAGCATGTCGAAGTCTTCTTCGGTTTCACCGGGGAAGCCGACGATAAAGGTCGAGCGGATCACTAGATCTGGACAAATTTCACGCCAGCGTTGAATGGCTTCTAATTGACGGTCAACCCGACCTGGGCGCTTCATCATTTTCAGAATGCGTGGGCTGGCGTGCTGCATTGGAATATCGAGGTATGGCAGGATTAAACCTTCGGCCATTAATGGGATCAGATCGTCAACCCATGGGTATGGGTAGATATAATGTAAACGTACCCATGCGCCCATCTTGCCTAACTGGCGAGCAAGGCTGGTGATGTCCTGTTTAACGGGCATACCGTTCCAAAAATCGGTGCGACCGCCTTTGTCTTTACCGTAGGCCGAGGTGTCTTGGCTGACCACGAGGATTTCTTGTACGCCGGATTCAACCAAACGTTTGGCTTCATCCAATACGCTACCCGCCGGGCGGCTATCTAAATCGCCACGCAGTGCAGGAATGATGCAGAAGGTACAGCGGTTGTCACAACCTTCTGAAATCTTTAAATAAGCGTAATGCTTAGGCGTTAACTTAACCCCAGTTTGTGGGATTAATGAGGTAAAGGGATTGTGCTCTGGCTTGGGCACGTATTTGTGGACGTGCTTTAACACGGCTTCATAGCTGTGTGGGCCAGTGATTTCGAGTACGTCTGGGTGGACTTCGCGGATTTGGTTTTCTTTGGCACCTAAGCAGCCGGTCACGATCACTTTGCCGTTTTCTTCTAAGGCTTCGCGCACCGCATCTAAGGATTCTTCCACCGCCGCATCGATAAAACCGCAGGTGTTGACGATCACCAGATCGGCATTGTCGTAGCTATTGGTCACTTCATAGCCGTCGATGCGCAATTGGGTCAGAATGCGTTCTGAATCGACCAGGTTTTTGGGACAACCCAAAGACACGAAACCGATGCGATTGCCCGTAGCCACATTGCTTGTAGAATCAGCGCTGGCTGCTTCTAATGTTTTGGCTGGGGTCTCAAGCGTAGTAGTTTGCTTAGGATTAAAAGTTTCAACTGTCATGGTGTCTCGCTGATGCTGATAAAAGAGCGCCTTAAAAAAGAGGGCGGATTATACCTGAAGTGATTAAAAGGTACAGTAGCCGCGGTTGAAAAGTGTACAAGCTTGCGGAGGGATATGCGAGTCTCCTTACTCCCCGCCGGCAGATTTTGGTTGATGCTTTGACCTATCCTTTGGCGAGGGCAGGATGCTCGGCGTCACTGCTGACCGCCGTCATCGCTCACTGTCACGGGCTATCCTTGAGGTTCGCGCCGAGCCTTTGGCTTCACGACCATGCCGAATGATACGGCGAATAACACCTTCAGCTAAAAAAATGCGTAATAAAAATAGCCCTTTTCTGTTTAATGCGCGTTTATAGGCAAAGATGACGAGATGCGCAAAGCGCGCGCCTCAGCGTATATTGGGTGCCACCTTGGCAAATGCTGTTTTTGGGAGTGATGATGAAAAAGTCAATGTTAACGATTGTTGGGGCCAGATTAGGGATGAGATTGGGGGCGGGGTTAAGTCTCTCTAGTGTGTGTTTTGCCTTGTTGGCGGCGCCTGTCGTGCTCGCCGCCGATGTGGATTTTGCCCATATTGAAACCAGCGGCGTAAGCCAAATTCAGTTGGAGCCGGATATGGCGGATTTGGTCGTGGAAGTGGTGGTGACCGATACAACCGCGAAGGCCGCGAAAGATCAATCCGATGCCGCAGTGGCTAAGTTTATCGCACGCCTAACCGCCGCAGGTGTAGCTAAAACATTGATCCAAAGTGCTAATTTAAATCTACAGCCCCAATATTTGTATGTTCAGGATAAGGCCCCTGAGCTCACAGGTTATACCGCGAGCCGCCAGTTAACGGTGACAGTACAAGAGCTGAGCCAATTAAATACGCTGTTAGATTCCGCCCTTGAAGAGGGGATTAATCGGATTAAGCAGATTGCCTTAAAATCCAGTAAAGAGGCGCAGTATGTTGCGCAGGCGCGCCAAGCGGCGATCAGCGATGCGAGGCAAAAGGCGGAGTCTTTGGCAAAAGGGTTTGGGGAAAGCCTCGGGCAAGTATGGCAAATTCGCTATTATGATCAACGGCCTGTGCAACCCGTGATGCTGCGGATGAATGCGAAAGCCGACTATGCGCCCGCCGTGGCCGAGAGTTATCAATATGGTCAGGTGACGATTGAGGATCGTGTTGAAGTCATTTACCGACTGAAATAGTCGCAGGAGTATTGTCGCGGGATTGTCGTTATTTGAGATTGTTGTTATGTGGGATTCTCGTGATGTGGGATTGTCGTTGGGGGACTTGCTGGGCCTGAGTTGGGAATGCTTAGCGCTTAAGTTTAAGCGATTGTGGGCTTAGTTGAGCTGAGTGTCAGCCAGCCTTAAAGATCGCGCGAAATCTTCGCGTGGTACTCAAGCTGTAGGCAAGTTTTAGATGCAGCGAAGTTTTAGCTGCAGGGAAGTTCGAGCAGCCAGTTCGTGAGCGATTTCACTAAAATGCGGCCGCAATTAAATGCGGCTATCTGTTCAAGGGGAACTGGGATATGATGCGCGCCCTTAATTAGCTCCTCGGGGCTGGCGAGTATGCCAGTCTGCCCATGACAGTGATGCCTACCGCTATGTCTTCCAACGCGCTTTATACCGATTTATCCGGCTATTACGATTTAATGTGCTGTGATATCAACTATCAACAACAGAGTGCTAGCATTCATCGTTTGCAGCAGTTATTGGGTAATCAGGGCAAGCGCCATCTGGATTTAGCCTGTGGTACTGGCCCCCATGTGCAGCATTTTCTCGACTTTGGTTATCAGTGCTCTGGGCTGGATATTCATCAGCCGATGCTCGATTTGGCGATGCGTCGCTGTCCGCAGGCGCAATTTTCGCTGCAGGATATGACGGCGTTTTACCTCGATGAGCGCGTTGATCTTATTACCTGTTTTTTATATTCGATCCATTACAGCGCGGGTATTGAACGCTTAAAAAGCTGCATTGCCAGTGTGCACCGTGCGCTAAATGACGGTGGGATCTTTTGTTTTAATTCGGTAGATAAGCACAGTATTGATAACGCTTTATCGATTAAGCATTTCACCGAGTTTGAGGGGCACCACTTTACGTTTGAATCTGGCTGGCATTACAGCGGCCAAGGTGAGCAGCAGGCGTTACATCTGTGTATCGAGAGGCGTCCACAGCCGCTCGTGCAGCAGGCCGACCTTGCGGCCCATTGCGGGATGTTGACAGGCTGTGGGGTTGAGCACGATCCGCATCA
>NZ_JBOFMC010000206.1:0-1396 GCF_051658185.1 Shewanella sp. | reverse complement strand
CACGATTAAGATGATTGTCAGCTTTTGGATTGGCTATCAACTGACCCAATCCAGCACCTCCACCATAACCAAATCCACGCTCTATGAAGGGATTTTACGGGTATTGATGCTCTTTCAAGCCTACGCAACCCCCGCATCCTTACCCACCTTTAGTCGCCTAGAACAGCATTACCGTGAGCTTGCCAACCAAGCCGCCAACTAACCCTGCAGCCATAAATTCACGACACGCGCGCAGAAATGCGGTGTAACCAATCCTTTACTCCTCAACCCATTTATCTCGGTTCGCAGCACGAAAAAGGCTGTAGACCCAAGGGGTTTAGCGTTAGAATGCGGCCACTCCCAAGATCAGAATAACCTTAATTCAGGAGATGTCAGGTGGCCTCAACTTCATTTTATACCCGCATTAATCAACAGCTTAGTGACATCAAAGCCGAAGGCTTATATAAAAATGAGCGCATTATTGCCTCACCACAACAGACTGCCATTCAAGTTAATCACCAAGAAGTTGTTAACTTTTGCGCGAACAACTATCTGGGTTTAGCCAATCACCCAGAACTCATCAAAGCCGCCCAACAAGGTTTAGATAGCCACGGCTTTGGTATGGCGTCGGTACGCTTTATTTGCGGCACCCAAGACATTCACAAACAACTCGAAGCCAGCCTGAGTGAATTCCTCGGGATGGAAGACACCATTCTGTATTCTTCGTGCTTCGACGCCAACGCAGGCCTGTTTGAAACCCTGTTAGATGCCGAAGATGCGATTATCTCCGACGCCTTAAACCATGCCTCAATCATCGATGGTGTGCGTTTATGTAAGGCCAAACGCTTCCGTTACGCTAACAACGACATGGCGGATTTAGAAACCCAACTGATCGCCGCCAAAGCTGCCGGTGCGCGCAATATTTTGATCGCCACCGACGGTGTGTTCTCCATGGACGGCGTGATCGCCAACCTGCAAGGCGTGTGTGACTTAGCCGATAAATACGGCGCGCTGGTGATGGTTGACGACTCACATGCGGTGGGTTTTGTTGGCCAAAATGGTCGCGGCTCCCACGAGCACTGTGGCGTGATGGGCCGTATCGACATTATCACCGGCACCCTAGGTAAAGCCTTAGGTGGTGCATCGGGCGGTTTCACTTCGGGCAAAAAAGAAGTCATCGACTGGTTACGTCAACGCTCTCGCCCATACCTGTTTTCTAACTCATTAGCACCGTCGATTGTGACAGCGTCTATCCATGTATTAGAGATGCTCAAATCGGGCCAAGCACTGCGTGAAGCGGTATGGGAAAACAGCCGTTATTTCCGTGAAAAAATGTCAGCGGCAGGCTTTACCTTAGGCGGCGCCGACCACGCGATTATCCCAGTGATGATTGGCGATGCCAAACTGGCAAGCGACT
>NZ_JBOFMC010000205.1:0-7858 GCF_051658185.1 Shewanella sp. | reverse complement strand
AAATCGGGATCAAGGGCAGTTCTGGCCGTAGGCTTGTGGCTTGGGAATTCGCCGAATGGCTGGCGGACAATGGCTTAAAATCGCTTGGTTTATACTCCAGCGCGGAGTCCGTTTGCTCATCAAGCCAAGTGGTCACCACATCGTCTTGGCGAATATCAATCCCTTGACGGAGATCGCTCGCTTGACGCGGATCGAGGGCCGCAATGCTCGCATCCTTCACTGATTGCTCTGCCAACTTGCCTTGCTCTGCCAACTTGCCGCTATCAGCTTCAAGGGATGCTGCGCCATTATCCTGCTCTGCGGCCCCCAATATTGTCCCTTGGACGAGAGGATTTGCCGCCTTATTTACTGCGGCGTGAGTTGCAGCGGTGATGGTGGCGACGTCCTGACCATCGGTTTCAGAATGGGTTCCCTCGGCGGCGAGAATCGTGCCCGGCGCGCGTGATAAGACAGCGGCATGAGCGTCATCCTGTCCATCTGCAGCTTGACTAAGATCATATAAACTACGCTCATGTAGACTGAGCTCGTCTTGCGACGCGCCAGCCACACTGCCCGCGCTAAGCTGCATAAGTTCTTCTAGAGTCTGTGGGCTATCCAACTCGGTCCCGACCATCAAGGCCTGCTGCGCGTCCATTTGCTGCGAGCTTAATGCTGCGCTTACCAGGTCAGTATTGTTAGACTCACTGCCTGAAAGCGCAGTGTCTACATGGGCTAACTCTAACTGATCGGTATTCAAAAGATCAGTATCTAAAAGATCGGTATCTAAGCAATCAGCAGCCGCCTGCGCACCATCAGCCAATTCAGAGGCCAGTAACTCAGCGTCCAGCGACTCGCCTAGCATGCTCGCGCCATTGCCAGCGACCATGCCTGCGCCGAGCGGCAATGTCTCGCCCCTTGCGGCGAGATTGTGCATCTCCTGTGCCATGCCTATTTGCGCAAAAATTAACTGCACTTCATCTTCAGCCGCCTCTGGCGTATCGCCTTGGGGCTCATTGGTACGGGTTGGCTGGCGATTATCGTGCAAATAGCTGGCTTTTTTCTCTAGGGAAGAGGCGGAATTTGCCGAGGCAAGCGCAGCAGAAAACCCTTGCTGATGAGTATCTTGCCTAATATTTTGCCCGGCATATTGATTAGCGCTCGCGCCAGATTTGCTGGTGTTTTGGTTAGTCGGCGCTGAAGTTGCCAATAAAATCGTATTCAGTTGTTGCATATCCGCTCCGGCACGTCCCCCTGTTTCACCCCGCCATTCCAATAATGCGCTGAGTAAAACGTCAATTTATGCTGCAATTGCAGTGCTATAGGCAAAACACAAGCAAATAGAGTGCCAATACTATAAAACGTCAGCGAGGCGCCATGGTGAGAATGCGCGTCCGAGGTTGAGGCCGCAGAATGGGGTTTAAGCCAGATTGATTCACTCAAGGATGGAGTGAAGTGATGGCTGGCGCTTGGGTTAAGACGGCTTACGCCGGAAAAACTGCTGAGAGGCAAATTCATCCGTCAGTTTTTGCTCGTATTTTAACTCTGCAGCCTGACGTTTCTTGGCTTTATTGGCGAGCAACAACTCTACCGCCTTACGCTTTTTTTGTTTATCTAACCAATGTTGCTGACGGTAATTTTTTTGCACTTCACCATCGGCAACCACCCGGTTTTGCTGGGCGATAGCATCGTCAATTTGACGGATAAAACGATGAAACTGATGATAATTGCTGGCGCTAATGGCTTGTCCTTGCCAAGATTGCATCTGCTTCATGTAATCCAGCCGATAATGATTTAAGGCATTTAATTGGTTTTGGCGCTTTTGGCAATCTAACTGGGCCGATTTTAACAAAAGCGCCGCCTGCTCCTCGGCATCTTGGGCCAGTTTTAAAACCAGTAATAAAGGATCTGCGCTCGCCATGGATATCTCACTTAGTTAGCGGGTTCTGACGGATTAGCCTTCATCAGACCGCTGTATCAAAGGTTATTTACCTTTAGAAATTGTTAGTTGCCTTTAGAAACTGTTAGTTGCCTTTATAACCGGTTAGTTGCTTTTATCAACCGTTATTTACATTGCGCCGCAAGCTGGCTAAGCATCAATTGGCTGTCACTAAAACGCACCGCATCGCGCATGGTTTGCCGTAAAAAGGCATTCATGGCGGGCTGTAGGCGGATAGCATTATCAATGCGCGGATCGCTGCCTTGCGCGTAGGCACCAATGGCGATCAAATCACGATTTTGTTGATACAGTGAATAGGTTTGCTTAACCTTGCGCATCGCTTCGAGGTGGTCTGTGGAGATGACCATCGGCGCCACACGGCTGATCGACGCTTCGATATCTATTGCAGGGTAATGGCCAGCATCGGCTAGGGCACGGGATAATACAATGTGCCCGTCAAGGATCGCCCTTGAAGCATCGGCAATCGGATCTTGCTGATCATCCCCTTCGGTCAGTACGGTATAAAACGCGGTGATCGAGCCTTGACCTGGCCCGCCGTTTCCGGCTCGCTCCACCAGCCGCGGCAACTTAGCAAACACCGAGGGTGGATAACCTTTAGTCGCGGGCGGCTCGCCAACGGCTAAGGCGATTTCCCGCTGCGCTTGGGCATAACGAGTTAAACTATCCATTAATAACAATACGTTATAGCCAAGATCACGAAAGTATTCTGCGATACGGGTAGAGGTTTCACAGGCACGCAGGCGCATCAGTGGCGAGGTATCGGCGGGGGCGGCGATCACCACCGAGCGTGCCCGTCCCTGTTCCCCGAGTATTTCTTCAATAAATTCTTTTACTTCTCGGCCCCGTTCACCAACTAAGCCCACCACAATAATGTCTGCGGTAGAGCCTCGGGTCATCATGCCAAGTAACACACTTTTACCGACGCCAGAGCCGGCAAATAACCCCATCCGCTGACCTTTACCGACCGTGAGCATGGCATTGATGGCGCGCACTCCCACATCTAAAGGCTCGGTAATCGCACGGCGGGATAAGGGATTTATCGGTGCACTATGTCTTGCGGCGTGTTGATCGGTTTGCAAGGCACCTAAACCATCTAACGGAACGCCATTGCCGTCGAGCACTCGGCCTAATAAACCGAGGCCAACATTGAGGCCGGTTTGCTCGCCTAAGGGGGTGACGCGAGCGCCAGGCAGCACGCCTCGCAGTTCTTCAATCGGCATCAAATAAAGCAATTGATCATCAAAACCAACGACTTCAGCAATTAATTCCCCCGCCATGGTTTCAATGGAACATAAGCTGCCCACCGGGGCGCGGCAACCACTGGCCTCTAAGGTTAAGCCGACCACGCGCACCAATTGCCCGCTCGCCACGGCCCGAAATGGCACCACTTTATCGAGGTACTGCTGGAATTTATTGCGCAGTTGCTGCTGGCGGTGTTGCATCTGGCTCTCCATGCGGGGCGGCGTTGCTCGGTTCGGCTACGGAATGGTGAGTGTCAGCGGTCACGATTTTGGCGGTATTTTCGCCCTCTAGCGCATCCTTACGTTGCTGCTGCAATAGGCTTGCATGGGCATGTTGCTGGCGAAGATCAGCAAACACTGCGTCAATGCGCGTCGCAACGCTCAGATCAACCTTGGAGCGCTGGCTCGTAATAATGCAATCACCGGCGTGAAGGGAGGGATCGACCTCCAATGTCCATTGGCTACGCGCCAATTGGGCGCGGGTATAGAGCTGTTCAATCAGGGCGGCATCGTCAGGATGTAAGCGAATATTCACGGCCTGTTCTTTAATGGGCAAGGAGTCAATCCCAAGGCGCAAGGCGCTTAAAATATGCTCCGGATGAGTAATCAACTCATGGCCAATCACTGATTTGGCCAGCGTCATGGTTAAGTTCAGTAGTGCTAATTCGATATCGCCATCAAGCAGGGCTAAGGGGCTTTCAAACTGCTTCACTAAGTTATCAAAACGTTCGACCAAGGTTTTTGCCTCGGCAAGGCCGGCCGCAAACCCTTGCTCCTGCCCTTGGCTGAACCCTTCTTGATGCCCTTGGGCTAATCCTTCTAGGCGCCCTTGCTCTAGGCCGCGACTCAACCCTTGCTGCTTGCCCTCATTAAAGCCTTCTTCTTCGGCTTGAGCGCGAATATCTTCAATTTCCGCCATGGTAGGCGGCGCAACCTCTTCAACGGTTTCGGGTGTTAGCTGCGGCTTTGGCTTATAGCCAAATAAATTGGAGGCGCTTTCGTCTGGCGCCTGCGTCACATCGGGTAATTGCCAGTGACGAAAAGCCACATCACTGTCATGCTGGCTTTGACTGGCATGGGCGCTGGAGTCTGCAGTTAGACTTTGGTTTGAACCCGAAGGGGGAATGTCATGGAGATTAGAGGAACTCATCGCCACCACCACCGCCTAACATAATTTCACCGCTATCACTTAAGCGACGAGCTATCGAGAGGATTTCTTTTTGGGCGATTTCAACTTCACTGATGCGGATAGGGCCCATGGCCTCCAAATCATCACGCAATAGCTCGGCGGCACGCTTAGACATGTTGCCCAAAATCTTCTCTTTGAGTTGATCGTCTGCGCCCTTGAGTGCTTTAATCAACACATCTTGCTGCACTTCACGCAACAGGGTTTGAATGCCGCGGTCATCCACATCGATAAGGTTTTCAAAGACAAACATCAAGTCTTGAATTTGCTGCGCCATTTCTTCGTCAGATTCGCGCAGGGTTTCCATCAACTGGCTTTCGATACCGGTATCAAGGTAGTTCATGATATTGGCCGCGGCCTTTAGGCCACCCATTTTGGCCGCTTGCGCACCGCCTTGGCCGGCAAATTGTTTCTCCATGATGTCATTCAACTCCTGCAGGGCGGCAGGTTGCACTTCTTCAAGGTTGGCAATGCGCATCATCAAGTCTAAACGGGTATTTTCGGGGAATTGCCCAAAAATTTCCGCCGCTTGATCCGGTTCTAAATAGGACAATACGATAGTTTGGATCTGCGGGTGCTCATTTTGAATAATGGTGGCGACCTGGCGAGCATCCATCCATTTCAAGGAGTCGAGCCCTTTAGCGCCACTGCCCATGATAATTTGTTCAATCAAATTACCCGCTTTGTCTTCACCCAGCGCAGCGGTCAAGGCCTTACGCACAAACTCTTCACTGTTAAAGCCAATAGAAGAATATTTTTGGATATCATCAAGAAACAACTTATGGACGCCAATGACTTTCTCTTGACCAAAGTCATTCATTGCGGCCATCGCCATCCCCACTTTTTGCACTTGTTTAGGCTCTAAGTGCTTAAGAATAGAGGCCGCATCAGCCTCGCTCAAACTTAACAGCAAAATTGCCGTTTTTTCGATACCACTCAGATCCTTCACATTAAAGCTTGGAGCTTCGGCAGTGTCTTTGGGTTTATTTTCAGCCATTATCTTGCAACCAGTTTTTCACGACTTGGGTGGAAAGCTCGGGCTCATTGGCCACAAGCGCGCGGATGGCTTTAATCATATCATCATCTTTGTGAAGATTTGGGATAAGAATTGAGCCGTCATCGGCATAGCTGTATTCAGCCTCTTTAGTATTAAGCATTCCTAAGGTATCGGTGGCGTACTGATCTTCAATTTCAGCCAGTTCATTCCCTAAGCGCGGATCATCAGGCATATTCACACTATCAGGATAAATTAACCGTTTTAGCATGGGGCGCACCACGGCTAAAATCAGCACGAGGATCACCAGTGCGCCTATTGCCAATTTGACCGCACGCCAAAACCAAGGCTGCTCCCACACATCCGGCGCGGGCACGTCTTCAACCAGTTGATCCATAAAGGGCACAGTGACAACTTCGAGCACATCACCGCGCTGAGCACTAAAGCCCACGGCCCCCTCAAGCAGGCGACGAATGTTAGTCAACTCTTGCTCGGTGCGGGCCACCCGAGCCACTTGGCCATTTTCACCCACTGCACCGGGCTTAAAATCCACCGCGACTGAAACACTGATCCGACGCACGACGCCAATTTGCTGACGTGTATGGCTGATAGTGGTATCTAATTCAAAATTGCGGGTCGCTTCACGGTGCGAATTGCCCGCGGCAAGGGTGACAGAATCGGTCCCTTGCGTGGCCTCTTCAGGAATCGCCGACGCCATTGGCGGCTGATTAGATAACGCCCCGGGGATACCGCCTGTGGTTCCACCGGTCGAATTATTTTCAACGGTGATCTCACTGCGCAGCGCCGGCAAGTCTGGATTAAAGCGCTTAGCCGTTTGCTCAACCGCGGTGAAATCCATGCTGACATCCACTTGGGAGGTAAAACTATTTGGCCCTAAAATCGGCGTCAAAATCGACTCCACTTTAGTGCGATATTCGGCCTCTTTTTGTTGAACTAATTCGAGCTCGCGCCGCGCTCTGGCAGACACGCCATCTTGGCTACCCGAATTGAGTAAACGGCCATTGGCATCGGTGACGGTGACCCGTGATGGCTCTAACCCCTGTACGGCGGAGGCCACGATATCGACAATCGCATCCACCTCGCCCTGACCTAGGCCGCCACGACGGGTATTAATCACCACGGTCGCGCTGGTTTGGGCGGTATTGCGGGCAAATACGTTTTCTTTAGGCAGCGCGAGGATCACCTTCGCCCGGCTGACACTGTTCAGTTGTTCAATCGCGCGGGCCAGATTTTCTTCTTGGCTGTGCTTCAGGCGAGCCTGCTCCATGCGCTGACTCACCCCAAAACCACTGTCTTGGTTTAAAAAATCTCGACTTGATGCACTGCCATCGACACCGGCACGGCTGAGCATCATTTTCACTTCTTGATATTTGTCCTCAGGCACCTTAATAACATCAACATCGATTTGATATTTGACCTTATTTTTATCGAGCACATCTAATACTTGTACCATGTCTTGGGTGTCCATTTTGCCTAATGGACGATACTCTGGCTCCTGCGCCCAGAGCATCACAAATACCGCGAGGGCTAAACAGATGGCCAAGGCGAGGATCATGGTAATTTGGCGCATCATATCAATGCCGCCAAGGCTCGCCATCACCCCTGACTTATGCTCTTGCTGGACACCTTGGTTTGCTCCGCCGGCATTTGACCCGACAATCATTTCTGTACTCACGATGCGTACCTGCTAATAGTTATTCGCTGGCCTAAACAGGCATATTCATGATTTCTTTATAGGCTTCGACTAATTTATTGCGCACTTGCACTGTCGCCTCAAAGGCCACGCTGGCCTTTTCCCGGGCGATGACGGTATCAGAGATACTCACTGTGGTATCGCCCATGTCGAGGCGAGTCGCTAAATTTGAGGAAACAGACTGTAAGCCGCTGACATTACTCACCGCTTGCGAGAGCAGCTGGCCAAAGTCAGCACCCGTGGTGTTATTCACTTGCTGGATGATGTTGGGCGATATACCCACAGACGGTGTAAGTTCACCTTTGAGTGACTGCATTTCCTGTAGAAATGGATTGGCGCCTATTTGCATCTGCTGCTCCCCGTCGTCGAATTCTTGACGATCACACTATCGATAAGCGGGATAATGCAAAATAATTGCCAAGTTTATAATTGGCATGCTGAAAGCAGCACCAATCGCGCACAAGTGGCCAAGGATTGGTCAGTTGTGCGCGATTGGCGTTAACTCAGCTATAGGCTAAAGACTCTCGGCTACTTACTACTTGCTAAGAGTTAGGAGTTAGGAGTTAGGAACTAAGTGTTAACTGCTAGGTGTTACCCATTAAGCGGGCAGCTCAATCCCCATATCACGCATGCGCGCCATTTTATATCTTAAGGTGCGAGCACTGATCCCTAGTTTTTCAGCAACTTGTTTTCGGCTGCCTTGGCACTGGGCTAAGGTTTCTAAAATAATCACGTGCTCCTGCGCTTTCAGCTCATCGCCTAACCCTTCCACGACGGGTACGGATTC
>NZ_JBOFMC010000204.1:0-10815 GCF_051658185.1 Shewanella sp. | reverse complement strand
TTTGATGAGGCGCGTCAGGCGATAGAGGAATATCTATCCTTGGCTGATGGCGAGTCAGTCACATTCGATTTAAATCAATCGCAATGGCTGGGGGTGAGTGATGATTGATGTTAGTCGCGTTAACTCAATTGGGGATCTGATCGCCGCGCTACGGGCTAAGGCTAAGACGCATGAAGAACGCCACGGCCTCGATGATTGGGCTTGCTCACTCTATGACGTATCACGGTTGATTAACGATAGCTTTGATGCGGATACGCCCATAGGTGGCGCAGAGGCTAGCGCTGTGAATGTGGAGGCGTCAGAGCCGTATATCGCGCTTAAGGCGCAATCAGAGCATTGGCGCAAGCATTGCGCAAGCAGTGAGGCCGCCAGCCAAGCCAGCGTTAATGCCATTTTAGGCGCAGTGACGGCGCGGTTTGATTATCGCCGCGATACGGCTCATATATTGGCGCTGTCTAACAAGGTTAATCGCTTGCCGTCCTGTACACAGTGTCGGGGCGCGGGGCAGTGGAAGCCGCTTTTCGTGGTTTATGATTGCGATAAATGCCATGGTACAGGCCGCGACCTAGCCGATCCGGTTGCGGTGATCATTGCCATGCAAGAGTTGGTGCAAAAACAACAGGACGCCTTGATCAAGGCCAGAGGGCTACTGTTCGAGCATGGCCTAGATGAAATTGAAAAGACCGCGATAGCGGTTGACCATTGTTACGGGAGGGGGTGACATGGATAAAGCCAATCATGAAAACAAAACGATTAAGCGGCGGCGGGTGGTTGATGCCACAAAAAAACTGCTGGTGGATGACTTCAACGATCGCGCCTTTGATGTGGTGCTGTATCGAAATGAAGTGAATGTTGTCAGTCAGCAAACGCGCAAATTCTTTATTCCGGCCAAGTGGAACGCCGCCAAGCAAACCTTTATCCACGATCCCAAATACCCAAGCATTTTCACGGCCTGCTTAAGTCTTATTGATTTGGGGGAGCTGGTGGACGCTGGCATAACTTCAAGCGACTTCAAATTGTTCACCTTGAAAAGCCGTGAAGCCACGTTATTGAGCGATTGCGGCTTAGCGGCTGGCGATGTGGTGAAAGTGGATTTGCGGGGCTTTAAGGCGCAATTACCGGAGGTTAATCGGCTAATCGCTAAGACGGGTTGCGCGGTTGAGTATCATCGAACCGTCAAGGCTTTTAAGGTTGTCCGGCTTAATGGTGCGGAGCTAAACGCGCCTTATTTGCCGGAGGTGTACTCTATTCGTGGCTGGTCGATGAATGATTTCATGGCAAAAGTGATGAAGGTGCTCATTGATAACAGAGTTAGGGTATCAAAGGCTTTGCGTGCGCAGTTTTGTTAGTTAATTAAAGGGGCTTTCTGTGAGTAAAAATGTAAAAGATCAACGCGAACGTGACCGCAAAATGGGCGTGCGTTATTTTCGCGTCCGTTGTACTGGCACTGAATTTAATGTGCTTAAGGCTGTGGTTGATAAGGGCGGCTTTGCCAGTAATGGTGATGCGGTCGTGTCGCTCATGTATGACAAGGCGGCAGAGCTGGATATTAATGTGATAAAGCCTGATGCGGAAGGCGTGGGGCGGCATTTTCGCATGACTTGCACAGATGCGCAGTTAGCTTTAATTGCGCGTGTGGTGGCCGCTGGCGGCTATGAGAGTAACCGCGACGCTGTAATGTCGCTATTGACGGCAAGAGCGGAAGAACTTGGGCTTGGGGGTGTGTCGTGATTAAAGGTGACAAGGGATTAGTTAAAGGCGGTGAATGCGCCTCGATATTTTGCACTAAGCGCGGCGCTAACTCGTTTAGTCGTTACACACGGGTGCCTGTGTATTTGTGCCAAGCGTGCGCGATGGAGGACAACGAAAAAGCCGTTATTGCAGTCAAAGAACCTGCCTTTGTGGTGCGCCAAGACTCTAAGCTTTAGGTCGTTAATTAATGGCCTTTTTTTATACTTATTAAAACATAACAGATCTGCATTGTTCGGACGTAAGAGTTAGGGGTAACAGCAAAAGCATGTCTGCAAAAAAGGAATGGCTAAAACACCGAATTAATTACCTAGCCGACAACGGCAAGCGCTGGGCGTCGCCCAAGGCGTACTTTGAAGCCCACGGCCTGAATGTTAACTCAGGCCGTCGTGAGTTCACTAAGATTATAAAGCTCGAAAACGACGGCCTTTCGCACGCCGATATAGAGCTGCTATTCACCAAGTCCCCCCGAATAAAAAACCTCGAAAAAAATGTAACAACTCGCCCTCGAAGTGATCAAAAAAAGAGTGATCAAAAAAAGAGTGATCACATAAAAAATGATCACAAAAAGAGTGATCACAAAAAAAGTGATCACGCATCTAGCGATGAATGCCCAAACGAAAACAACGACATAGGCGGGGTTGAACGCAAGCCTATCCCTCGGCGCGAAGATGTGATCACAAAAAAATTGAAGCGGTTAACAACTGAGTTTCATTTGAAACATCGGGACGATTCGAGTGATCAGCAAATCGGCAATGGCGGCCGCTTTGCTAAGGGCAATGCGGCGGGTATGCGCTCAGGCGCTTACATGGACGTGATGAAGATGCCGGAGCCGCTGCGAGAAATGGTTAAGGAAAAGTGCGCCATTG
Source organism: Shewanella sp. (assembly GCF_051658185.1). GTDB lineage: Bacteria > Pseudomonadota > Gammaproteobacteria > Enterobacterales > Shewanellaceae > Shewanella. Next base: position 8,197 of record NZ_JBOFMC010000204.1, on the reverse strand, counting down.
GCGGCGTGAGTGAGATCGTCCAGCTCGAAGAAACGCGCTACGTCTATATGAATCAAATCCTATTCGCCAAGATGAACGCGCTTGATATTGAGGAAGCCAAAGGCATTACCTCGTTTGACGAGAACGGCAAGGAAATAGATCCGCTCGATACAAGGGCGCGTGCGCTTTGGGCGTTGAGCGGCGGCCTAGGCGCGTTATTTGGCGGCCTAGTCCAAGCACACATGAACGCATTCAAGACGGTTGCAGATGTAGACATTAAGTACACAAAACTTAATTCAGAGTTAGGGCGCATCGAGCGCATGAAAGAGATCATTGCTTCCCGTGGTGAAGATGACTCGGCGCTTGAGGTTGTGCGCCAGCTTGAGCTTGAGGGCATTAAGCCGCCGCCGCTATTGGTCGCTGAGGCGCTTAAAGAAATTGAGCTGATGACGCCTAAGATCGACACGTCAGGCATTAGTGACGCCGAATTAGACGCCGCTGTTGCTGCATACGAGGCCAAGCACGCTGAAAACCTCGATATTTACAAAGCGCGCCGCCGTAACATCGAACACTTGCTATTTGAGGCCAAGGCGGAAGCGGAACTGGGCGGCGGTGAAGATGATGATTTTGAATATGACGACGACAGTGATGATGATTTTGAATATCGCGAACCGGATCAGTGCGGTGAGTTTGTCCGGCTAAGCGATGAAGCGTTAGGACTGGATGACGACGATAGCGATGATGATGACGAGTGGGATGATTAATGGCCGCTAAAGTCAAATCAATACGCAGTGATCCGCGCTGGATAGAGCTTGTCATACGCTATCGGTTCAATTGGCTGATTGCGGCCGTAGATCTGTTCGGCTTTGAGCCTGTAGTGCATCAAGTCGAGCTGTTGAAGGCGGCGCAGCCAATCGGTGCGCGGGTCACGGTGAGTTCCGGCCACGGCACGGGTAAGAGTAGTCAGATTGCTATTGTTGTGCTGCTTTACATGATCATGTACCCAAACGCCCGTGTGGTGCTGGTCGCTAACAAACTCGATCAGGTTAAGATTGCCGTCTTTAAAAACATTCGCATTTACTGGAAAGGGCTGATTAAGCGCTACCCGTGGTTTGAGGACTATTTCACGATAAGCGAATCGACCTTTTACGCTAATGCGGAAAAAGGCGTTTGGGAAGTCAGTGCTAAGGCTTCTAAGGTCGGTAACGAGGAAAGCTTAGCAGGTGAGCACGCCGATCACTTGCTCTGGATTATCGACGAGGCCAGCGGCTTGTCTGATAAAACCTTTGATTATGTCGAAGGCTCATTAACGCAAGTAGATAACCGTGTTGTGTTGCTGTCGCAGCCTACAAGGGATAGCGGCTACTTTTGGGACACTCACAACGATCCCGATAAGAGCCGCGCTTGGACTAAGTTAATTTTTAACTCGGAAGAATCCTCGCTGGTTACGGATCAGTTCCTGTTAAACGCCTTTTTCCGTTATGGGGCTGATCGTAACTCGCCGCAATACATGATCCGTGTGCGCGGGATGTTCCCTAAATCGCTGTCAGGCTATTTGCTGTCGATGGACGACGCCGTAAGAGCGACTAAGGCTAAATTCAAGATGCCTAAAGGCTGGGGTTGGGTACTTAGCGCCGACGTCGGTAATGGCCGCGATAGCTCGGTTATCAATATCGCTAAGGTGTGGGGTGATGGGCGCGAACGGCGCATTAAAGGCGTCAAAATCTCAGAGTATGAAGGTAATATCAATTCAATCAATTTCGCCCGTGAAATTATCAATGTCGTGAAAACGGGCGAGTATCCCAATATCTCAGTATTAATCGACGGTGACGGCATCGGTGCGGGTACGGCCGATTTGGTGGAAGAAGCGGGGATCAACGTCCAGCGCATCCGCTGGGGCGGTAAAATGTTTAATAAGGATGAGCGCAATCTGTATCAAGATCAACGCGCCTACGCCTCGATAATGCTCAGGGATCGCATTCGCGCTGGCATGGTCAGATTAGACAGAAACACCAAGACGTTAAACCAAGCGGCTAAAATCCCCTATGGCATCGACGCCAAAGGGCGCTTTGTGATTGAGCAAAAGAAGGTGATGAGAACCAAGCTTAATATTAAATCGCCGGATAGGTTCGATACTTACTGCTTTATGATGTTAGCCGACATTATGCCAGCCTCAAGCGTTGTCAGTCAGCATTCACTCCAAGAGCGTGAAATGGTCGGCAACTGGGATAAGGACGTTACGGTATCCGCTTAAAGGAAAAGCCAGCGTTAAAGCTGGCTATAGGCGGATAGGTCTGTTTTTGGCCTTAATACCCGCGCCTTGATGCGTTCCTTTTCGCGAAGGCGCATTGCGTTAGTGCGCTCACTTTCACGATAGACATTCGCTGAAAGCTGCAAATTCGTTTTCAGTGGCTTCATGCCTAGTCGTGCTAAGTCGCTTGCATTGGTGACTTTGCGTGTTGGCTTTTCGTGTGGGAACTGGATAGGTAGCGCCACGTTATCCGGCGAATAGATGAATACGCCTGTTTGAGTTACGCGAATGCGCTTGGCCTTGCCGCCTTCTGTCGGGATGTAATACAGATATAGCTCTGTGTGAGGCTGTCCAATCACTCGGTAAGTCGTTTCTGGATCGGCCTCGCGTTCTTCTATCTCTGCCTCGATAGAGCGGGACAGTGCGGTAGGGTTGCCGTCGTTGTGTTGCAATTCCTTTTTAAGCATTGTGCGCAAGCGGAACAGCATAACGCTTTTGCTCATTTTGCGGGATGCCTGCGCATATCCCTCGCTAATCGCCACACTGACAGGGTTATAGATGATGGTTGGTAGCAAGCTAAATTGCGTGGACGTCGCGGTGAAGCGAACCGGATCATTTGTGATTAGGCGCTCTGCCTCAAGTTGCCATTTCGCAATTTGCGACGTGATTTTACGCAGCGCGGCTTCATCATTTAAGAGTACCACTGGCCGGAATGGGGCTACCTTGCCGCTTTCTACGTCCCGAACGTCGGTGTAAATAGCATTGGCGCACGCATTCGCGATGAATCTTTCCCTGAATTTTACAAAAGAATCGTACTGCTTGAGTAAGTCCATAATGCCACCTTAAATCATAATCATAACCGACACATAGAAGCTAGGCTCCTATGCCAAACTAGCTATTGGTTATTATACAGGCGTTATAACGAAAGTCATTACTCGTTGTTCGTTTTTTGTTCGGATAAATGGGGGTAAGGTGTTATTTACTTTTAAAGTAGTGTGTAAATTAAACAGATAGCGCTGCTAGCAACGCTACCTGTTTTAGTGTGTTTAGTCGGTAGCGTTGCTATTGGGCAAAGTGGGCGGCTAGTGGACGTGTTCGCAGTAAACGGTGTGATAGTCCATCTGGTACAGCGCGTTGCAGACTTGCGCGGTCAGCGCGACAATGGCGCGTCCGTCCTCGATGTTGGGCGCTAGTCTGTTTACGATGAACGGGATAATGCCAAGCGGATTAACGTCGGTGCTACTTCCGTTGATGGCTTCAAATTCTGCAAATAGCATTTCAATTTTATTTTCAATGTCGTTCGGGCTAATCACGTCCAATTTGCGCTCCTTGTCTAAAGCTAAATCATTTACCAAGCAGAGTAAAAATTTGCACCTTTGTTATAACGGCAATGGATTATCCACAAATATAAACAATTTGCGAAACGATCGGCTTCACGAATTACGCATTTGAAGTGAAAAAAGCATAAATAAAAAATACAAATTAATTAATTAGTTACTAATGAGTGCGTCAATTGTTTGGCTTGTTTGTTAATATTTGGCGCGTTGTAACTGAATGGCATCCGGTTTGTTGCGTCCTGTTGCTGGTGTTAATTTTTGGACAGTGGTTTGTTTGTGATCTCGATCGCCTTGGTATAGCCAATGTCTGACAACCTGTAAGCCAATGCTAGCGACCGTGTGCGCCATTGTCTTACAAGACCGTGCTGGTGGAGTGTGTGCATCCCCGCCCGAAAGTTTGAGCCAAAAACGGGGGTGTCGCGGGTATCGTTGATGATTTTAAGAAGGTCGGTTGCCATAATTGGCCGCTGAGTGTCGCCCCGCTGCTCTTGCGCTCGTTGCAAAAGCAGCAAGACAGTTAAGGCGGCCTTTTGCGTTTGAGAGAGGCGCATTACACGCCTACCATGATGCTAAAGGGTGTTGGTATCTCTTGCTTGACTGGCCGCCATAGGTGCAGCGCTGGTGCGTTATTAACGTACTCGCTGGCTGGCGGGTGCAATTCCATTACCCAGCAATCGTCACCCCAAAATAGCGTTTTCAGTGCTTCCATGTCGTTATGTGTTGGCAATTCGCTAGGGGTTTTGCCATTGCTAACAGATACGCTAACGTGTTCCCAATCCATGCCGTCGGAGGCGATGATCAAGAACCCGTGCTTAGCAATGGCGTTGGGTGGAATTAAAAACGCGCCATTGTTGCCATAGCTACGGTCGGAACCGAAATCGCCGCTTGTTACTCGATAACGCTCAGGTACTGAAAACATAGATGTTCCTTGTTGTGTTGTAGTGCCTGAATGCTAACAAAAAAGGCTTAATCATGTCACGCATGAATAAGCCTTTGTGATTACTTAATCATGTCACACATGATTAAGGGCGGCGCTTGATGTGTACTCGTTGGCCGCTGCTTTTGAAATAGTGGGATAGCTGGCTAACCGCCGTTCTATGGCCGCTCTTGGCTTGGAAACGGTGGTGATAGCGGCGCATAGAGAGCAAATTGGAAACTCCCCCATTTGCATCAAAGAGCATAGTTTCAAAAATTACAGGCTTCCCGTTTGCTTCGTTGCCGTGGTCAATAGAGAGTAAAACTGTCGAAAGCGCGTAGCCGTTGGGGAAGCGTGTAACCTTGATCTGCGTCGAGCGTTGCGCGGCGCTCAAGTCGCGACTTGATTTAAGGTTGAGTGCGTTGAAGGTTTGCACTCTGCCGCGCTCGCCAATGTAATAAACAAGCATTATGTCACCTTGTAGTTTTTGGCAGGGATAGCGCCCTTGCCTAGTTGTGATCTGTTTACCAGCACTGGCCGGATGTGGACTAACCGTGTCCGTGCTCTGCCTTCACCGTAGCGCTGATTGCGTAAAAAGCCCCTGCGCCAGTGTGGACGCTTTCCGCTAGCGTCCTCGCTATCGCCTGCAAAGTCTAAACGCTCGCCGTGACCACAAATTAGCGTGTAGTCCATAGCTCCCCTTAGAAGCGCCTCAATGCGCCTTGCCTTTTTGACGTTCTTAGTGCCTGCCAACTGCTTAGCTAGCGCCTTGGCGGGTTCGTGCCGTTCTCTGCGCATATCTGCGCAATTGAGATAGACTAGCAATTTAGTCAGTAGGCCAAAGTTGTTGGTGATCTGCGTGCGCGTCATGTCGTCCATAAGCAATAATTGCTCTGTGGGGCTTAGCGATGCTTTGCCAGCGTCGGATATTGCCACGGCTGCATAGTATTCGAGGTTGTGCTGTAGCTGTTCGCTAGCGCAATACTCGCTGTTAAGGTCAAAGTACAGGTTTGCGTGATGTGAGGCATCATTGAGCATTCGATCCTTTGGCCTGCCAGTGAACAAAACCTCAAGACAGATAACCTTCGATTCCTTGTGTAGCTTTAGTGGCTTGCAGTAGTCGGGAAACATGGCTACAGCCTCGCTAGCCACTTCATACACGTTGATGTAAGCGCCCTCCAAAGCGTGCAAGCCGGACACGCTGTTATGCAAGGTGTAAATGGGATCAAGTGCCTGCGGGGTTTCGCCAAAGGCGATAAAACAGCTTTCAAATGGCGGGATGATCATATCAACGCTAACGCCTTTGCTGAGGTCTGTTAGTTGCAATTCACGCATGAGATCATCGGCAAATACCAGCGTCGCGCCCTCTTTAAAGCGGTGGAATAGTGGCATTAGACTAACAATGTTGTTTCCGTCGTGAATGCCGCCGTCCACGGCCTTTGATTGGTTTAATCGCTTGTTTGTGTCGCTGTCACAAGATCTCGCCACGGCGATAGCGTCCGATACGGCAATGTTGGCCTTAGCTGCATAGTAGGCTGTTTGTAGCATGAACTCGCCAAGGCTTAGTTGTGTCAATAGTTCAGCGCGGCCTAGCTTGCTTCTTTGCGGATGGTGGGCGTTAAGGTGCTCAGGTTTGTGTGATTCCATCCCTTCCAGAAATTCCAGCGCCTTAATTTTATTGCTTAAGTGCTGCTTAATGAACTGGCGGTTTCCCGCTATCAGTGCGTCTATTTCGTCGCGGTACGCTGGTGTGCTGTCCATCTTAGCCAGCTTTGCAAGTAGCGGCTCCAAGAGAACGTGTCCGATGGTTAATTTCTTGTCGATGCGGCTCAATGCGTTGCCTCCTTTTCTGCCAATCCAAACGGATCGCAATCTTCCATGCGATAGCCTAATGTTCGAAAGTAAGCGATTAGCTCGGTTAGTTCGGCCGGATCAATTGCCCAGCTTTGGTGTATAAGCGGATTTTTACCATTGGTTAATTCTAGCCGGATGGCGTCGCCTTCAAGCGTCGCTTTAACGCAAAGCTCGTTAAGTGGTGTTTGGCTTGATAGCCAAGGGCTATGAATAAAAAATAATGCGGATGATGACGGATGCACGAAAACAGCAAATTTAAGGCTGTCAGTGCTTCCCGCTAATTTGAAGTGTCGCTCTGCGATAAGGTGTGGCATACAGCGTCCTTGGATAGATGTTAGGGCAACTCACAAGGCGTTGCATTGCCCTAGTCTGATGCTTAATTTAGTCGAGGTAACGGCAAGCGTCGTATTCGGCCATAATACTTGCCTGATCAAATGTAGTGACCGCTACGGTGTGGCGTATGTAGCGGCTTAGGTCGTTAAACTCGACGTGCGCCACGGGGTCAAAAAAACCGTCTGGGTCAACGCTTATCTTAGTTATTGCCGCTTCGATAACCTGCCCTTCCGCCGTGTAGCCGCGCCCTGTATTGAATCTTAACTTATCGCCTACTTGCATTTTTCTTTCCTTTTTTTGGTTGGGGATTGCCAAGGCATATTACAACGTGCGTTATAACAAAGCAAATTAACGCAAGCGCTTATAAAGCGCTTAATTAAGGCTTTGTAAGGTCTTGGTTAGCGCTTGATGAGGGCTTTGTTAGCGCTTAATAAGGGCTTGATAAGCGCTTGATTAGAGCTTAATAAGGGCTTGGTTAGAGCTTAATAAGGGCTTCATTAGGGCTTAATAAGCGCTTGATTAGAGCTTGATTAGAGCTTGATAAGCGCTTGATTAGAGCTTGATAAGGGCTTTATTAGTGCTTGATGGGTGTCTTTTTGGGGCTTGTGTTATTTGTATAAATGATGCGCGGGTATATTTAATTTAGTTGCACTTAGCTGTGCTGGTGCAAATAACTGAATACCTGCCGTCAAAGTGTGTAAATTTAAAGCGTCCATCCTCTTTTGACATAATATGTCATCGCGTTGCTACGTCAATTCTGAGAGTTTTGCAGGGGTGTTATACCCGACAATTCAAGAAAAGCCCCTGTCAGGTTCATTACTATCCATTAATGAACCTAGAAAGGGCGCGCCAGTAAAATAGCAAACATAATAAAATCAATGACATAAGCGCGTAAAAAAGGTGCTGTGCTCAGTAGAGCGTATTGACGCAAAACGGGATAAATGCGCTTGCGCGCTGTTTGGTTGTGGTGTAGTTTTCGCGCAGTGATGAAAATACATATATCGGAGCGGTAAAAATGCGGAAATTGCCTGAAAGTGTAGATGTCAGCAATAAAACCAAGGCAAAGCTAAGGCGTCACCAAGCGCGGTTCCAAAATGGCGAACTTAATCAGGCAATGATCTTTATGCAAAGTTTGCATGGAGTAACAAAGTCGCTATCTCAGGATCATGGCGGTTTGTCGGTTTGCACTAAGGGGTGTTCGCATTGCTGTAAGTTGAATGTTGATCTGACCTTGGTTGAAGCCTCTTACATTGCGCAAAGAATGAAAGTCGATGGCGTTGAGTTTGGCTATCAACAAGGGTTTACGCCGGATACATATTGCCCATTTCACAATGCCGTGACGAAAGCCTGTCAGATCTATGAGTTCCGGCCGATTGCTTGCCAGCTTTTCGCGTCGATGGACTCGGTAGAGTTTTGTAAAACGCCGGACGTTCCTCATAAGGTGATGACACAATTTTCAATCGGTACGGCATTTGTTCAGTTAGTTGAGCCTATCGAGGCCGCCAGCGTCACGGATAGCGCGCCTGT
>NZ_JBOFMC010000203.1:0-1791 GCF_051658185.1 Shewanella sp. | reverse complement strand
TCAGACGAGGTAAGTCATCCCATAGTGCTTGGGAGGTCTTAGGCAATGATTGCCGCCAAAGGGATATAGTCGTTGTCAGTTGCGGTGCAAGTACTGGCAGCTTGACGCAAAGTGCCGTCGTCGTTTTTCTAAGAGCTGATAAATCTAGCCATCCATTGTAAAACAACAACATAATGCACTTTCAGTTTGTCTACAACCTAACTCTGGCTAAATGGCTTCAATGAGAGTCATCAAAAGTTGCAGGGACAACATCTGAGGCAATAGATTGAGCTAATTCATTAAAAAATGGTGTATTTCAGACGAGGTAAGTCATCCCATAGTGCTTGGGAGGTCTTAGGCAATGATTGCCGTCAAAGGGATATAGTCGTTGTCAGTTGCGGTGCAAATACTGACAGCTTGACGCAAAGTGCCGTCGTCGTTTTTCTAAGTGTTCGCAGTAATCGGTCAGTTTTTGCAAGGTTCCAGTAAAAATGAGTCCATCCATTTTAGATCAAAAACATAATGCACATTCGGTTTGCCTACAACCAGCTCTGGCTAATATGGCTTGAATGAGAAAAAATATAGGGCTGTCCTCATATTTGATATTATGATGAGGCGCAGAGTGAGTGTCTCTGCCCTTTTAGGAGTTTATATGTGGTTAGCCGGGGCAATTTTTGTTCTTACCATTGTGTTAGTGATTTGGCAGCCTAAGGGCTTAGGCATAGGTTGGAGTGCCACACTAGGCGCTGTATTAGCCTTGCTACTAGGTGTCGTGCACTTAGGGGACATCCCCGTGGTGTGGAATATCGTCTGGAACGCGACTGCAACCTTTATCGCTGTGATCATCATCAGTTTATTATTGGATGAGTCAGGTTTTTTCGAATGGGCCGCACTGCATGTAGCCCGCTGGGGTAAAGGTCGTGGCCGTTTACTCTTTACTTACATAGTGCTACTCGGTGCTACCGTTGCCGCCTTATTCGCGAATGATGGCGCGGCGCTGATCCTCACCCCCATAGTGATTGCTATGTTACTGGCGCTGGGCTTTAGCGCCGGAGCAACCTTAGCCTTTGTGATGGCCGCAGGTTTTATTGCCGATACCGCAAGTTTGCCGTTAATTGTCTCTAACCTAGTCAATATTGTTTCGGCGGACTTCTTCAACATAGGTTTTAACGAATACGCCTCTGTGATGGTGCCCGTCGATATTGCCGCGATTAGCGCCACCTTAGTCATGCTGCATCTGTTTTTTCGCAAAGATATTCCCGCGACCTACGACTTGCAAAAACTACGCGAGCCTAAGGCCGCCATTCGCGACCTCAACACCTTTAAAACCGGTTGGGGTGTATTAGTCTTACTCTTGGTGGGCTTCTTTGGCTTAGAACCGCTCGGCGTGCCCGTGAGTTTAGTCGCTGCCGTAGGCGCCTTTATCCTGTTTGTTGTCGCCAAGAAAGGCCATGCCATAGATACCACTAAGGTGCTTCGCGGCGCGCCTTGGCAGATAGTGATCTTTTCACTCGGCATGTATTTGGTTGTTTATGGTCTTCGCAACGCAGGCTTAACCGATTACTTATCAAGCGTATTAAATAGTTTGGCAGAACAAGGACTTTGGGTTGCCACTATGGGCACAGGCTTCTTGGTCGCCTTTTTATCTTCCATCATGAACAACATGCCAACAGTGTTAATTGGCGCCCTGTCGATAGACGGTAGCAATGCAACCGGTGTCATTAAAGAGGCTATGATCTACGCTAACGTGATTGGCAGCGATTTAGGTCCTAAAATCACCCCCATCGGCAGTTTAGCAACCCTGCTATGGCT
>NZ_JBOFMC010000202.1:0-3920 GCF_051658185.1 Shewanella sp. | reverse complement strand
TTATTCAGCTGACGCTGTAGATGCCATGACGATAACTTGAGTTGCTCAATTGAGTTGCTTAATTGAGTTGCTTAATTGAGTTGCTTAATTGAGTTGCTTAATTGAGTTACTTAATTTAGTTGTGAGAACTTGCGCTGTAATCACTTGCGTTGTAAAACCGTGCAGCATGCAAGATAAGCTAAAAAAAGCGCCACTAGACACTAGGGCGCTTTATGTTTAAATCATGACGTTTTGTATCGAAAGCATAATTATCAAACTTTTCGCAAGTCACAGCACATGTTGCTAATAAGCTTGTTGCTCATAAACTTAGCGTTTAATCGCCTCGTGTTCACCAGTAATGGCTATTTCATCTTCTAAGGCTTGCTCTTCGCTATGGTGCTTAGACTCAGCGCCGTGCATCCAATCGACGAGTTTGTCCGCCATAAAGAACAGGATGACGCCAGAGATGGCTGCGGTAATCGCAATACCGGCAAAAATTGACATAGCGTTGGCTAATTGTTCTTCTTTACCGCCACCGTGGCCAATAAGTGAACCCACAAAACCGGCAACATAGTTCGCCATCGCAATAAATAGGAACCAAGCCCCCATCATTAATGAGGCAATGCGCAGTGGGGCAAGTTTAGTCACCATAGATAAACCAATCGGTGATAAACACAGCTCGCCCATGGTGTGGAAGAAATAAGCACCCACTAACCACCACATGCTTGATTTAGCGGTTGGATTGCCACCCATTTCGACAACGGCACCAATCATAAACAGGAAACCGATAGCTAACAGCACAAGGCCTAAAGCAAATTTAACCGGTGAGTTAGGTTCATTTCTACCTAAACGGATCCAAATAGAGGCAACAACAGGAGCAAATAACACAATGAAAATGGCGTTAAGTGATTGGAAGTAAGTTGTCGGTACTTCCCAGGTGCCAATGAAACGGTCAGTGAATTCATTGGTAAATAAATTCATTAAGCCGCCAGCTTGTTCGAATCCCGCCCAGAAGATGATGGTAAACAAACCAAGAACCATGATGACCTTGATACGGTCACGCTCAACTTTGGTGAGCGGTTCTTTACGCACATTGCCCAACTGTGCTTGGCGCTCGCGCTCAAGTCTCGCAGCAGGAACAGTACCAATATCACCCAGTAATTTTTGCGCAAACAAAAATTGAATGATAAGAGAAATCAACATACCAACACCGGCACAGAAGAAACCGGCTTGCCAGTTATTGATAAATACCTCTTCACCATTAATAACTTCAGTATGACCAAAGCTGGTATACGCCCAAGCCACGACAAAACCAGAGAGTGCCGCGCCTAAGTTAATCCCCATATAGAAGATGGTAAAAGCGCCATCGCGTCGATGATCGCCTTCTTCATACAGATCACCCACCATAGTGGATATGTTCGGCTTGAATAGACCGTTACCTAAAATCAGTGTTCCTAAGCCGATATAGAAAACGGTTGTTTCAACACCAGGAAACCATGCATGGGGTGCGGCTAGCATAAACTGGCCGATTGCCATTAAAGCGCCACCAAAATAAATCGCTTTACGTTGACCCAGAAAATTATCAGCTAACCAGCCACCGATGAGGGGCGTTAAGTAAACTAAAGCCGTGAAGGTACCATAAAGTGACAGCGCGTCAGCTTGGGTCCAACCTAAACCGCCGCCTTGCTTGCCAACTTGGTCTACCAAATACAGCACCAAAATGGCGCGCATTGCATAATAACTAAATCTTTCCCATAACTCTGTGGTAAATAGCAAGAACAATCCTTTGGGATGTCCAAGCATCGTACCTTGTGGTTTTGATGCACTCATTAAGTTTTCCACCTTCGCTCGTGATTGCCTGTGGGCCCCTGAAACAGGATGATGTCACCACAGAAAAGTTGTTGCTTTCCCATTATCGTGTTGCATTTTAAGTATTTTTTAACAGCAGACCTTGAGATTCGTTGTTGAAAATACTGCCGCGTACGTATGGGTTATTGTTGCGTTTTTATAATAAAAGTAGGGTTTTTAGCGATAATCGGGCTGTTTTTGCTAAAAACTCACCTTATATAGCCTTTAAAAGCAGATAAAGTCAATTTTGCGAAGCTAATTGCCGACAATGTAAGCAAGCTTTAGCAACAACTTCTCTAACTCAAATCGGTTGGCTTAACTTTTTTGTGGTGGTAGGTCGCAACTATGCAGAATTTGTCTATAAGCACTTCCTAGAGTGCGGCTAATTTTGTTACCATTGCGCTCTGTAAATGGATGTCACTTTACTGATGTCAACAACACTGATATCACTAAATGAGCGTGGTGAGATAAGTTAATGAAGGCCTGGTATCTTTTGTATTGCAAACCTCGGAGTGAAGCGAGGGCCCAACAAAACTTAGCGCTGCAAAATATCGACACGTATTTGCCGATGATGTGGCAAGCAAAAAAGCAGCGAAATCAAAAGACGGTTGCAACTCAAGTCCCGTTATTCCCCAGCTATCTCTTTATTCAATTTGATCCAGATGAAACCAGCGTGCGGCAAATTCACTCCACGCGTGGCGTCAATTATTTGGTCAATTGTCAGGAACGCATGGTGCCACTTGATGATCGGATCATTCACACTATCCGCATGAAAGAGCTCCGCACCTTTGATAAAACCCTGGCGGAATCTGCCCCTTTAGTCGCTGGCGAAAAGGTGATATTTACCGAGGGGCCATTTACTGATTTAGAAGGCATTTTTCAAGAACAATGCCCAAATAAACGCTGCCAAGTGCTATTTACCATCATGGGCCAACAAAAAACCATTAATGTCCCAGAGCAAAGCGTAAAGCGACTCGATTAAAATTGTCTTTGTGCTTTAACTGTTCAGCCGATTTTATCAGCCAGGGCAGGTTAACTGGCTAAATGGCCGCCAAAATGCATTAAACACAAATTATTAGTGAACAATAAGTTACTTGTGAACAAAAAGACGTATTGGCAAAATTGCGCTAAGTGCCATGATTGCAACAAACTGATACAAACGCCATGATGTAAGGTAAAGTCGCGCTAGCGTGTAAGACATTGGCTATAGTTGCAATGCTTAAAACATTTTTTAACAAAAGTCGCTGAGTTTAAAAAATGGTCAACGCAAGGTGTGGTGAGCTCATAATACGTTCAGCCGCCTCTATTATGGGGGCTGGGTTGTGAGCGGTGTCATGTTTTTATGGGGATTTTGTTACTAAAGAGTGGCCTAATTTTATGGCAAATAGCGCTTTAGGTTGCTTTTTGAGCATACAGGTCCGTGTTTTTACTGTATATTCTTGCAGCTTTAGCTTAACGGTGATCGCTTTATGGTTGTGTGGTTAAATTTACACATGGCTAACAGGCTAAGAGCTAAGAGCTAGATGAGCGCCACGCTAGGAGAGTGAAACGTCCCCTGCAGTGTTGACAACAAGCGCCATAACTCATCCTAACATAACAGATTTTTGTTAGCTGAGTCTCAGCTAACTGTATGATAAAATTTAATATTTCGCATAGCGAAGGGCAATATAGAGGCCGCAATCTATGGGCGGTAGCGTGTCCGAAGGACATCGAATGAATTGTTTCATTCGTTAAGCGGACGCCGCAAATAATTGTCTGGAACAATTATTAACAGCGTTAGCTGGCTCGCAGAGTGAAATACAGGACGTATTTCATCAGGGCGTCTCGCCCGCCACGCGAAAATTGGTAGCGTGCCTGAAAGCAACCAAGGACACTGCTTTGCAACTGTTTGCAACTGTTTGCAACTGTTTGCAACTGTTTGCAACTGTTTGCAACTGCTAGAGACGGCCTTCGCTCTCTAGAACGCAGCACAAAGCGCTGCGCTAGGACGCTCTCTAGCTCTAGATTTAGGACGCTCGCCGGCTCGCTCTAGAATATAGCAGGTGCAAATCGACGCTCTGCTTTTTCAAGCGTCTTGAGTCTAAATTCTATCA
>NZ_JBOFMC010000201.1:0-2870 GCF_051658185.1 Shewanella sp. | reverse complement strand
GTTGATGGGCAAGAGACTACGCCCTTGGGTCAGGCGCTTATCCGCGCCGATGCCTTTGAGTTTGGTTTTGAGGGGGCGGAGCGCTTATTTGATTGCCCCCACGGATTTACCCTGCGAGCGGGAGAGATTGCAACCTTGGTCGGTGATAACGGCTCGGGCAAAACCAGTCTGCTAAAAACGCTCGCAGGCCTGCAAAGCGTAAAGCAGCGTTTGCCGCTAAAGGTGCTTGGGCGGCGGCCAACGCTTGGGGTTTATGGCGCAGAGTTGGGATTATTAATGCAAAGACCCAGTCGGCAACTGTTCGAAACCACGGTGCTGGCCGAAATGCAGTTTAGTCTAAAGCGGTTTGCACTCCCGTTGGAGCGCGCTGAGCAGATGTTGGCGGCGTTGGATGTGCTTAGCCTCGCCTCGCTCTCTCCCCATAAGCTTTCCTATGGCCAACAGCATTTGGTGGCGCTGGCATCATTGGCCTGCCTGCAGCCTAAGGTGTTGTTACTTGACGACCCGCTGGCGGGGATGGATGGGCAATATGCCGCCAAGGTGTGGCATGTGCTGCAGGCATTAAGTGCCCAAGGCGGCGCCGTGTTACTCAGTAGCCATAGGGATGTGGCGCACAGCGGCGTGACACGGCGTTGGCGTTTACACCATGGACAGTTGCTGCAAGAGCCCACTGAGCACACAGAGCCCAAAGATACAGGGGCAGGGAGGCGCGATGGGCAGTAGCGGACACTCTCGGCGTTTTAGGCGGGCGTATCAGGCGGAGTATCGTACTCCGCGTGGGGACACGGCAATCTGCGCACTGTCGCTATTATTGGTCTGTGTGCTGTCGGCCTGCGCCTTTGTATTACCCAGTGCACTGCTGTGGCCATTAGTGGGAGTCAATGGGCTCTTAGTCATCCATGCCCTGCGCCAGCGCGGGCGAATTGACGGCATCATTAAGTTTGGCATCCTGCAACTGACGCTCACCTTGAGTGGCTATTTACTGTTTTATGGCCCAACCCAATTGGCCCAAGGCGCGCTGGTGGTTTTGCGGCTCATGCTCGCCACGTTGCCGGGCTGGTGGTTGTGTATTACTGCTGCGCCGGAGCGGATTGGTGAGGTGTTAAGCGCGCTGTTACCCAGTAAATGGGCCTTTGTGGTCACGGCTTCCTTACGCTTGTTGCCCTATATGGCAGAGGAGATCCGTGAGATTTATCAGCTCCAATGCCTGCGTGGCGCGCGCATCACCCCAAGGGCGCTGCGCCATCCTAAGCATTGGCCCGAATTGGCCTATTGCGTGCTCTTTCCAGTGTTAATCCAACTGCTCAAATTATCTCGGCAAATCGCGATTGCGGCTAAGGCGCGCCACTTTGGTGCTCAGCCGCACCCTACCCATTGGCATACTCCCAGAGACCAAGATGAATAAAAAAATTCCCTTAAGTTTGCAAGATTCGCTCTTTATCGGATTTTGCGCCACCCTGCTGGTGGCGTTAACCAGCATCCTGCGACTCAAGCTTGGCCTATCTGGGCACAGTATGTTGTTGATGAGTTTTTTTTACCTTATTTGCTATGGCGCGATCGGGCGTTTTGGGGGCATTACCGCCTGTGGAGTGATCGCCGGCATTGTTGCGATGGCCCTTGGCGTGGGTAAGGGCGGGCCGATGATTTTATTGAAATTCGCTTTGCCTGCGTTAGCGATGGACTGTGTTGGATTGCTGCTGCCGCTGGCCATGCATTTACGCTGGCGCTGCGTGAGCCTCGCCCTTACCGGCAGCCTTGCTTGGGCGCTGAAGGGGGCGCTGACCAATATGCTCGCGGGGATGGCGCTTAAGCTCGTGTTCATCCAGTGGGGGCTGAGCGCCCTTAAAGGCGGCGTGTTTGCCATCCTTGGGGCGCTGTTGGTGCCGCCGGTATTGGCGCGTTTAGTGGCCCACGACCTGCTGCAGCGGGATAAATGTTAACCAGAGGAAAGCACATGAACCATTGGCTGATTTGTATTGACGATACCGATGATATCGGCACTAAGGGGACGGGAGAAATCGCGGAGGATATCGCCCGCAGGCTAGTTGGCATGTCGGGGGGGCGCGCCTCTTTTGTGACGCGCCATCAATTGTTGGTCCATCCGGATATTCCCTACACCTCCCACAACAGCGCCATGTGTTTTGCGCTGCATTCCCCATTAACGCTCGCCGACATTATGCAATATTGTGCCGCCCAAGTGCGGGCCGAAGCGGCACCTGCGGCCGACCCCGGCATTGCCATCCTTGATATGGCGGCCGATTATGATGCTGCGGCGCTCATTGAGTTTGGCCGCCGGGCCAAAACAGAGGTGCTGACCAAGGCGGCAGCCTATGATTTGGCCGCCAAGCTCCATATTTCGCTAACGGAGCATGGTGGTACGGGGCAGGGGGTTATTGGCGCCCTCGCGGGCTTGGGGCTGCGCCTCATGGGCAGCGATGGTCGTGTAAAGGGGCAAATTAACCTCGGGCAACTGGATGATCAGGCGCTGGTGCTCAGCGTAGGTGAGATCTTGGCGCAAACAGGCCTTGATGCCGCCCGCTGTGGCAATGGCTACCGTCTTGAGCATGATGAACGGGTGCGACTGACGGGAAAGGTAAAGGCGGTATACCTTGAGCATGAGTTTGTACTGCTGGTGCAGCAAAAGGCTGGCCTGTGGCAAAACGCGGGCAAACAAGCGCTGCAAGCCTATTAGGTTTGCATTGTGGCGGGAATGAGTGAGGCCCGCATAGGTGGAAGTGGGTATCGTGGTGAGAAGGGTGGGCGGATGATTGATGTAAGTAAGGTTGATGTAAGTAAGATTGATGTAAGTAAGATTGATGTAAGTAAGATTGATGTAAGTAAGATTGATGTAAGTAAGATTGATGTAAGTA
>NZ_JBOFMC010000200.1:0-9495 GCF_051658185.1 Shewanella sp. | reverse complement strand
TGGCACGCTGTGGTTTAACGCCTGGGGCTTTGACTGGCTCTATAACCTGCTGTGGGTCAAACCCTATTTGCTCTCGACAAGACTGCTGGGGCGCGACCCGCTGGACTGGATGATGGGGCTGCCCGCCTGGATTGCCCTTCGCGGCAACCAACTGCTGGCTTGGACAGTCACCGGCAATCTGCGCTGGTACGCCGCCTCCATCGGGATCGGCGCCGTGCTGGTGCTGGCGCTGTTACTACTGGGATAACGCGATGAACGACTCAAAAAACCGTGCGATGAACTATGCGATAAAAGACTCGATGAATCGGGCGCTACCTCATCGCAGCTTCCCAGCGCTAGGCTGTTTGCCCGCCCTGATTGCCCAGGGCGAGCAATCTTATATGAACTTGAACGAGAGCTGATACCGTGACCTTACTCTGGATCTTGCTAATTCCTTTTATCGGCGGCTTGCTCTGCTGGCAGATGGAGCGTCTGGGCGGACAGTTTGTCCGCTGGATAGCCCTGCTGTCTATGGGCCTCAGCCTGCTGCTCGCCTGCGCCATTTGGCTCAGTGGTGATTTCTCTTTGGCCGCCACGGGCCTTGATAACACGGGTAGCAGTGCTGCCGCGCCTTGGATCGCCGAATGGCGCCAACCTTGGATCCCCCGCTTTGGCATTTCTTTGCATCTGGCCGTCGATGGCCTCTCCTTGCTGATGGTGATCCTCACCTGCTTTATCGGGGTGCTGGCCGTCCTCTGTTCGTGGAAAGAGATTGTGCAGCGCATCGGCTTTTTCCACCTCAACCTGCTGTGGATCTTGGGCGGGGTGCTCGGCGTGTTCATGGCGCTGGACTTGTTCCTGTTCTTCTTCTTCTGGGAGATGATGCTGGTCCCCATGTACTTTTTGATTGCGCTGTGGGGCCACTCGGTCACTGACGGTAAATCTCGGATCAACGCTGCGACCAAGTTCTTTATCTACACCCAGGTGAGCGGGCTTATCATGCTGGTCGCTATCATTGGGCTGGTGCTAACCCACCAACATGCTACTGGCGTCTTTACCTTCAACTACCTAGATCTGCTCAACACCCCGATGAGCCACAGTGTTCAATGGTTGCTGATGCTGGGCTTTTTTATCGCCTTCGCGGTCAAGATGCCACTGGTGCCACTGCACGGCTGGTTGCCGGATGCCCATAGTCAGGCGCCGACCGCAGGCTCGGTAGACTTGGCGGGGATTTTGCTCAAAACCGCCGCCTATGGTCTGCTGCGCTTTGCCCTGCCGCTGTTCCCCGAGGCCTCGGCCGAGTTTGCTCCCTACGCTATGATGCTGGGTCTTGTCGGTATTATCTATGGCGCCATCGTGGCGTTTGCCCAGACCGACATCAAACGCTTGGTGGCTTATACCAGTATCTCCCACATGGGCTTTGTGATGATCGCTATCTACTCAGGAAGTGAACTTGCATTGCAAGGCGCTGTCGTGCAGATGATCGCCCACGGTCTTTCTGCCGCCGGTCTCTTTATCCTCTGTGGTCAGCTCTATGAGCGGTTGCACACCCGGGATCTGCGCCAAATGGGCGGTCTGTGGGGACGCCTGCGCTATCTGCCGGGGGTGATGCTGTTCTTCTCGGTGGCGTCGCTTGGCATGCCGGGCACGGGCAACTTCGTCGGTGAGTTCCTGATCTTAGTCGGCAGCTACCAAGTGGCTCCGGTTATCACGACTATTGCCACCTTTGGTCTGGTACTGGCCTCGGTCTACTCGCTTATCATGCTGCAACGCGCCTGCTTTGGCCCAGCCAAAGACGATAGCATCCTAAAAGGGCTAGATCGCCGCGAACTCGTGATGATGATGACAATCGCCGGTCTCTTGGTCCTACTCGGCCTCTATCCCCAACCCGTGATTGATACCGCCAGCAGCAGCCTCAGCAACGTGCTGCACTGGTATCTGCAGCCAACTGCTGGAGCCCTGCAATGACCTTCTCCACTTCCCAACTGCTGACACTGCTTCCGCTGCTGTTGACCACTGGCTCAATCGCCGCCTTAATGCTGGCGATTGCTTGGCGCCGCTGTGTCACCACCGCCTTTACCGTGACCATTGTCGGCCTCAACTTGGCGCTGTTCTCGCTGCCCATCGTGATGGCGCAGGGCGATCAGGGCGTCACCCCGCTACTGCAAGTCGATAGCTACGCGGTCTTCTACATGGGGCTGGTGCTGATCGGTGCCTTGGCCACTTGTACTTTCGGCCGCTCGTGGCTGAAGGCCTACCCGGACAACAAGGAAGAGTTCTTCCTATTGCTGCTGATCGCCACCGCCGGTGGTTTGGTGTTGGCCTGCTCCCGCCATCTCGCGTCGCTGTTTATCGGGATCGAGATGCTGACCCTGCCGATGTTCGGTCTGGTGGGTTACGCCTACCGCGAGCGTCATTCGCTGGAAGCGGCGGTAAAGTACATGGTACTTTCTGCCGCCGCCACCGCCTTCCTGTTGTTTGGTATGGCGCTGCTCTATGCCCAAGCGGGAAGCCTGAGCTTTGCAGACTTAGGCCAGACCTTAGCCCAAAGTCCGACGCACCATCCGTTACTGATGGGCGGTCTGGGACTCATGCTGGTCGGCTTTGCCTTTAAATTGTCATTGGCTCCTTTCCACCTCTGGACCCCAGATGTCTACGAAGGTGCCCCGGCCCCGGTCGCGACCTTCCTCGCCACCGTCAGCAAAATCGCCGTGTTTGCCGTGCTACTGCGCTTCTATTTGGCGGTGCCCGCTGCCGCAGATCCGATGTTCCACTGGCTACTGGCGGCCATGGCGGTCATCTCTATTCTCGCCGGCAACCTGCTCGCACTGGTGCAAACCAACATCAAGCGGATGCTGGGTTACTCCTCTATCTCTCACTTCGGCTACCTGCTGGCGGTGATCGTGGCGAGCCGCATCGGCGAGATGCCGGTGGAAGCGGCCGGGGTATATCTGCTGATGTATCTGTTCACCAGCCTAGGCGCCTTTGGCGTGGTGAGCATGATGTCGAGCCCCTATCGCGGCAAGGATGCAGACTCGCTGCACAGCTATCGCGGCCTGTTCTGGAAGCGCCCTTACCTCACGGCCGTATTAACGGTGATGATGCTCTCCTTGGCGGGCATCCCGATGACGCTGGGCTTTATCGGCAAGTTCTACCTGATTGGCGTCACCGTTGAGGCGCAGCTTTGGTGGCTCTCGGGCGCCATTGTGCTGGGCAGTGCGCTGGGGCTCTATTACTACCTCAAGGTGATGGTGACCCTGTATCTGCGTGAACCTGGCATGCAGCAGCGGGATGCCAGCGCCGACTGGGCCCTCTCCTCCGGCGGTGTGGTGGTATTGCTCTCGGCGGTATTGGTGGTACTGCTAGGGGTCTATCCTCAGCCAGTCATCAGCCTAGTGCAAGGGTTCCAGCACGTCGTGTTGCAATAACCTTCGCGTTTAATCCACCGTCATTGATTATGATGAAGATCGTTTAAGCCTCTTAAACGATCTTTTTTTGCCTTGAGCATCCCCGCCTGCCAACAATTTACATACCACACCCAAAAACATTACCTATTTAATGGAAGGTTACTGGGGCGAATTAATGAGGTAACAATCTTACCGCGGTAAGCAAGGGGAATATTAAGAATCTCCCACCACCCGATGAGTTATCAGATGGTGGGGGCGGTGAGTCAATTGGGAAGATTTTTTAGCCGTTTACATTCGGGGCGAATCACTTTGCTGATGTGTTATCAGCGAGAAAATCGAACTGCACGCGTTGGGGTACGCCATTATGGTTAAACTTGATGGTGCCCCGCCACACCATGTAACCGCTGCTACATGAGCCGTACAGCAGTTTACCTTCATAGGTCTTTTCATCGAGTTGCTGCACATTGACAGGGATAACCCCCATAAACATATCTCTGCCTTCGAGCATGATGTTGACATCGGTTATTGGGGATGAGGTTAACAGCTTTAATGTTAACGGTTTTTCACTGGGTGCCTGGGGGGGCGTTAGCCCTAGTCGCAACTCAACTGTGTCGCTATTTTTAACACATTCACCCTGCTGAAAATCACAGAGTGTCGGATCGACCGCTGACTTGGAAACATTGTCTTTACAACCCAGTAAGTTAAATGCTAAGAGCAGCGATAAAAATCCAAGACGATAATGAGTTAGCACAAAAATTAACCTTATGATGCAATATGTTAACATTCTATGGTGTAGGTTGATCTAGATCAACTTTCCGTCCTTCTTCTTTGGTATCTTTTTTGACATGGCTCAAGTATCATTGCAAAACCTCACGTTTGCGCACAAATGTGTAGGATAAAGCATTGACATAACTCAACAACCCTAATAGGGAAATACCAGTTTTATGTCTTTCATAACAGGTAAAGCTTGTCTTTACTAAAAGTAAAAGTAATAAGCAGTGGAAGCATTATGATGAACCATTCCCAGCCAACAGGCGCTGATTACAATTACACCATTGTCCGCCAATTTGCCTTAACCACTGTGTTGTGGGGTATTGTTGGTATGTCAGTCGGTGTATTAATTGCGGCTCAGTTAATCTGGCCTCAGCTGAACTTTGAAACTCCGTGGTTAACGTATAGTCGCCTGCGACCATTACATACCAATGCGGTCATTTTTGCGTTCGGTACATCAGCCCTTTTTGCAACATCCTATTATGTCGTACAACGCACCTGTCAAACCCGACTATTTGCACCTAAGCTCGCCGCATTTACGTTTTGGGGATGGCAAGCCATCATTCTGTCAGCAGCCATCACTTTACCTATGGGATTTACCAGTGGTAAAGAATATGCTGAATTAGAATGGCCTATCGATATCGCGATCACGATTGTATGGGTCTCCTATGCCATCGTGTTTTTCGGCACCATCGTGAAGCGAACCACGTCGCACATTTATGTGGCTAACTGGTTTTTTGGCGCTTTCATTATCACAGTCGCAGTGCTGCATATCGTTAACTCGATGGCCGTGCCTGTCAGCCTGTTCAAGTCTTACTCCATGTACAGTGGTGCCGTGGATGCCATGGTGCAATGGTGGTATGGTCACAATGCGGTAGGTTTCCTATTAACCGCAGGCTTCTTGGGGATGATGTACTACTTTGTGCCTAAGCAAGCCGGTCGGCCGGTATATTCATACCGTTTATCGATTGTGCACTTCTGGGCATTGATTGCATTGTATATTTGGGCGGGTCCGCACCACTTACACTACACCGCGTTGCCCGACTGGACGCAGTCGTTAGGTATGGTGATGTCACTCATCCTATTTGCACCGTCTTGGGGCGGGATGATCAACGGTATCATGACCTTATCTGGTGCATGGCATAAACTGCGTACCGATCCGGTGTTACGTTTCTTAGTGGTTTCGTTGTCTTTCTACGGTATGTCGACCTTCGAAGGTCCGATGATGGCCATCAAGACGGTGAACGCCTTATCACACTATACCGACTGGACCGTAGGTCATGTTCACTCCGGCGCGCTAGGCTGGGTGGCCATGGTGTCTATTGGCTCTTTATATCACTTAATCCCGGTACTGTTCGGCCACGGCCGCATGTATAGCACCGCGTTGGTTAACGTGCATTTCTGGTTGGCAACCATTGGTACTGTGCTTTACATCGTTTCTATGTGGATTTCGGGTGTGATGCAAGGTCTGATGTGGCGGGCGGTGAACGCTGACGGTACGTTGACTTACAGTTTTGTCGAAAGTCTGGAAGCTTCTTATCCTTTCTACTTTGTACGTTTCCTCGGCGGTTGTTTCTTCTTAACCGGTATGTTGATCATGGCATACAACGTTATTCGTACTGTGAATGCCTCTAAAGATTCATTGCCAGAATTGGCTGAAGCTAAAGCGGCTTAAGGAGCAAACTCGATGAAATTTAATCATGAGATAGTTGAAAAAAACATCGGTTTGTTAGCGATCTTTACCGTTATCGCGATAAGTTTTGGTAGCCTTGTTGAAATCACCCCGTTGATTTTCCAAAAGGATACCACTGAGCCTGTTGAAGGGTTAAAGCCCTACACTGCCCTGCAGCTTGAAGGTCGGGATATTTATGTGCGTGAAGGTTGCTATAACTGTCACAGCCAAATGATCCGGCCACTGCGTGCTGAAACCGAACGTTATGGTCACTATTCGGTTGCCGGTGAATCCGTTTGGGATCACCCCTTCCAATGGGGTTCTAAACGTACCGGCCCTGATCTGGCTCGTGTTGGCGGTCGCTACAGCGATAAATGGCATGAAGTGCATTTAATTGATCCTCGTGCTGTGGTTCCACAATCGAATATGCCTGGCTTCCCTTGGCTGGCTGAAAATAAACTCGATGGCAAACTGACCGGCGATAAGATGACGATTCTGCGTAACATGCATAAAGGCGGTTACAAAGGTCAAGATCTGTATACCGATGAAGAAATTGCAGGCGCTCAAAAAGCTGTTGAAGGCAAAACAGAACTCGAAGCCTTAATCGCATATCTTCAGTCTTTGGGTCATGCACTCAAATAAGGAGGCAATATATGGATTACGGCACATTACAAGGCATTTTAACCATCATTGTGATGCTGACCTTCGTCGGTATATTTGCTTGGGCATATAGTTCGCGTCGTCAAAAGTCCTTTGATGAGGCAGCTAATCTTGTGTTTTCCGATGAGGAAATCCGCAAGATATCGAAGGACTCAGGAGAGAATAAGTGATGAGTAGCTTCTGGAGTATTTGGATTAGCGTACTCTCGTTAATTGTGATCGCAGGTTGTTTTCTATTGCTGCGTGCGTGTTCTAAAAACACCACGGATGTCAAAGAAGGCGAATCGATGGGCCACAGTTTCGATGGTATCGAAGAACTCAATAACCCACTGCCAAAATGGTGGAGTTATATGTTCTATATCACTATCGTGTTTGGCTTGATCTATCTGGCATTATTCCCAGGTTTAGGAAGCTACAAAGGCCTATTAGGCTGGAGCAGCTCGAACCAAAGTATTGGTACTGAACAAGGAATTAAAGCGGATTCGGCCGCGGCGATTGAACTGGCCGCCAAAGAAAACCGTTATGTACAGTACGATCAAGAAGTGAAACACGCGGATGAAAAGTATGGGCCGATCTTCGCGGCATATTTGGCAACACCACTAGAACAATTAGTGACAAACCAAGAAGCCTTGAAAGTCGGTGGCCGTTTGTTCCTGCAAAACTGTGCTCAGTGCCATGGCTCTGATGCGCGCGGTAGCAAGGGCTTCCCTAATCTGACCGACGCTGACTGGTTATATGGTGGTGATTTAGCCACGATTAAAACCACCATCATGGCTGGTCGTCATGGCATGATGCCGCCAAAAGGTGGCTTGCCAATCGATGATAGCGAGCTTGCTGGGTTAACCGAATATCTGGTGAAATTGTCTGGCCGTGAACACGATGAAAAACTCGCCGCTCTTGGTCAAGGCTCATTCATGAAAGGCTGTTTTGCGTGCCATGGTATGGACGCCAAGGGCAATAAATTCATGGGTGCACCTAATTTAACCGACGATATTTGGTTATATGGTGGCAGTCGCGGCGTGATTGAAGAGAGTATTAAACATGGTCGTACTGGCGTCATGCCAGCCTGGAAAGACGTTCTGGGTGAAGAGAAAGTCCATGTGATCGCTGCCTATGTTTATAGCTTGTCAAACAAGTAATTAGCGATGTTCAACCTGAAGGCCTCGAGATCTCGGGGCCTTTTTTTTAAAGTGCTAAAGCCGCTTTTTATCGGTAAAATGGCACTAAATTTATTAATGGGTCCCCTACATGACTGAACAACAACCTTGGTATAAGCAGTTTTGGCCGTGGTTTTTAATCATCCTTCCCCTGTGTGCCGTCATCGCCAGTTTTGCCACTCTTAAAATCGCCCTGTCCAATTCTGATGCCCTCGTGGCCGAGGATTATTATAAGGACGGTAAAGCCATTAATATGGATTTAAGTAAAATCAAATATGCCAAGCAATTAGGAATGCAATTTTCCCTTGAGCAACATCAAAATGAAATTCTATTCAAGCAGCACGGCGGCCCCGCCTATCAAGCCGCGTTAAAAGTGGAGTTTTATCACCCGACAATTGCCAGTCACGATCTCAAACTGACCCTCACCGCCGATGCCAATCAACGCTATCGCTTGGCGTTACCTGAGCCGTTAACTGGCCCGTGGGAAGTGCGCCTTGAAGGCTTTGATGGTACATGGCGCGTTCAGCAACGAATTGAATTAAAAGATAATGTTCAATTGTGGTTAAATTAGTGGTGAGTGAATAAGTATTGCTATGACACATCCAAGTTGTTTTCACTGCAATGAGCCTGTCCTCACTGGTGTGCAGTTTGTTACCCGCATTCATGAACGTGATGAATTAATGTGTTGCCCCGGTTGTCAAGCGGTGTCACAGGCGATTGTTGATGCAGGATTGCTGAGCTACTACAAATTTCGCACTGAGCCGGGGAGTAAGCAAACGGCGCTCGTCCCCGAGGAGCTCACGCAATTTTCTGCCTATGACTTACCCGAAGTGCAGCAAGATTTTGTCCATTCTCAAGATAATCTTCAGTCGGTTTCCCTCTCGATTGATGGCATAACCTGCGCCGCCTGTGCTTGGCTGATTGAACACAAAGTAAAACAACTGCCAGGCATCAGCCAAGTGCTGGTCAACTCCACCACCCAGAGGGCGTTGATCACTTGGGATAAAACCGCGATAAAACTCAGTGACATTTTAAGCCAGATCAGCCGCATTGGTTATCAAGCCGCCCCCTATCAAGTGGATGAACAAGAACGGACCAGCCAGCAAAATAGCCGCAAATTTTTACTGCGTTTAGGGCTGGCAGGTTTTGCCACTATGCAAGTGATGATGTTTGCCCTAGCCCTCTATACTGGCTACTTTACCGATTTAGATGTGCAGTATCGTGATTATTTTCGCTGGGTTAGCATGATTTTTGCGACGCCTGTGGTGCTTTATTCAGCGCAGCCCTTCTATTTTAGCGCCATTCGCACCTTGCTCAGTGGCAAACTGAATATGGATGTCTCGGTTTCTATCGCCATTGGCGGCGCCTACACTGCCAGCTGTTTTGCGACCGTGAATGGCACTGGCGAGGTGTATTTTGAATCCGTATCCATGTTTACCTTCTTCCTGTTACTTGGACGCTACTTTGAACAAAAAGCCAGACAAAAAGCCTCTGTCAGCTCCAGTAATTTGCACAAGTTAGTGCCACTCACTGCACACTTAGTCACCCCACAGGGGCAAGCAGAAATTCCCGCGAAAAAATTACGTCTCGATGACATATTTTTGGTAAAACCCGGGGAAATGGTCGCCGCCGATGGCGTTGTCATCGAAGGTCACAGTAATGTCAATGAGGCGATGCTCACGGGCGAGCAAATGCCGATTGAAAAGCAGCAGGATCAGATGGTTTATGCTGGCACCATCAACGTTGACCAACCGCTCAAAGTCAAAGTCACAGCATTAGGGCAAGATCAACTGGTTGCTGAAATCATTCGGCTACAGGAACTGGCATCCAACACTAAGCCTGCCATTGCC
>NZ_JBOFMC010000199.1:0-8139 GCF_051658185.1 Shewanella sp. | reverse complement strand
GCTCCATCGAGTTGGTGGGTTCATCGGCAATTAATAACCTTGGCTGATTTGCGACGGCCATGGCGATCATCACCTTTTGACATTCGCCTTCGGATAATTCCCAGGGGTAACTTGCCATGACCTTTTGCGGATTTTTGATCCCCACTTTATGTAACCACTTTTGTGCCGTCAGTTTGGCCTGTTTACGGCGTTGCCAAAAATACGTTTTTGGATGACTCGGCATGGCCTGCAGGATTTGCTTACCCACGGTTTGGGCGGGATCTAAGCTGCCAGAGGGGTCTTGGAAAATCATGGCGATATCCGAGCCCATTAGGTTGCGCCGTTCTTTGGCGCTCATGGCCATCAGATTATGGCCATCCCACATCATGCGATCGGCAGTGATGGTCCAGTTTGGGCCCGGAATACCGATAATGGCTCTGGCTAACAGGCTGCGCCCTGAGCCAGATTCACCAACTAAACCATGAATTTCACCGGCATTGAGGGTGAGGCTGACCTTCTCGATGGCCCGCACTTTGCCGTGGGGGGTATCGAGTTCAATCGTAAGATTTCGTACGTCAAGTAAGGGCATAGGTTAGTTTCTGATGGGCGCAAGCGCCGATCTTAAGCCATCGCCAACCAAGTTAATGGCTAGCACACTAAAAAGGATCGCCAGTCCTGGGATGGTGACCGTCCAAGGTGCGGTTAAGAGATTATCCATACCTTGAGCGACCATCGAGCCCCATTCTGCGCTTGGGGCTTGCGCCCCAAGATTTAAAAAGCCGAGGGCGGCAATATCTAAAATGGCCGCCGAAATCGCCAAGGTCGTTTGGATAATTACCACTTCCCACACATTAGGCATGATCACATACCAGAAAATTTGTAACGCATTGGCGCCATCTAATCGCGCCGCAGTGACATATTCTTTTTGCTGCTCTTCTTGCACCGCTTGGTGGATAGAGCGGACGAACTGCGGGGTTAAGGCGATCCCCACGGCCCAAAAGACATTTTCAAGCCCTGGGCCGAGCACTGCCACCACTAAAATGGCCATCAATAACGAAGGTATAGACAGTAAGGCATCGAGTAAATGTCCCAGAATGCTCGATTTTAACCCGCGCATCATGCCGGAAAAGGACCCGATGATAAAGCCCGTGACAAGGGAGGTGATCACGATGAGTAAGGCCATGCCAAAGGTTAAATGGACCCCATGCAGTAGACGGCTAAAAATATCGCGGCCGAGGTCATCAGTCCCTAAAAAGTGCGCCACTGTGCCCGAAGGGTCCCAGGATGGTGGCAGCAGCAAGGCTTTAGGATCCTGTGCTTCGGGGGAGAAGGGGGCAATCATAGGGCCAAAGACGGTTAATAGCAGTAAAAAGCCGATGGTCCACAAACCGGCCAAAGCAAAGGGATTGGCAGAAAAGTTTAGCCACATTCTTAGCATCGGCGAGGCGATTTGATCTTCTTGATAAATATTAATGGGCCGCATAGAGATCCTTTCTACTTAGAGGATTAAACACCGTATGCAGGACTTCAATTAAAATACTGAGGAAGATAATCAGCAGCGCCACCGCTAAAATGCCGCCTTGGATGACGGTATAATCCCGTTGATATATGCCAGACACTAACCATGAGCCCACACCGGGCCAAGAGAAAATCACTTCAACCACAATCGCATAGCTGGCAAAGGAACCGAGCATTAACCCGAGTTGCTTCAGCACCGGGATTAAGGCATTGGGCAGGGCGTGGCGCAAAATAATTCGGTGAGTATGTGTCCCCCTCGCTTCGGCTGCGCGGATAAAGGTTTGATTCATCACATTCATCATCGCCGAGCGGGTACTGCGCACGACCACCGTAAAGGGCAGTACGGCTAAGGTGGTCGCGGGTAAAATGATATGCAGCAGCGCATCCTTGAAAGCGGGGATGCGATATGGCGAATCAGATAACAGAATATCAATTAACATAAAGCCGCTGACGGGTTTTATCTCATATAACAGATTGAGTTGGCCGGAGATAGGTAACCAGCCAAGCTCCACCCCAAACCACAAAATCAGGTATAAACCTAAACCAAACACCGGGATTGAATAGCCCGTTAGGGTAATCGCCATGATGGTATTTTGAGTGAGTTTATGTTGGCTTTGTGAGGCGAGAACGCCAAGCGGAACCCCTAAAAAAATAGCAATCATACCGGCCATGATGGCGAGCTCAAACGAGGCCGGCAGAACGGCGCTTAATTCGTTGACGACGCTTTGATGGGACGTGAGCGATACGCCTAAATTCCCCGTTAATCTTTGCTGCGAATAAGCAAGAAATTGCCATGCTTGATTCTCATTTAATTTATAGTCTTGCGCGATTTGGGCTTGTTGACTTTCTGAGGGCGCGTGGATACCACTGAGCGCTAGGCTGCGCTCAACCGGAAACAAACTGGTGGCGTAGAACAGCACGGCAATCATCATCACTGACGTCGCCAAAAAAAGATTAAGGCGCCGAATAAGGTATCGCAACATCAGTTAGCCTCCGGCAGCATTTTTTGGGTGGTAGCAAAGGAAACTCCGCCAAAGGGCGTTAATTTCATGTCTTTTACTTCACTTCGGGTTAAGGCGATACGCTTAGCGTGGGCCAAACTCAGTAGCGGCATTTCCGTGGTCAAAAAGGCTTCCGCTTGTTGATATAAGACCTTACGTTCTGCTTGGGTTGGAGCTTGCCTTGCGCGCTCGAGCAGATCGTCAAATTCGGCATTACACCAGCGTGAGCGATTATTGTGCGATTTCATGGCCGAGCAGCTGAGTAACGGGGTAAAAAAGTTGTCGGGATCGCTGTTATCGGCATTCCAACCAATTAACACCGAATCATAAGCATCATGGTTTAATTTTTGGCTAAATACGCTCCAATCGTAACTGATAATATTCACTTTAACGCCGATGTTGGCCAGATCAGATTGGATTAACTCTGCGGTTTTTAATGCGTTAGGGTTATAGGCCCGCGCCGCGGGCATGGCCCAAATATCGATGGTCAGCTGTTTGACGCCGGCTTCTTGTAAAAGCGCTCGGGCCTTTTGTGGGTTGTAGCTTTCTGGCGAGGGTTGGTCGTCATCGGCCCATGATGTGGGCGGCAGCAAACCGCTGGCTTCAAGGGCCGTGTTTTGATAAACCGCTTGAAGAATATTTTTCTTATCTACCGCATAGGCAAGCGCCTGGCGCACCCGGACATCATTCAGTGGCGGTTTTTGGGTGTTGAAAGCCCAAAATGCCACGTTGAGCCCGGGTTGCGATTCTAAATGTAATTGTGGGTGCTGTTTAATGACGGGTAACTCACTGGCTTTTGGCAGCGCCGACACACTACAGTCGCCAGTGATAAGTTTTGCCAATCTTGCCGTGCTTTTAGTTGTAATATCAAAAACTAACATATCAATTTTAGCAGGCTCTCCCCAATAATCGGGGTTACGGCGATAGCGAATATATTCGTTTTTTACATACTGGACTAAGGTAAATGGCCCTGTACCTATGGCAAAATGGTCGACATTTTCGGGCTGACCGAGGGCTAATTGTTGTTCAGCATACTGGGCAGACAAGATCACCGCAAAATCGGTCGCCAGATTGGCTAAAAATGAAGCATCTTTGCGCTGTAAATGAAAGATGACTTCATAGTCATTGATTTTTTCTATGTTTTTTACGAGATCAGCAAAACCGATACTTTGAAAAAAGGGATAGCCGCTGCGGGATACATTGTGATACGGGTGAGCTGTATCAATAATGCGATTGAAGGAAAACAACACGTCCTCGGCGTTAAAAGGACGGCTCGGGCTAAAGCGCTTGGACTGCTGAAATTTGACGTTTTCCCTTAGGATAAAGCGGTAACTGAGCCCATCCTCCGACACTTCCCACGCGGTCGCTAAGGCAGGCATGAGCTGACCAGATAGAGGGTCATAGTCTATTAAACGACTGTAGATTTGATGGGAAGTTGCATCAATGGTGGTGCCAGACGTCACCAATTGCGGATTAAAAGACTCAGGGTTGCCTTCGGAGCAATAGACCAAGCCGGAAGGGAGTTGTTGTGGGCCACAGGCCACCAACAACCCGCTCATGCAGGAAACTGCTACCGTGAGGTACAGGCGTCTAATTAGCACTCTCATTTATAAATCATTATTTTATGAACTATGAAAGCCATTTTAGCAGTGCATCTCCTCCCTGAGCAATCGGCTTATGCTTTATCGAGGAAATTATACTTTTTTAGGATCCCCCGAAGCTGGTGGTAGCTTAAACCGAGTAGCTCAGCGGTTTTCTTTTGATTATATTGACTCGCGGCCAATGCTTGCTGGATCAAATCCATCTCGTATTGCTCGGTATATTGTTTAAAATCGAGCGGAAATTGAAATCCATGGCCTAAGGGCGCAGGCATTGACGGGGCGTCTAAGGGTTGCGGGCTTATAGGCGCTGTGCTGTGGGGCGCTATGGGCGCAGCCTCAGGTAAGGGAGCGCATTGACGTTCACGGGTTTTGAGGCGAGTCGTTGGCCGATAGGGCGACGCAAAGGGATCGAGAATAATTTGCTCAATAGGGCGATGCTCGCCGCCATTACGATAGACGCTGCGCTCGACCACATTTTTAAGCTCGCGGATATTTCCAGGCCAGTTGTGGCTCATTAACTGCTCAACCGCGCGGGCACTAAAGCCACTAAAAAGCTCGAGTTTTAATTGGCGTGCCATCCCGACGGCAAAGTATTCGGCGAGCGTCATAATATCTTCAGGGCGACAGCGCAGTGGCGGCAGGGTGATCACATCAAAGGCGAGCCTATCTAATAAATCGGCGCGAAATTCCCCAGCCTGGGCTAAGGAAGGTAAATCTTCGTTGGCCGCGCAGATCAAGCGCACGTCAGTTTGGACCGTTTTACTGCCGCCCACGCGTTCAAATTCACCGTATTCAATGACGCGCAGCAATTTTTCTTGAATCAGGCCCGAAGTATTGGCTAATTCATCGAGAAATAACGTGCCACCGTTAGCGCGCTCAAAACGCCCTTCGTGTTTACCTTTAGCGCCTGTAAAGGCCCCAGATTCATGGCCAAAGAGTTCACTTTCAAGTAGATTTTCGCTTAATGATGAACAGTTAAGCTTAATAAAGCTCTGATCCCAGCGCTTGGAAAGATAATGTAAGCGTTCAGCGATAAGCTCCTTACCTGTGCCCCGTTCGCCAATAATTAAGACCGGTTTAGAGAGCGGCGCAATTTGGGACACGTGTTCTAACACTTCGAGCAGTGCGTTAGATTGTCCAATCAAGTTATCCTGTTGAAAGTTAGTATCCACAATATTTTTTAGTCTTTCGTGCTAAAATTTGGTGAAAATGATAATAATTGGCTTGGGCTATAAAAGAAAGCAAAAGTTAATTATTTGTTTAAAGTATTGTATATTAAGATAAAATAAAAGTTGGCACGGATAGTGTAATACCTTAAGCGAGACCAACATCAATTTGAGGATAGGATTATGGGAATTTTCTCTCGTTTCGCTGACATTATTAACTCGAATATCAGCGCATTGCTGGATAAAGCTGAAGACCCTGAAAAAATGGTCCGCTTAATTATCCAAGAAATGGAAGATACACTGGTTGAAGTGCGTTCAACCTCGGCAAAAGTGTTAGCTGAAAAGAAAGAGTTACAACGTCGCATTAATCGGGTTTTAGAGCAAGTGCAAGATTGGCAAGATAAAGCTGAACTTGCTTTATCAAAAGATCGTGAGGACTTGGCCAAAGCGGCTTTAGTGGAAAAGCAAAAAGCCACTGCATTAGCCGATACCCTCAATCAGGAGTTGGCGGTGATTGATGAACATATCGCCCGCTTGAAGGAAGAGATCAGCCTATTGCAGGAAAAGCTGCTCGATGCCAAGGCGCGCCAAAAGACGATTATTTTGCGCACCCAAACCGCATCGTCCCGTTTAGAGGTGAAAAAACAGCTCGATTCCAGCAAGATTGACAATGCGATGCTTAAATTTGAGCAATATGAGCGCCGCGTTGAAGGCTTAGAAGCTCAAGTGGAGTCTTATGATCTTGCGAGCAAAAAGTCCTTAGCCGATGAGTTTGCAGCACTCGAAGCTGAAGATTCTGTGAACGCCGAACTGGCGGCGCTAAAGGCCAAGGTAAAAGGCACCGCACCGGCGCAGTCAAAAGAATAACAATGTCAGAGGTGAGTTATGGATATGGACGTACTGATGGCGCCGATTATTATTTTCATGGTGATAGTCGCGCCAATATGGTTAGTTCTTCATTATCGCAGTAAGCGACAAGTGAGCCAGGGACTCACTGAAGAAGAGTTTACGCAGCTGAATGACTTGATTGCTAAAGCGGATAAAATGGCGGCACGCATTGAGACCTTAGAGGCCATTTTGGATGCAGAGTCACCCGAGTGGCGTGGTAAGCAGGAGTGGAGGGGCCAACATGAGAGGAACTAATGGCCGTACTTTGTACCGTATTCCTCAGTTGGGTAAAATCGCGGGGGTATGTGCAGGTATTGCAGAGTACTTTGCGATTGAAACTTGGCTAGTGCGAGTGTTGACGGTATCGATTTTCTTACTCGGCGGCTCTGGTGTTGTATTTATTATCTATGTGGCCTTGTGGGTGATTTTAGACATCAAACCACAAAACCATTACGCTAGAGATGATATTGAGCTGAAGAAGAAACCGTGGCAGTCGGGAGAACCGGCTAAGCAAGCTTTGAGTGATGTCAGTCGGCAATTTCGCAGTTTGGAAATCAGGCTACAAAATTTAGAGCGCCACGTCACCTCAGATAACTTTGATTTAAAAAGACAAATCAACAGCTTGTAGTAGCAACTGTTGTGGTCCTTCTAAAGGGCGGCCTTGGCCGCCCTTGTTGCTTTAGCGCGTTCCATTGGGGGCATTCTTAACCTCCTTCGACATAAGGGCAGTTTCTATGGGAATGTTTGACTCCTCGCTCCATAAATTAACTCAAAAGGGTCAGGCCCTGTTACATCGCAGCGCCGATAGGCATGTTCGTTTAGCGGTTACCGGGCTTGCCGGGGCGGGTAAAACGGCGTTTATTACAGGGTTAGTCAATCAATTACTTCATTCTGGGCCTGTGGCGGAACATGCGCGTCATCACAATGGATTACCGCTGTGGCAAGTGAGCCGCGATCAGCGTTTGCTGGGGGTTAAGCGCTCGATGCAGCCGAGTCTAGAAATTGCCAGTTTTGATTATCAAGGCGCCATGTTAGCCCTGACTGCGCAGAGTCCAACCTGGCCAGCATCAACCCGTAGCATTACGGAATTACGCTTGGCCATTAAATATCAACCGCGAAAGGGCTTATTGGCTAAATTGTCGGATACTGCCACCCTTTATGTCGACATTGTTGATTATCCTGGCGAATGGTTACTCGACTTGCCTATGCTGCGCCAAGACTTTGTGAGCTGGTGCCGTGCTCAGCGA
Organism: Shewanella sp.; assembly: GCF_051658185.1. Taxonomy (GTDB): domain Bacteria; phylum Pseudomonadota; class Gammaproteobacteria; order Enterobacterales; family Shewanellaceae; genus Shewanella. Next base: position 739 of record NZ_JBOFMC010000199.1, on the reverse strand, counting down.
GCGCGTATCGAGCAGCTTAAAAGCTCGCCCTTATATGGTCCCTTTGAACAATCCTTAGCGTCATTAGATTTAGGGGCCAATGCCGATGAGCAGCAATTAAAACAGATAGCCGATCAGTATCAGCAACTGCTCCATGATCTTGTGCATGTGCAAGGGTACTATCAAGCACAACCTGGACGAATGTTATTGCCCGGTGAATGGCTCGGCGCCCCTTTGTTGGCTTTTTTCCCTTTGTTATTGCTCACTGATGCGCAGTTCAGCGCGCTGGCACAAACTAATAAAGAAAGTGGCTTCCATGTGCTGGAGCAGCGCTACCAAGAATACGTGGCTAAGGTCGTTAAGCCTTTTTATAAGCACCATTTTGCCAGTTTTGATCGACAGGTCGTGTTAGTGGATTGCTTTAGTGCGTTGAATCGCGGCAAATCCCAATTTGAAGATATGGGGGCCGCGCTCAATAGCATTATGGAAAGTTTCCATTTTGGGCAGTCGAGTTTTTTACGGCGGTTATTTGCGCCGCGTATTGACCGATTATTATTTGCGGCCAGCAAGGTTGATCATGTGACGCGTGATCAGCAGAGTCATGTATTGTCGCTGTTGACTGATATGTTAAATCACAGCCAACATTTTGCCGGCTTTGAGGGTTGCCAAGTGGAAATGATGGCGATCAGTGCCATTAAGGCGACGCGCCATGGGATGGTAAGTACGCCGGCGGGAGAGGTTGAAGTGGTGCAAGGCAGGG
>NZ_JBOFMC010000198.1:0-1444 GCF_051658185.1 Shewanella sp. | reverse complement strand
AAAGTGATGTTAACTGGTTAGATAGGCGGCGTGATGCTCTTGAGCTTGCAATAAACTGGGATAGCTAGCGGGTTGTTAATTGGCTGCCATTGGCTTTTATACAGACAATGGAATAAATGCAGCTGGATATAAATGCTTTTGGGTATCAATGCACCTTGGTATCAATACAGCTTGGTATAAATGCAGCTTGGCAAAAACCTGATGATGAATACGTTAAACAATACGGTGATAATGTAAGGACTCAAAAAACGATAATGCCAAAAAAGGCGACCTATGGTCGCCTGCTGCTATTCTGGTTTAATCAATTCAAAATGCTGATAGGCGCGCGCCGTGGCAATGCGCCCTCGAGGCGTTCGCTGAATAAAACCTTGTTGGATCAAAAATGGTTCTAACACGTCCTCAATGGTTTCTCGCTCTTCACCGATAGCGGCGGCCAAGTTATCTAATCCAACAGGGCCACCCATAAATTTATCGATAATTGCCAGTAACAACTTACGGTCCATATAATCAAAACCTTCACTATCGACATCCAACAAGTTCAGTGCTTGCTCGGCCACGAATTGGGTGACCACGCCATCATGTTGTACCTGAGCATAATCCCGGACTCGCCGCAGTAAGCGATTGGCGATCCTCGGTGTTCCTCGGGCACGCTTGGCAATTTCTTGCGCGCCAGCACAATCAATTTCAAGCCCCATCACCTGAGCCGACCGGGCCACAATCGTACTTAAGTCTTTGATATTATAAAATTCTAATCGAAGTGGAATGCCAAAGCGCGCCCGCAATGGAGAGGTCAAGGCACCTGCCCGCGTGGTGGCACCGACTAAGGTGAACGGCGGTAAATCGAGCTTGATAGAGCGAGCCGCCGGCCCTTCACCTATCATGATGTCTAACTGATAATCTTCCATGGCGGGATAGAGGATCTCTTCTACCACCGGGCTTAAGCGATGAATTTCATCGATAAACAGCACATCGCCAGCTTCAAGATTCGTGAGCAGTGCCGCCAGATCCCCTGCTTTTTCGAGCACAGGTCCGGAGGTTGACTTGATATTCACCCCCATTTCATTGGCAACAATCATTGCCAATGTGGTTTTACCCAGTCCTGGTGGGCCATAAATCAACAGATGATCGAGTGCTTCTTGACGATTTTTGGCAGCTTGAATAAAGACCTTCAACTGAGCCCGGGTGTCATCTTGCCCGGTGTATTCATCAAGCAATTTAGGGCGCATCGCCCTATCGATGATGTCATCTTGTGCTTGTAACTGTGGCTGGATCAGTCTATCTGCCTCAATCATCTACATTTTCCTATTAGCGCATCAAGAATATGACGCAAGTGAAACCTCATTAAACCCCAACGGCGCTTTAGCGCCATCGCTCGACTATGTTGTTGGCCGCACGGATCACAGCATTGATTTAAGCGCCGCCTTGATAAGCGTCTCAGGATCCA
>NZ_JBOFMC010000197.1:0-3904 GCF_051658185.1 Shewanella sp. | reverse complement strand
ATCAGGCAAGCAACGCTCTTGCTGGGTATCAATACCGATTCGGTAGCGCATCATGGCGTAGGTACCTGCCAATGCCATGATTGAGGCTAGAACGATCAACCGGATGAGATATGGCCGCCAAGGCATCTTTTTATGGAGTATCGGCATCAGAGACCTCCTTCGACCCAACAGGCACAAACACAGAATCATCAGCGCCGACGACTGCTTGGGCATCAAGCACAATGAACCCCGCAGCCTTTAACTGTTCGATTTGCTGATTGATCTTAAGCAAACGCGATTCGATGTCTTGTTCACTTGCATTCGGTCCCAGTGATAACACCGCATTGCCAAAATCCACAACTGCGATGGGCGTGATTAATGCCAACTGACTGTGGATAGGTTCGAGCGTTTTGATTAAGAGCCAGCGGGTCATTAAGCCACTGCCCGCAATAGACAAGATGATAGAGGCCATAAAGGGCAACATCGTGGACTTATTCACCGCCGCGCTCCTTCAATAACTGACAAATGGCCTCGTCAACAGTTAACCCTTTGCGCGTTAGCTGCTTAATCGCAGTCACATCTTCCGCACGGGACGAGTACAACAGCTTGTGAAACGGATCGACAATCAGACGGCCAATACCCGTACCCATTTCAGTTATAAAGAAAATTTCGGAATAGACACCGGTGACGGTATGAACCGTTTTCAGGTATTCATAGCCTCCTTCACCTAGTGGCAAGCGGCCTTCTTTTTTGAGCGCGTTAATGGTTTCGGCTTTTTGACCAAGGAGGTACATATTGGCCGAGTTTTCTGCGATGGCTTTACCTGTAGGGCTGTGATACAAATCATTGACCGACTGCGTTACCGTTACAGCACTGCCGCCATATTTTCGAAATCGACGGTAGCCAGTTTCGATAAACTTTCCAACATCACCTTGAGTCAGCAGATCCCAGGCTTCGTCGATGAACACAATCTTGCGGCGATCCCGCTCACCTAAGTACATCTCTTGCTGAATTTGGTAAATAAGCTGAAGTAACACCACTTGTTGCAGATGTTTACGCCCCTTGAGTTCCTCTAACTCCAGAACGGTGAAACGGTTTTTGAAGCGAATATTGTTATGACCATTAAAGAAGCGACCATATTCGCCCTGTGTCGTAAATGGATAGAGCTGTTCACCCACGTCTTGCACCCGCCGATCTTCATGGTTTTTTAAGGCCTCTGCCACATCATCAACCAACATGGAACGACCTTTTTTCTCCCAGAGTTCACGGGTCTGACGTTTTAAGTTGGCCATTTGAAAGTCGGTTAATGATTGCGTGGGTGCCGCCATTGCGGCCAATAACCCAACCAGTACATCTGCTTCTTCGTCATAGTCCTCAACGATTTCAAACGGATTTAAGCAAATGCCACTGTCCCGCCCAAACTGTAAGAACTCACCGTCATAGACTTCACACAGCTTTTCATAGGAACGGCCAACATCAATCACCCAGCATTGCCCGCCTTCAGATAGGTAAGAAGAAATGATCTCATTAACCAAAAATGACTTTCCAGAACCCGATTGCGCGGCAACACAGCAGTTGTAGTTACTACCTGAGTCATAGAGCGATATACTCATGAGCTGGCCATTGCGAGAGACAACGTTAATCACTGGCGTACCAGTGCCTTTCCAGTCAGCAAACAAAGGCAATAAGGGGATCACATGCCGTGTCGCCATAGTCTTGAATCGAAACAAGTCGTTCATCGCCTGGCGGTCAGCACCAAATGGCAAGGCATTGAGAAAAATGGGCAAACAGAAGTATTTGTCTTCCATCAGCTCAAATCCAAGTTCTTTGAAGTAGGTTCGAGCATTTGACACGGAACTGATCGACACTTCTTCCGTTGGTGAAAACAGCGTCAAAGTCATATTTGCTCTAATAGGACGATCACCTTCTTGCAAGGCTTCAAAAAGGACATCAAACCCCTTTTTCTTGGCAGCAAGCACCGGCACAAACTTGAGCATCGGGCCATAGGCCTGATTGACCGCCCATTGCCGCTTGGTCTCTAAACGAGATCGCATCGCCTCGGCTGAGGGAAAGTGAATGGTGACATTCAGCAAAAAACTGCCGCGTAAACCGCGACTACCCGTCATCATGTCGCCCGCAAAACTTGCGGCATGACCAAACCAGATCCGCTCAGGCAAGCGCTTAAACGATAAGGTTTTAACTCGGTAATCGCCCAGCATCAGACCTTGGCTATCCACTTTGATAGCTCGGTCATAATCCAACACTTGCTCTCGAAGTGGTTTATCTGCCTCACTTCGAATCGGTGATGGATTGCGCCAAGAAGCATCTTTTCCCCAGTTAAGCTGCGCACTTAATGCCGCGAGCCAATTTCGGTCAGTCATCTCAGTGACGCGAAAGCCAACCGTCGCCAGCGCCTGAGAGAAAGAAGTGCGAAGCGCGGATGCTCGACTCAACTCACGCTCCGTCGGTATAGGGCTTTCCAAAGGCAATTTGCAGGTGACGATCAGTTGAAAGTTGCGTATCTGAGTCTGGGTCGATTCCTCTATTGGTTGAACCGTACCTCCATCGAGGAAATCCGCACGTTTGCGTATCGACGCCCTGAGCAATGGATCGGATTGACGATGCCGTAAGCCCATCATGCGCTGAAGGTCGGTTTGAATATCAGGCGAGGCGTACAGGCCAAATTGCAGCAAAGTGTCTTTTGGCCAGTCGTTGTTGAGTAGGACATTAACCCTGTCTGCAACAGACTCGTCCCCCCCCGGCAGTGGATCACATAAAAAACCAAACCCTAAACTTTGGTCTTCCATGAAGAACAACTTATCATCATCTGAATACGCCAATACCGTCAGCAGCTGTGATGCTCGTTGCCCTGCATAAAGTGAAGCTTTCATTAATGCGCCTCCAACCATGCAGCAAGATCATCTGGGCGTCCACGACTGATACGACCATCACTAGCAACCATGAATGGGACACCTTGAATACCCAAAATTTGAGCGGTAACCAAGGTACGCTGCATTGACTCTAATTTACAGGCATCATCTTGCTCTAAGTTATCGATACGCCCATTAAGTAGCGCTGCAGTCGCCGCCTTTTTGTCACGAGCACAGCCAAGCTGGCGAACCTGACGCTCTGAATCAGGTCCAAGGACTGGTACAGGTAAAATTTGGAAGGTGTAATCTTTAGTCAGTAGTAATGCTTGTTTCAATAACTCATGACAGTGAGGGCAACGTGGATCGACAAAAACGACCACTTTCTTCTTACCTTCTCCCAGATTGAGTGGATTCAAGTCATCCATGTTTAAGCCAAGTCGACTTAAGTCCAGTGTATTGCTGGCTTCACGAATTGCATCAAGACTCGTTAATGACTTTTTAGACCAGGCATCATAGAGTGTGCCATCGATGACAAACCGACCACTGTCTGACATGAAAACAATGCGGCCATTGCTTTCAACTGCTTTTATACCCGTAACAGGTAAAGAAACCATACCGTCAATTTTACCAATTGGCGACACATCAGACTCAGGCTCCGCTTGAACCAAAGAAGATAGCGCGAGGGCCAGAGTAATTGCAGATAGTTTTCGCATGAGGAGTCCTCGTTAGTGAAAATCGAGGTTCCAGTCTATGCAGTTGTCCTATGTGGACTCGGTTAGATAAATTGAAAAAATCACAATCTAACTAGATGCTGTCGCCTCAATCAGCGGAAACCTTTGAAACTAGGCTAGTCATCAATAAGCAAGGATACCCTAAATTTATTATCGGTAATATTAAAACTCCTAATATATAATAAAGCTATCTTATAGGTGCCATTGATATGAACAATAAAATATCGATACATCAAAGCATAAATAAAACCCTCTTACACCGATGGTTAACTATATTGAACATACCTAAATATGCCGTAAAAATTGAATATCACCTTAATAATA
>NZ_JBOFMC010000196.1:0-4688 GCF_051658185.1 Shewanella sp. | reverse complement strand
GTTAAAGAGGGGTTATTTGCCCGTCTTAAACGCGGTTTGATGCGTACCAGTGAAAATATCGGCAGTGGCTTTATCGGTTTATTTCGTGGCAAAAAAATCGATGACGATCTGTTTGAAGAACTTGAAGAGCAATTGTTGATTGCTGATGTAGGCGTTGAAACTACCACTAAATTAATCAATAAGTTGACCGAGCATGCATCGCGTAAACAATTAAAAGACGCCGAAGCCTTGTACGAATTATTACGGGATGAAATGCAAAAGACCCTCGATCCCGTGGCGATTCCTCTGGTGCCTGAAAATGCCACAGGTCCGTTTGTGATCTTGATGGTGGGTGTCAATGGCGTCGGTAAAACGACCACCATCGGCAAACTGGCCAAACAATATCAGCGCCAAGGCAAGTCAGTCATGCTGGCGGCCGGTGATACCTTTCGCGCCGCCGCCGTTGAGCAGCTGCAGGTATGGGGCCAGCGCAACGACATTACCGTGGTAGCGCAGCACACGGGAGCCGACAGTGCCTCGGTGCTGTTTGATGCCCTGCAAGCCGCGAAGGCGCGTAAGATCGATGTGTTGATCGCCGATACCGCTGGGCGTTTACAAAATAAATCCCATTTGATGGAAGAATTAAAGAAAGTGGTGCGGGTGATGAAAAAACTCGATCCTGCCACGCCCCATGAAGTGATGCTAACGCTGGATGCGAGCACAGGTCAAAACGCGATTAGCCAAGCACAGCTCTTCCAAGAGGCGGTGGGGGTGACGGGGATCACCATCAGCAAGTTAGATGGAACTGCCAAAGGTGGGGTAGTGTTTGCCATTGCCGATAAATTTAATATCCCGATCCGCTATATTGGTGTCGGCGAGCAAATTGATGATTTGCGTGCGTTTAATGCGAAAGAATTTATCGATGCCTTGTTTACTCAAGAAAAAGCGGATAGCTAATTTATGATTGATTTTCAGCAGGTCAGTAAGATTTATCCTGGCGGCCAAATGGCGCTGGAAGATGTGAATTTTCATCTACAACAAGGTGAAATGGCATTTTTAACCGGCCATTCGGGCGCGGGTAAAAGTACGCTGCTGAAATTGATCACTGTCATTGAGCGGGCAACCACCGGGCGTGTGGCAATTAACGGTCATGATATCGCCAAGATCAGCCCTAAACATGTGCCTTATTTACGGCGCAATATTGGTATGATCTTTCAAAGTCATCATTTACTGATGGATCGCAGCGTGTTTGATAACGTCGCGCTGCCCTTAGTGATCGAAGGTTTTTCCCATGGTGAGATCCGTAAACGGGTCGCAGGAGCGCTTGATATGGTGGGGTTATATGGCAAAGAGCGCCACAACCCCATCATGCTCTCTGGTGGCGAGCAGCAACGGGTAGGTATTGCCCGCGCGATTGTTAATAAACCGCCGCTGTTACTCGCGGATGAGCCTACCGGCAACCTCGATCCTAAATTGTCGATGGATATTCTGCGTCTGTTTGAAACCTTTAATGATGCAGGTACTAGCGTGTTGATCGCGACCCATGATCTTGGTTTAATCGCGCGGATGAAATATCGCACGTTTACGCTAAAACAAGGCCGTATGGTAGGGGCGCAGGAGTTGCACCAAGGCATACACACTAAGATGGCGACACCAAGGAGGGAAGGCCTATGAGTGACAACGCTAAGCTGACGCGCAGTAAATTGCCCATCTCGGGGCGCATCGTGATGTTTTTTATTCGCCATGCCCAGCAAGCCATGGCGAGTATGGGAGAATTATGGCGCAACCCAGTGTCATCGGTGATGACCATGGCGGTGCTCGGGGTCAGTTTAAGTCTGCCCGCCGCCTTGCAGGTGTTAGTTAAAAATGCCGAAACTATTACTAGCTCGTGGAATAGTGCCGCGGAGATTTCATTATTTATTGATGAAAATCGTAGCGAGCAAACCATCCAAAGTCTGTTAACACGCATTCGCACTTATCCCGAGGTGGATAATGTGCAGTATATCGATCGCAATCAGGCTCTGGAGGAGTTTCAGCGGCTTTCGGGTTTTGGCGAGGCGTTGACTTACCTCGATAAAAATCCGCTGCCGGCAGTTGTCACTGTCACGCCCATGGCGAGATACTCTACGCCCATAGGTGCCAGAGAATTGTTGGCTAAGCTAGAGCGCGAGCCCGAAATTAGTTTTGGGCGATTAGATATTGAGTGGCTTGAGCGCTTGCAAGCGGTGGTGCGCTTACTCGAGCGCACAGTGATGGCCATCGCGGCGCTATTGGTGCTGGCGGTGGTGTTAGTCATCGGCAATACTATTCGGCTGGCGATCATGAATCGCCGTTCTGAAATTGAGGTGATGAAATTGGTCGGTGCCACCGAGTCGTTTATCCAGCGGCCGTTCCTCTACACTGGGATTTGGTATGGTGTGATTGGCGGCATATTGGCATGGGGCATCATTAACTTATTGGTGTGGTATCTCGACTCCGCCCTTGCCCAGCTGCTCGGTTTGTACGGCAGCCAACTGCAAATGAAATCGCTCACGATTATGGAATTATTCCAATTAGTTGGCTTGGCCTCTTTTCTCGGTTGGCTCGGTTCATACCTCTCAGTGCGACAACATTTACGGGCAATTGAGCCCTCTTAGACAGTGATAACTGGCATCCATCGCCTAAACTTAATCAGGATGGATCCCGATATCGATGAACTTTTGTTCACTTGCAATGTCTATTGAGCGGGATTAAAACTATCCCTCACGACGGGCTAAGGTTGACATACTCTGTCAATTAGCCGATAGTTCGTCAGCTTATTCTTGGGGCAGTTGAGTGAGCACCCAAGAGTCAAATTGACTTATATTTGATAAGTATTAGCAAGTAAAGTAGGAGCGCGAATGACCTTTCAAACGCAATCAATGGCACTGACGGTCCCTCAGGGCAGCAGTAGTTTAGAGGCTTATATTCATTCTGTGACCAGCATTAGCATGTTGGATGCAGAGGCTGAGTATGAATTAGCCAAGCGTTTGCAGGAAACCGGTGATCTGCAAGCGGCCAAGCAACTGATTATGTCGCACTTACGTTTTGTGGTGCACGTGGCTAAGGGCTACTCAGGTTATGGCTTACCACAAGCCGATTTAATCCAAGAAGGTAATATTGGATTGATGAAGGCCGTTAAGCGTTTCGATCCCGATGTCGGCGTACGCCTCGTCTCCTTTGCGGTACACTGGATCAAAGCTGAAATTCATGAATATGTGCTGAAAAACTGGCGCATTGTTAAAGTGGCTACCACTAAAGCTCAACGCAAACTGTTCTTTAATATCCGTAAAGCCAAAACCCGCTTAGGGTGGTTTAGCGATGAAGAAGTGACGATGGTGGCTGAAAATCTTGGCGTATCTAAGGCGGATGTGACCGAGATGGAATCGCGGATGGCGGCGCAGGATCCGGCATTTGATTTGGCTAGCGATAACGATGATGAGCAGGATTTTGCCCCAGTGCATTATCTTGAAGATCATTCCTCTGATCTCGCGGAAAACATCGAAAACGCCAATTGGGAATCCAATGCCCAAGGGCGCTTATTGTCAGCCATCAAAACCTTAGATGAGCGTAGCCAGCATATTCTGCGTGCCCGCTGGCTGGATGATGATAAAACCACCCTGCAGGAACTGGCTGAAACCTATCAAGTGTCGGCGGAGCGTATTCGTCAACTTGAAAAAAATGCCATGAATAAGCTCAAAGCCTGCATGGAAGCCTAATCGTTACCCCGAGCCCATCGCCCAGCGTTGGGCGGTAAAAAAAACCTGCTGCGGCAGGTTTTTTTGTGGCGCATTGTGATGGTGGGGGATTGTTATGGCACATTGTTATGGCGCATTGCTATGGCACATTGTCATGATGCACTGTTATGGGGTTCATTATCGGGGCGCGATACACCAGCCAAGAGCGTTTGGGGCAAAGGTGTGAGCGCTGCGTTCTCGCCTGCTGCTCACTAAAATTATCATTTTATTCATATTGTTAGCGCTGATAACGTCAACCTTAGGCCGCGAGCTTGAGCGCGTCACATCAGAAGCTTAGCTCGTTAGCTGAGTCTTATCCTTGATATTCGATCTGCTACAGTCACCCTTTGCCTCGCCAGTCTGCTTGAGTTGCTTGATTAGCTTGGCGCGATTGACCTTTAACCCGGTTTGCGCGGTATCTTCTGGCCATGCGTAATAGCGACGAGGGCGTTTAAAGCGGGCGATTTTGTCAGCGAGAAATGGCTCCAGTTCGGCGGCGATTGTGGACAGTTGTTGGGTGAGTTGGCCGCGCACGATGGCGGCAGGCAAATGGCCAAAGGTGGTGTCGGGCTCGGGAAAGACAATCGCATCATCAATCAGTGGATGTTGTTTCAGTGCCGCTTCAATTTCCTCGGGCTGAATGTTTTCGCCGCCGCTGATAAACATATTATCAACGCGACCGAGGATCCTAAGGTTGCCATTGGCATCCCACTCACCTCGATCCTTGGTATAAAACCAGCCAGCGGCATCAAGCGGGCGCTCAATCCCTTCGGGGCTAAGATAGCCCAAAAACAAACACTTGCCGCGAACCCAAATCACCCCATCGACAATGTTAAGCTCGCGATTTGGTAACAATTTACCGCTGCTCCCATCGCTTAACGCTGGGCCGGTGGTGATCTGTGAGCCCATTTCGGTCATGCCGTAGCTGGTAAAACTGGCAATGCGGCGTTGCTT
>NZ_JBOFMC010000195.1:0-14723 GCF_051658185.1 Shewanella sp. | reverse complement strand
CACTTACCACCTCAACGCCCACTAACGTCGCCACGCCATGGCGTGCAACAAATTGCCCCCAATACACTTCGCCCATGCGGGCATCAATGGCACAGACGATCTGTTCAGCCCGGTGGACTGTTATCGCCATTTGCGCCATGGCCGCGAGAGTCGAAATCCCAATCACGGGGATATCAAGGCCCAGCGCTAACCCTTGGGTCATACTGGTGCAAATGCGGATCCCGGTAAAACTTCCGGGGCCACGGCCATAGGCAATGGCGTCGACGGTATCAAGCCCAATACCCGCGCGCTGCAATACGGTTTCAACCATAGGCAATAAGCGCTGACTATGTTCACGGGGCGCATCGGCAAGTTCTGAAAAAATCTGACCTTGATAATAAAGCGCTGCCGAGCAGGCTTCGGTACACGTATCTAACGCTAAGATACAAGCTGAGTGTGGTGTTGTTGTCATGTAAAAACCAATTTTTTGCGGACAGGTAAAGCTCCATATCAGCAGCTGATAATAAAGCCTTAATGCCATTACTAAACTGGCGCAAATAATAACATCAAAAATCCGAAAACATAGGATTAATCACCGCGAGGGCCAATATCACCCCTCGGCAGACGGGCCCGAACGCAGATCTTCCGAGGCCATGCTTTCGCACATCACCAATTGACGGCTATCTTTTCACTGCATAAAAAAACGGCCCTAGCAATTACGCTAGGGCCGTTTATTATCACCTAAACTCGGCATCCACCTGTCGAAAGCAAAATAGCTACACGGATGTATCGTCCGAGTGAAGTCCTACCACTCAACTTAACGAGTACGTGGGCACAGCTCTTCAGCACTGAAGAAATAAGCGATTTCACGGGCAGCAGAAGTTAAAGAATCTGAACCGTGCGCCGCGTTTTCATCGATGCTTTCAGCGAAATCGGCACGAATGGTACCAGGAGCTGCTTGAGCTGGATTGGTTGCACCTAAAATTTCACGGTGAGCAAGAACTGCGTTTTCGCCTTCTAACACTTGTACCATGATAGGACCAGAAGTCATAAAGGCCACTAAAGCACCAAAGAAACCACGCTCACTGTGCTCAGCATAGAAACCTTCGGCTTGTTCTTTAGTCAGGTGGACCATTTTTGCTGCTACGATCTTCAGACCTGCAGTTTCAAAACGATTGTAGATAGCACCGATGTGGTTCTTTGCAACAGCATCAGGCTTAATGATAGAAAATGTGCGTTCGATCGCCATAATAACAAGCTTCCTTTGTCAGCTAGTATAAAAATTCGCGCGGATTATACGAAATAAAAAAAATAAATCCTACCCTTATAACAAATAACTCTGAGAGATGACTCACATTGGCTGGATGTCTGATGAGCTTAACCGCACAAAAAAACCACGATAGCCTAAAGCTAGCGTGGTTTTTAACAATGCACCGCCATATATGCGATGCCTAGCAGCAAACAATAACCCAGATATCATTCTGGGATCTGATGCCTTATCAGCCGACTACTTACGATTTTTTGCCCAAACACCCGCCACAGCGATCAGCGCGACTAAAATAATCGCTGGCAATAGATCGAGTAGATGGTGAAATAACCCGACCCCGCCGTGTCCCTCATGGGCCCACACCATTGTTGGTAATAAACTCACTAACAATACAAGCAAAAGTTTCATGTGAACGTCCTTGCAGTTGCCTAATTCGGTTAATTCACCCTCGATATTAACCAATAAGCAACAAGGTACGGCATTCCTATAAAAATAAATTGATGATGATCAAAGTCGGATAACAATCTCAATTCACGGTAGTCAAATGTGATCAACATCACGCGATTCAACTCACCCACGGACAAATTGATGCCACTGATGGGGCTAATCTTGCGCGATTTCATGCTGCAGCGCGCATTATCATCATTGAGCATTGAGCATTGAGCATTGAGCAGCAAACATGGTTCAAAGGCGCTTAACCAAGCGCCTCAGTTTAACTTTATGCTTAACTTTATTTGGCTTAAGTTTATGTTCAGCATGCCAAACTCACTTGTTAATTCATCTTCTTGGTGAGCTGGCGACGTTAGCGTAACCACATTGACTTAACCTTGTGATGGCAACACCTTTTTCGCTTTGCAGGCATTTTTTTCAACAAACTCAATAATGGCACCCGCCACATCTTTAGCGGTAGCCCCTTCAATTCCTTCAAGTCCTGGGGATGAATTGACTTCCATCACTAAAGGACCGTGATTGGAGCGTAATAAATCCACGCCCGCGACATTGAGCCCCATGGTTTTAGCGGCACGAATGGCCACCGAGCGCTCTTCAGGCGTGAGCTTTACCAGACTGGCGGTACCACCTCGGTGCAGGTTAGAACGAAACTCACCGGGCATGGCTTGACGCTTCATCGCGGCAACCACTTTATCGCCTAGCACAAAACAACGGATATCGGCGCCGTTGGCTTCTTTAATATATTCTTGCACCATAATGTTGGCTTTGAGCCCCATAAAGGCTTCAATCACGCTTTCGGCGGCCTTACGCGTCTCTGCCAACACCACACCGATCCCCTGTGTGCCTTCGAGTAATTTAATCACCAGCGGCGCCCCGCCCACCATCTCGATCAGATCGGGAATATCACTGGGCTTATTTGCAAAACCCGTGATAGGTAAACCAATCCCTCGGCGAGACATTAATTGCATTGACCGTAACTTATCGCGAGAACGAGAAATACCCACCGAGTCATTCAATGCGTACACGCCCATCATTTCAAACTGGCGCAAGACCGCTGAGCCATAAAAGGTAATAGAGGCCCCAATACGGGGGATCACCGCATCAAAGGTGGGTAATTCTTGCCCACCAATATGAATGCTTGATTGCCGCATATTGATATTCATATAACATTCAAGGGGATTGATCACCCGGACTTCATGTCCCCTAAGCTCCGCCGCTTCCACGAGTCGCTTTGTTGAATATAATTGTGGCCCTTGCGATAGGATCGCGATTCTCATGCTGGTCTCCAGCAACCATGTTATTTTGAGCGCATAATACGCCTGCCAAGGGATAAATCAATCATCCGATGAGTGCTTAAGCCGAGTGACGAACAATGGAACATTTTTGCAGCAATTTGCGCAGATTTCAGGCAAAACAATGCCCTACATAGGTGATATGTTGTGAGTCGAGGGGTGAGCCCGATGGCGTCACACTCAGCGGCGCCCTACTGAGTATAGAGGCAGCCCTTCAAACAGGGGGACAACATCACGGCGATGAAGCTGAAGCTGCAGCCATGTTCACTGCGGCACGTTAACCTGAACTTATTGAATGTATTAGCCAGTAATCATTAGCAAAGCGGCTTACTAAAGCAAGCTGTACTAAAGGACCTAATATGTTGCAGCCTACATAAAAAAACCAGTCACTTGGACTGGTTTTAACATCAGAGTAAATATGGCTATTAATTGCCTTCGCTCACCATGTTGACGGTGTACTTAGGAATTTCAATGACCAGATCCGCGTCGACGACCTTTGCCTGACAAGATAAACGACTCTCAGGCTCCAATCCCCACGCTTTATCTAACATGTCATCTTCCAGCTCATCGCTAGGTTCAAGCTCATCAAATCCTTCGCGTACAATGCAATGGCAAGTTGTACAAGCACAGGATTTTTCACAAGCATGCTCGATATGGATCCCATTGCGCAGCGCCACATCAAGAATCGTTTCACCAACATTCGCCTCCACAACTGCACCATCGGGACACAGTTCGGCGTGGGGAAGAAAGACTAATTGGGGCATCACATCACCTATATATTGTCAATCGATTGGCCCTTAAAGGCCACTCGAATAGAATTGTCCATACGTCTGGCGGCAAAATCTTGAGTCTGCTCATCCAGGGTTTCAATCGCTCGTTGAATCGCATCGGCATCATCACCGCTGGCCAACTGCGCCACTTGCAGCATGACTGCCTCGATTTGCGCTCGTTCCTGTTCATTCAGTAAAGCGCCATCTTTAGCCAGAGCGGCATTCAATGATTCTAATACTCGCGCCGCTTCAACCTGCTGCTCAGCCAGCATACGCCGACCGATGTCTTCTTTGGCATGCTTCATCGAGTCTTTGAGCATAGTGGCAATTTCAGTATCCGATAAACCAAAGGAGGGTTTCACTTGAATGCTCGATTGCACTCCAGTGGATTTCTCCATTGCGGTGACACTGAGCAAACCATCAGCGTCGACTTGGAACGTCACGCGGATATGGGCCGCCCCCGCCGCTAAAGGCGGTATACCTTTTAAAGTAAAGCGCGCCAGTGAGCGACAATCGGCGACTAATTCACGCTCTCCTTGTACCACATGAAAAGCCATGGCCGTTTGGCCATCTTTAAAGGTGGTAAACTCTTGGGCACGCGCGACGGGGATAGTGGTATTACGAGACACCACTTTTTCGACTAGGCCGCCCATGGTTTCGATCCCTAAGGACAGCGGGATCACATCAAGCAGTAGCAGATCCGAATCGGGTTTATTGCCGACTAAAATATCAGCTTGAATCGCTGCGCCAATGGCCACCACGCGATCAGGATCGATGGAAGTCAATGGTACTTTACCAAAGAAGGCCTCAACCTGTTCGCGCACTAATGGCACACGGGTCGAGCCACCGACCATCACGATTTCAAGCACTTCCTCAGCGCTCACTCCGGCATCTCGCAGCGTACGACGACAGCTGGCAATGGTTTTTTTCACTAAGCTGCGGATCAAATCCTCAAATTCTGCTTTTGTGATCCGCCCTGTCAGTTCAGTGCCATCACTGAGCACAATCTTGGCCTCTGTGTCACTGGCATCGGTTAAGGCTTCTTTGACGCGGCGCGCTTCAATCAACAGCTGCCGACTTAAGGGCGCATCAATGTCCGACAGTTGCCATAATTGCTGCAGGTGAAGTTGCAGAAGATGATCAAAATCATCCCCACCTAAGGCGGAATCGCCTCCGGTGGCTAAGACTTCAAAGACCCCTCGGTTCAACCGCAAAATAGAAATATCAAAGGTACCACCACCTAAGTCATAGATGGCAATCACCCCTTCTTGCTTCGAGTCTAAACCATAGGCAATGGCCGCCGCGGTGGGTTCATTTAATAAGCGCAAGACTTTCACGCCCAATAACGCCGCCGCATCCTTAGTACCTTGACGCTGAGCATCATCGAAATAGGCAGGCACAGTGATCACCGCGCCTTGCAAGTCTCCGCCTAAGGTTTTTTCGGCCCTTGCGATAAGCGGGCGCAGGATTTCAGCAGAAACCTGTACCGGATTCACTGTACCTTGCGGCGTCACAAACAGAGGTAAACCATTATCACTGACGTCAAACTGATAGGGAAAAGCTTGC
Organism: Shewanella sp.; assembly: GCF_051658185.1. GTDB lineage: Bacteria > Pseudomonadota > Gammaproteobacteria > Enterobacterales > Shewanellaceae > Shewanella. The sequence goes on along the minus strand of NZ_JBOFMC010000195.1, from coordinate 9,399 downwards.
TCTCCCCCTTGGATATCGGCAAGGCTACGTCCCATAAAACGCTTCACGGACACGATAGTGTTTTGTGGATCCTTGGCCGAATGGAGGGCCGCAATGTGGCCAACCTCAACGCCCTCTTGGGTATAACGCACGATGGAAGGTAACGAATGTTGTCCCTGCTCGTCGGGTAAGGTTGCCGGTTGTCCGCTACGCACGGCGGCAACTAAAGAATTGGTGGTACCTAAATCAATACCAACGGCAAGTCGATGTTGATGCGGCGCGGCACTTTGTCCGGGCTCCGCAATCTGCAAAAGGGCCATATTTATCCAACTTAAGTCAGGCTAACTCGAACAGAGTTGAGTCAGCTTAATCACATGAACACGAAGGATTAATCTAACAGAGCATCTTCCACTCTGGTCAATTCATCCTGCAATTTTGCCATAAATTTGAGCTTACGCACTTGATCTGCCGCTAACAATCCCTCTTCTTGACTCGCACTATTGAGCAGCTGCGTGAGCCGCTGAGTAATTTGAGCACGATAGTCAGCAAAGGACTCATAGAGCGCATCGATGGTATCTTGGGGGGCGGCAAGGTGGCGCACATCTTCTAGAGCTTCGCGCCATTCCATTTGCTGCAGCAAAAAAGCGGTATCTTTCACGGTCGTGGTTTCATGACTTAAGTCAATACCACGCAGTGACAACAGATGTTCAGCGCGGCGAATGGGATCCTTTAGGGTTTGGTAACCATCATTCACCTGAGCCGTACGTTGTACCGACAGTAATTTTTGCTGCTCAGTATCATGGGCAAATTTATCGGGATGCACCGCACGTTGCAGTTCGCGGTAACGCTCTGCAAGTAGTGCGGTGTCAATATCGAAGGCTGGGGGAAATTTAAACAGCTCGAAATAATTCATGGGTCAACTTTAGGGTTAAACGGTGAAACTCTCACCACAACCACACTCACCTTTTGCGTTAGGATTGTTAAATTGAAACCCTTCATTGAGTCCTTCTTTAACAAAATCCAGTTCAATACCCTGAAGATAGATAAAACTCTTAGCGTCGATAATGATTTTCACACCATCAATATCAAAAACTTCATCGTCATCGTTCAACGCATCAACAAACTCAAGTACATAAGCCATACCGGAACAGCCAGAGGTTCTTAAGCCGAGGCGAAGACCAATGCCTTTACCTCGGTTTGCTAAGAAAGTTCTGACACGATCGGTTGCCGCTGGGGTCATTGTAATCGCCATCTTTACTCCAGATGTTACTTAGCTTGCTTCGATTTATACTCATCAATCGCGGCTTTGATAGCATCTTCTGCCAAAATGGAGCAGTGGATCTTAACCGGTGGCAAGGCTAATTCTTCAGCAATATCCGTGTTTTTAATGGCTGCAGCCTGCTCGATAGTCTTACCCTTAACCCATTCGGTTACTAGCGAACTTGAGGCAATGGCACTACCACAACCATAGGTTTTGAACTTAGCATCTTCAATGATGCCGTCCGCCCCAATTTTAAGTTGTAACTTCATCACATCACCACAAGCGGGCGCACCCACCATCCCAGTGACAACTGAAGGGTCGTTTTTATCGAAAGAACCGACGTTACGTGGGTTCTCATAATGATCAATTACTTTTTCACTGTAAGCCATGGTACTGCTCCAAAATTATCTATTAATGGGGTGAATTAGTGGTGAGCCCACTGCACCTGATTGAGGTCAACACCGTCTTTAAACATCTCCCATAGTGGAGACATTTCTCTTAACTTATCAATAGATTGGGTAATAGTTTCGATAGCATGATCGATTTCTTCATCCGTGGTAAAACGGCCAATGGAGAAACGAATTGAGCTATGGGCCATTTCATCATTTAAGCCCAGTGCGCGTAACACGTAGCTCGGCTCAAGGCTGGCTGAAGTACAGGCAGAACCAGAAGAAACGGCTAAATCCTTTAAGGCCATCATCAGTGATTCACCTTCAACATAGTTGAAGCTGACATTAAGGCTACCGCAGTAACGATCCGTCATATCACCGTTAATGTAGGTTTCTTCAATATGTTTGATGCCATTCCATAATTTATCGCGTAAACGACCAATGCGTTCGTTATCAGTCGCCATTTCGGCTTTTGCAATTGCGGCGGCTTCACCTAAACCCACAATTTGATGGGTCGCTAACGTGCCGCTACGCATGCCGCGTTCATGGCCACCACCGTGCATTTGCGCTTCTAAACGAATACGTGGCTTACGACGCACATAAAGTGCACCGATGCCCTTAGGACCATACATTTTATGACCGGAAATCGAAATTAAATCGACCTTGGTTTTTTGCACATCAATGGGTAATTTACCTGCGCTTTGGGCGGCATCCATATGGAAGATAATGCCCTTGGAACGACACAACTCACCGATAGCATCGATATCATGGATCACGCCAATTTCATTATTAACGTGCATAATGCTGACGAGGATAGTGTCTGGACGCATTGCCGCTTCAAGGCGCGCCATAGGAATAATGCCGTTAGAACCGGGCTCTAAGTAAGTGACTTCAAAACCTTCACGCTCAAGTTGACGGCAGGTATCAAGTACGGCTTTGTGTTCAGTTTTACTGGTGATGATGTGCTTGCCTTTCTTATTGTAAAAATGGGCAACACCTTTAATCGCCAAGTTGTTTGATTCTGTGGCGCCGGAGGTAAACACGATCTCACGGTGATCGGCATTAATCAAATCAGCGACTTGATTGCGAGCAATATCCACCGCTTCTTCAGCTTGCCAACCGTAACGATGTGAACGTGAGGCGGGGTTGCCAAAGATGCCATCCATTGTCATACATTTGAACATCTTTTCCGCGACTCTCGGATCGACAGGCGTGGTGGCGGCATAATCTAAATAGATAGGAAGCTTCATAACACACTCCGTACTGAGCAGTCTCTGCCGAGGCTACATACAACGTACAATATAATTTTGGTATAACAATGAACCTACAAAATGGCTCTTTGTTGCTTTTGCATCGTGTCTTGCTTAAGCGAGATAAACTGTACATCTCGCTTTTGCATCAAGCCGGCAAGACTTATGCCCTCTAAAAAATCTGAAATTTGTTTGCTTAAATCCCCCCACAGGGAGTGAGTTAAGCAGCGAGTACCACTTTGGCAGTTGCCCAATCCTTGACAGCGAGTAGCATCAACAGACTCATCGACAGCATGGACCACCATACCAACAGAAATATCGTCTGCATCGAGTCCTAAACGATAACCACCGCCAGGGCCTCGGACACTCGCAACCAAACCATGCTTTCTTAGCTTTGCGAAGAGTTGTTCCAGATAGGAAAGCGAAATCCCTTGTCTTTCAGAGATATCCGCTAAGGGAACCGGTCCCGATGCAGAGTGGATAGCCACATCCAGCATCGCGGTGACTGCATAACGACCTTTAGATGTCAGTTTCATAACTACAAAAGCTCCCGAACAGGTATGATGTCATTTCAACATACCTGAGTATTTCAGTCAAGTATAAAACCTACTGAATTACTCAACTATATAAATAGACAACTACCAATACCCTTTCGTCTTGGTGGGGTATTTAACCTTTTTCTGCTTTAAGATTCAATGCTAGAGCGGCAATTAATCGGCGCTCTAAGGCCGATATCGGGATCTACCGCACTATCTAAGACGCCTTGCCCCCTCACTCACGATCTGCGCCACTCAGGCCTACGCCATTTCCAGAGCAACACCGAGGGATAGTAGAGGACTTGTGCTGTTGGTTTATCCAGCACAAGAGTCACAGGTTTTGGTTTGGGGGATTCATTGGAATTGAGTGACTGAATTAAACCGCAGTTGTCAGTTTCAATCACTCATCAACAATCTATCTCAGATCCCGGGGTCAAACTCTTCAATGGCATGCTGACGTTTATCTGCAGCGGCTTTTTCGGCATCATTAAACTCACCAACATTAAGCTCAGGCAATTTATCCGTACACACATCTCCACCTAGATGTTGAATTGCCTGACATAATTCTTGAACCTTTGAATCCATTAAATGCATGTGGTCCAACATTTGGCCTATGGCATTAGCCACAGGATCAGGGTTATCAGGCGATACGGCATAGGCATCAAAGCCATATTTTTTCGCCATCGCACTGCGCCGCTCAGACTTTTCTTTCGACTGTGGCGACGGTGTTGCCACCACGCGACCAGGAATCCCGACCACTGTCGTATCCTTAGGCACATCTTTTACCACCACCGAATTGGAGCCAACGCGGGCGCCATCATGCATAGTGATAGGCCCGAGAATTTTGGCACCCGCGCCCACCACCACATTATTCTCCAGTGTTGGATGGCGTTTACCCGCTTGCCAACTGGTGCCACCTAAAGTCACCCCGTGGTATAAAGTGCAATCATCGCCAATTTCGGCGGTTTCACCAATAACCACTCCCATGCCATGATCAATAAAGAATCGGCGGCCAATGGTCGCGCCAGGATGGATCTCCACCCCAGTCATCCAACGGGAAAAAGTCGATAAACAACGCGCCATTAAGCGCCAATCACGCTGCCACAATTTATGGCTTATCCGGTGCAACCAAATGGCATGCATGCCCGGATAGTTAACTAAGATCTCAAAGGCACTGCGCGCCGCGGGATCGCGGTGATAAATCGATTCAATATCTTCTTTTAGCCTAGCGTACACACCCATGGTTGATCCTTTGCGATGGTGATAATTAACGGTTTAACCTTTGGCTATTTCTGTTTTTGGCTGACCACTTTGTCGATGGACGTTAAAATCCCTCTCAGGATGTTCATTTCCTGACTCTCAATCCGGGCGCGACTGAATAAACGGCGCAGTTTGGTCATCACCTGCCCTGGGTGGTTTTTGATGATAAACCCGGTGGATAACAAGGTGCTTTCTAGATGAACAAAGAAGCGTTCTTGATCGGCAGCCAAGGGATATTCCGTCGGTTCTTCGACCATCGCGGTTTGCGCCAAATGGGCTACGCGCGTTTCATAGCAAATGATCTGCACCGCTTGGGCGAGGTTGAGAGAACTGTATTCCGGGTTAGCCGGAATTGCGACATGATAGGTGCATTGCTGCAACTCTTCATTACTGAGGCCGTGATTTTCTCGGCCAAACACAATTGCCACGGGACCATTAAGACTTTCAGTCACCAATTTTTGTCCCGCTTCCCGGGGGTCAAGCATCGGCCAATCAAGCGTGCGACTGCGGGCACTGGTGGCAATCACCAAGCTGCAATCGGCGATGGCCTCCGCCAGCGAATCGACTTTGACTAGGTGTTTTAAGATATCGGAGGCACCCGCCGCTAACGCAATCGATTGTCCATCAGGCTCGACCCGTGGCTCAGCAAGATACAGGGTTGAGAGTCCCATCGTTTTCATCGCTCTTGCGGTAGAACCGATATTGCCGGGGTGAGATGTCCCCACTAAAACCACTCGAATATTATTTAGCATGAAACAACTTAATTTAATTCAAAAAACACTGTGAACGGATATTATCACAGGCGCCCGCGAATGCTTATATGAAAATCGGTATTTGATATAACATTCAAATCGAGTATAATGCGGCCCGCTATTTTAACGTTCTTTAACATCCAGGGGATTGCAATGCATCCGATGCTGACGATTGCTGTTCGCGCTGCTCGCGCGGCCGGCCAAACTATTATGCGCGCCTACACTGAACTTGACCGAGTGGAAGTCAGTGCTAAAGGTCTCAATGACTTTGTTACCAGTGTAGACAAGGAAGCAGAAGCGGCTATTACGTACCAAATTCGTAAATCTTATCCAGATCATACGATTGTGGGTGAAGAGAAAGGTGAAAACCGCGGCGACAATAAAGACTATATTTGGATAGTTGATCCTCTGGATGGCACTAACAACTTTGTTAGAGGCATTCCCCATTTCGCGGTGTCTATTGCCCTGCAATACAAAGGCAAGACCGAAGTCGCCGTTGTATACGATCCTGTCCGTGAAGAACTCTTCACCGCTGTTCGCGGTAAGGGTGCAAAACTGAACGATTTCCGTATCCGCGTCACCAATGTCAATGAGTTGACCTCAACCATTATTGGCACCGGTTTCCCATTCAAAGCACGTCAACATACTGAAAGCTATATGGCTATTTTTGGTGAAGTGTTTGGTCAATGTGCCGATTTACGCCGTGCAGGTTCTGCCGCATTAGATTTAGCCTACGTGGCTGCCGGTCGTTTAGACGGTTTCTTTGAAATTGGCTTAAAACCATGGGATATCGCCGCAGGCGATCTGATTTGCCGTGAAGCCGGTGGTACTGTGACTGATTTTACCGGTAATCATAATTATTTGATTTCTGGTAACATTGTGGCGGGTTCGCCTAAAGTGACCACCGAATTAGTCAAAATCATGCGTCCTTTATTGAATGAAGGCCTAAAGCGCTAATTGAGCCGCTTTGAGGTTTGAAGACTAAAAAAGCCTGTGATGTCATGCCGATATCACAGGCTTTTTGTTACCCCTTGGCGAACTCCGAAAGCTAAACCTATTCAAACTGCCTTGCTTGCAGAACGGCACATGGCTTGCCAGCGCCCTCTTCCCGCGACAACTGACTTTCCCGCTACGGCTGACTTTTCCCGCACCAGCTGATGACGCAAAGACCAGTGGCAATCCACACTATCTTAAAAAGCTACCTTCCCGCCAGTGCCTGTGCCGGGGCAATTTGACTCGCCTTCCAAGCCGGATATAAGGTGGCCACTAAGCTCATCATAAAGGCCATGAGGATCACCACTAGCGCATCTTGGCTATGTAATTCCGATGGCAAAAAGTCCACAAAATACACGTCCGCTGCCAACAATTCGATACCGAATAACCGCTCAATCCCAGTGGCGATATCACTTAAGTTGAGCGCGGTGCTCACGCCAATCACGCCCCCTAGCGCGCAGCCAAGTAGCCCATTTAAGGCACCCTGAACCATAAAAATGCCCATCACCGCTACGCGGCTGAGACCCATGGTCATCAAAATTGCAATTTCGGAGGATTTATCCCGCACCGCCATCACTAAAGTGGAGACGATATTAAAGCAGGCAACCGCGATAACCAACACTAACACTAGGTACATGACGGTGCGAACAAGTTGAATATCTTGATATAAATGCCCTTGAGTGCGGGTCCAATCGCTAATATAAACAGATTGTTGCTGGGCATAACCCAATTCACGAACCTTAACGGGAGCATCAAACACGTTATCGACACTGATCCGCACGCCCGTCACACCACTGTTCATATTTAAGATCTGCGCAGCATAGCGCATCGGAATATAGGCCGTGGTTAATTCAAGCTCGCCGCCTAAAGAATAAATCCCCGATACTATAAAACGATGGCTCTTGGCCGCCCGCAGGCTGCCGGCACCGTCGGGACTATTATCTTGTACATACAGTGCTAAGGTATCGCCGATCTCTAGCCCTAACTTTTTCAGTAGGCTCTTACCAAGAACGATATGATTTTCAGTCTGACTCAAGCTTTGCCAGCTTTCTTGGCTCATAAACTGGGCCAAGCTCGATACCTTCACTTCTTCTTGAGGATCAATCCCCACCACGGATAACCCTTGAAACCCGCCGGGTTTTTGCACCAATCCTTGCATCCGAATAAATGGCGCCGCGCCGCGGATCCCCTCAATCTGCATGGCGCCGTTAACCACCGCCGGCCAGTCAGTAATCGGCTCGTTCACCCCAACAATATCGGCCTGAGAGATCACCCCAAGCAGACGGCGCTCCAGCTCACGTTCGAAGCCATTCATTGCCGATAAGACGACGATCAGCACCGCCACGCCTAACGCGATACCTGCGGTGGAGGCAAAGGAAATAAAACTGATAAAACTGTTGGCTTGGCGCGCTCGATAAAAACGCCAGCCAATGGCAAGTGCTAAGGGGCCCTTCATGCTGGTGAATCCGTTGCCAGTTGCAGATAACCGTTTTTCATCATCAATTGCCGATCCATGCGTGCTGCGAGCTTATGATCGTGGGTAACCACCACAAAGGCGGTGCCCAATTGGTTGGCGAGTTCACGAATAAGTTCATATACCGCTTCACCACTGGTGGCATCAAGATTACCGGTCGGCTCATCTGCGAGCACTAATTTGGGCTGATTGATCAACGCCCGTGCGATAGCCACGCGTTGGCGCTCGCCCCCCGAAAGCTCGGCGGGAATGTGCGTTAAACGATGGCCTAAACCGACACGCTCGAGCAGCACTTTAGCCGCCGCAAGCGCCTGTTTACGGTCTTTGCCCTGAATAAACGCTGGCATGGCCACATTTTCTAGCGCGGTGAATTCAGGTAGCAAATGATGAAATTGATAAATAAAGCCAAGATCCTGATTGCGGATCTGTGCTTGGCGTGCACTGCTGACTTGATATAAATCTTCGCCAAGTAACAGTACCTTACCTGCTGTTGGCGCATCTAAAGTTCCCATAATGTGCAATAAGGTACTTTTGCCCGAACCTGAACTTCCGACAATCGCTAACTGCTCGCCTTTAAACACCTGTAAATCCACATTGGATAACACTTGGGTGGTCACGGCGCCATCATGATAACTCTTACTGACATTCTGCACTTGCAGTAACACATCTTGCATTCAGATCCTCTCAATTCTTACTCTGGCTTGGCCTCTCGCGCCAATCCGTAATTATTCGTAGCGCAATGCGCTAGCAGGTTGCACCCGAGCGGCGCGCAGCGCCGGATACAGCGTCGCCAGTAAGGTCACCATCAACGTGCCAATGACAATGGCGGATAATTGCATCCATTCCAACTTGATGGGTAACACTTGGCCTGAACCTAAAATTGACACCCCTAAGGCCGACATAATCCCATTCAAATTCAAGGTCAGCACAATCCCCACACTAAGGCCTAATACCAAACCCAATACCGCATTTAGCGAGCCTTGCACCACAAAAATGCCCATCACCATCGGCGTCGTTAATCCTTGGGTTTTGAGTACCGCCACGTCGGTGGTTTTATCCACCACCATCATCACCAGCGCCGAAACAATATTAAAGGCGGCCACCGCGACAATCAGGCTCAGCATCAGTGACATCATGTTTTTTTCCATTTTCACTGCGCCGAATAAATGGCCGTAGGTATCACGCCAATCGGTGGTTGTGGCGTTAATCCCCTGCTGCTGTAATAGCGCCTGTACACGGCCAGCAAGTGCCGGGGCGCTGAAGGGATCATTAAGATAAAGCCTTAATTGATCAATCGTTTCACTAGATTGACGCATTAACCGTCTGGCGTCTTGATAATGGATATAAGCCACGCCCGCATCGACCTGAGAGCCCATCTCAAAAATCCCTGACACCACAAACTTACGCTGACTCGGTACCGGTCCAAAGGGGGAGTAAACTACCCCATCCCCGCTCAATAACCGCACCGTATCCCCAGGCCCTACCTTAAGCTGACGTGCAAGCTC
>NZ_JBOFMC010000194.1:0-6502 GCF_051658185.1 Shewanella sp. | reverse complement strand
TGGTGATGCAGTTAAAAATAAGAGCATTAAATTTACCATCAATATAAGTTGTGATACAGGAGAATTATTACAGTTCACTCATGAAAATCTGTTAGCCACAGATTGGTTAAGGGAAAACTACAACGAAATTCCACTTCCTAGCTATAACGTAACAGATACCATTAATTCATTTAAAGGATGTTTTATAACATATAATTCTAGTAATTCTGATAGCAAATTATTCGTCAGTATAATCAAGCATACTCATTGGTAATGCGAGCAGTATTGGTGAATTCAACTTAGGTTTCTGAGTCTATAATACCTTCTGCATAAATTGTGTTTAATTTATTGGCAATTAATGTGAGTCCGTCAAGATGAATGCAAGTCCATTGTTAGTTAATTTGCACCCATTGGCAGTTAATGTGAGTCGGCGGTCCCGCTTATTATAAATTAATGTGAGCCCAATTTGGCGGATGTAATCGCGCCGAAGAGATTATGTGTGCAAGCAGCTACAATAGTGTTTCAGCGGCGTGCCTTTGGGCTAATGCGGATACACCACGACGGACCAAATTTTTAGTAATGAACGAATAGGGCATAGACAATAACAGGTAGAATGGGGACAAGATTAACGATGACAAAAGCAATTGGAAGGATCCTGAGGTATGGCATAGCTTGCTTTCCGAACAAGGCTAATATATTTAAACCAATAACGATAAATGCGCTCACACTTGCAATATTAATCAGCAAAGAGAGAATTAGCATTTGTTGTACGAGGGATAGTTCGTCATATATTCCTGCATTAGTGACATCAATCAGTGCAGCCTCTCTGTTAGCTAAGGTTTTTGCAATCCATGCCTGAATGATAACGTCTACTGCCTGGGAGCTAAGTCCTAAATTTTTCAATAGTAAATGTGGGTAATAGGTAAGATAGCTCCAGTCAATATTAAATTTATATGCCGAGTCTTTGATGGTTTCAAAGAATATAATGGTAATTGCTTTATTTGCGGTAAGTTTGCTAGCCCCAACTAAATATTGCATGAGGTATTCTGATAAACGTTTTGGCGATGATTCAGAGTGAATACTGTCGTCAGTATAATGAGCGGGTTGGCTCGATTTTCCAATACTAAAGGGGATGGAAAGAATGAGAATAGCTGAGGGTAAAACCAAGCTGGCGAGCAGGAGTTGATATACTGGAATGCCTAATGCCGATAGTGAAATACAGCTAATTCCTCCCGCAGAGCTAAGGCCAAGCAACAATATCATATAGCGATCACGTTGAGTGAGTTTTAGCCTTTCTGTTCTTATAAAAAGCAATAAATTTGAACAACCCAATAAGAAGGTTAATCCAAATATTTTTTGATTTAGCTTTAGCTTGGATGTGCTGAGTGAGTAATTAAGCTTTTGGTTAACAAGATAATGGCCAACCCCTAAAAGCGCACAGATGAATATCGCACTGGGCGCAATATCGCTGAGAAACTGTTGGGTGATGCTAAAGTGTACAGGGAACTGACCCAGTAGTTGAGTTTTAATGGAAAATATCATGACGATTATGGATACCGTCATGATTTGTATTAGCTGTAGATTCGGTTTGATGTATTGCCGATATATCATGGTGTAACAGGTTTTATTCGTAAAATGTGTCGCCATATTAGCTGATACTCTTTAGCGATAGGGCGATATAGAGCACATATCTCAAGAATGTATATGTATGACATATTGTATTTATTAAAAAAGCTAGCGATGTCAAAAAATGACCTAAGTTATGGTGTGGTGTCGCCTCGTTTTAACGGCGAAGGCAGTGCTGAAATTCTCCCCAAAGGAGTCGAACAGATAGGCAACAGCCTGACAATTTATAAGGGTGAATTGTTGCAGCTTTTAAGTTTAATGCTGGCGTTTTCAATCATCGTGGGCAAATCGTTTTGGCGTTTTGCTTTTTTAGGTAATTTGCGATGGCGGATATCAGTGAATTGTTTTGTTGGAAGAACGCGATAACAACCTTGAATAACACCGGGGCGTGACTGGCGATTTTGACAAATAACAACTTGGATTTTATTCGAAATAGGCTGTAATAAAAAACCACCTCAGCAGGGGGTGAGGTGGTGTTAATTGTTCACTTTCACAAAGGACTGTTTACGGTGTTACAAAATCAAATGTTAAGTGGCAGCCTTGACAGTAGTTTTCAGATTTTTGGTGCACATGATGACATTTGGCACAGTCAGTTTCGGTACTGAAATGACGATTGTTATGTGGATTTGTGGGTTTAAAATCCTCGGTTTTAGCCGCTAACTTGGTGGTGTTATGGCATTTCACGCATTTCAGCATAGGCACTGCTTCACGGGTATCCCCTTGATGGCAGCTGGTACATTTTAGGCCTTTATCCATGTGAGTTTGGTCGAGTAACTGCTCGGCGGCAAAGGCACTGCCAGCAAATAGGCTTAACGCCAGTGAAAGCATAATAGTTAAGTTCTTCATGGTTTGATTCCGTTATTCATTTTGAAGGATGCCTTATGTACAGGCTCCACTATTGATGACGCCATGGCTTACAGCTTGGCGACATATTTACCTGCTAAGTAACCGAAGGTATAACAACGACCTAATGACAGACCGAATACGGTTAATGGGTAATCAACACCACCGTAGAAGCCTCCTCCCATGTTGCCGACGATAAATAAGCCGCCGATTGGCTTACCATCTGCATCAAGGGCTTGATGGTTTTCGTTAACTAATACGCCTGAAGTGATGGCCGATAGGCGCATGCGACGGTGAATACCGTAGAAGGGGGCCTTTAACACGGGAGCCATTTTGCTGGGTGCTTTACCGAAATCTTCGTCTTTACCGGTTTTACATAGCTCGTTATAACGGTTCACATTTTTCACGAAGGTCTTTGGATCGCAACCTAATTTCACCGCTAACTCTTCTAAGGTATTAGCTACGAAGGTATTGATTTGTGATGGAAAGACGCCTTTCTTCTCCGAAGGATCTTCAGGCATGTAGTTCTTCAATTCTTCAGGTGTATAGGCTTTACCTGGCCAGTTTTTGGCTTGTTCCATATAGTTAGAATCGAAGATCTGAGAGTAACAACCTTGGTCTGCTTCGCTACGTAGGTAGTTATTCATCAGTGACATTTCAACGGCTTCGTTGACGAAACGTTCGCCTTTGCGATTTACCACGAGGAATGGCATATCACACATTGAGGCGGGGCCGGCGTCAAAGTCATGAAGCATCTTAGTGTGGCCAGCCGGTTCGATCACTCCGCCCGCCCAATACGCCATGGCAAAACCGTCCCCTGTACGATCCATTTGCTTGCGTTCGAAGTTTTTCAGATCGGGGATGAAGAAGTCGCACATGGCTTTGTTGTTTTGGTAGTCACCCGCGGCCAAAATCACCCCTTTTTTGGCCATAAATTTATGATATTTACCATCACGATTTTGGGCGATGACACCAATCACTTTCCCGGTTGCATCTTGGATCAGTTGGTTAGCTGGCGTGTTAAAGAAGAATTTAACGCCTGCTTTTTCGGCTGTTTTAGCTAGCGCACGCATACCGTCACCCGCGGTGTAGGGTTTTGGCCCAAAGTAAGAGGTGACAAACTCTAATGGGTACTCGGTAATGCCTTTAATACCGTGCTGTGGTTTGGTGCCTTGGTCAACCACAGAGGCGCCGCCTTGTTTAGCGCGATCAATTACCCAAGAAACCGCTTCACCTGAGTTGTAGGCCCAGCTTCTCAGTAGTGCGGGATTGCTGCGGTGGGCGTTGTCGGCCATTAAGCGATTGACGAGCGCTTCAACACCCGCTTTATCGCTTTTTTTCACATCCAGACCAGACCCCGTGTTACCTTGAGCAACAGGGATGGCCTGTTTTTGCAGCACGGCAACCTTAGCACCGTTTTCTGCCGCCGATAATGCCGCTGGAACGCCAGAAGCACCGGCACCGACCACAACCACATCGAAGGTTTGCGTCGAAGCAATTTCACTGTCTGGGATGGCTCTTGGCTTTGGCATAAACTCAAGCGTCGCATGGCCAATTTGGGCGTACTCCGGTGCGTGTGTGGAAACTGGGGAAGCACTGGCTGAGCCGGTTAATCCCGCAAACGCTAAGCCACCAGTACCCATCGCGGCACGGGTTAAGAAGCTGCGGCGTGATAGACCATTCTGTAAAACATGGGCGGTATATTGGTCCATTTCTGTGGGTTTTTTACTCATTTTCATTTCTCCGTTGTTTATATCGTTAGGCAATATTCGCTCTGAATAACGACATAAGTTTTGGCCAAGGATCAAACTGGCAAACGACTCGCCAAGTGACAAAGGCCTAAAAAAGGGGTGTATCCAAAGGACGTTAATACACCCTGTAGGTAGGCGCAGGGGGAGCGCGCGTATTAGTGGCCTAAAGCAAACTTGTAAGTCAGGTATAAGCGGAGATCGTTGAGATCTTCCTTCTGATCAAAATCAACCATTGCATAGCGAGCTCTCAGACCTAAGCCCTCGAAGGCTCCGCCAAACTTATAGGTCACTGAAAAGTTGGTTTCGGTAAAGTCATTCAGACTTTCGGGAGAGTCATAGTTGCCGTAAAAGGCATAGGCGCTTAGGCCTTTAGCACCGACTTGGCCGAAGTCGTATTCCAGTTTCAAGGCGTTGACTTCTTCACCAGCGAGTGCGGATTGGTATACCTGCTGGATCACAACCTTGTCATCACCCCATGGTGTCAGCACGGTATCGTCACCGGTTTTGGCGTACATGTAAGTGAGATCCATGCCTGCCAATTTAGCCCCGAGATGGAAACCATATTGATACGTATCCAGTTCGCCAGCGGATTTATTGCCCGTTGCTTGTTGGTTAAGGTAGGAGGGGATGAAATACAGATTAGTGCTGCCCAATTGGGTCGAAAGATTTACCTTGGCATAGGTCTGTTGGAACACATCTTCCATATAGTATTGCCAAAGGTTGATTTGTGTTTTTACCGTGTCAAAGGGCAGCTGATATTTAGCGCCGATTGCATACATAGGGCTGTCTTCTACATCAACGACCTTGCCGGTGTTACGTTTGACTTCCGCTTTTACAGCCTCACTGACAGAGATAAAGCGTGCATCGGTCCATCCCATAGAGTCGGTGATATAGAGGGCTGATAACGTTAGATTGTCGATACTGTGGTTTTCAGCGGAAAAGCCACGGAAGGTTCGAGGTATGGCGCGGATATCATGGGGATTCATCATTGGGGTGCGTAGCTCTTGGGCCCCCAATCTGAATTGGGTATTCCACCAGTCACCTTGAACATAGTATTCCTGCATACGGTTGACACTTTGGTGATCGCCATTTGAATCTTGACCGACTAAGTTATAAACCGCATCTGAGTCGTTCACCCAAATGGGATTTGCAGAGGCAAAGCTCGTGCCGATACTCAGGCCATTCACTTTGGCGGTGTTGTAATAAAACAATCCGCCGAGTGATGTGGTGTGCTGGGTGGTGGTGTTCCCATCAAAATCTTTGGTGAAGTCTAACAGACGTAATTCACCTTTCACTGTGCCTTCACTGAACATCTTGTCGATAGTGGTGTCGGCGATTGCGGGTACCGCGAGTGCTGACAACACGACCAAGGATAAATAAGACTTTTTCATCATCATCTCTTCCTATTATTAGTATTAGTAGCCTAAAACGATTTTTAGGTTTTTAGCACGCTGTTATTGTCTTTCGTTAAATGTATGACGTATAACTTATGCCGGCAATCGTATCTTTCAAAATGTGAGAATTAGGTTGCGAAATTCGCAAAGATGTAATTTAGATCAACAAAATGAGTGCTTTTTAATCGCTAATTTAGCTAATGGTTTATTACAAAGTTGGCTAGGCACTGGGATAGCGCTTAAACAGAGTGCTTGCGTATAAATTTGCTTTTAAATCGATTGGTTATATGTTTTTTGTGTGGAAGATAGTGCGAGTTATCGATTCAAATCGATGAGCATTGTTAGTGAATTCATCTCAGGCTTAACCGAATGAATATTTAGTTATCAGCTTGATTTGTGTTAAAATTTGAACTTATTTTTTGATTCGAGATGATAATTTGAATACTTTTAAACCCGTTAAGCAGCTACGAGCATCAACAGAAATTGGGCAGCAATTAAAAGAGGCCATTTTTGACGGTAGGTACAAAGCTGGAGATAAGCTTCCTTCAGAGCGGGAATTAATCGATCTGTTTATGGTCAGCCGCACAGTGGTCAGAGAAGCGGTCAAAATTCTCGAGGCGAGTGGTTTAGTTGAAATTCGTCAGGGCGCCACCGGGGGCGCATTTGTTAAGCAGATCAACTTTGAGCGCTTAAGCAATGCCTGCCAAGATTTATTGACAATGGGTAAAATGTCGTTGCCTGAAATTATCCAAGTGAGGATGTTGCTCGAACCACAGGTTGCTCGTTTAGCGGCGAGAAACTGCACGGCCGAACAAGCAGCAAAATTGCATGATGCCAGTCAGCATGAAGACGATACTTTAGAATATCCCACCACCGTGGTATTACGTTCTCAAGTGCATTTTGTGTTGG
>NZ_JBOFMC010000193.1:0-8913 GCF_051658185.1 Shewanella sp. | reverse complement strand
TTAGTGTTACAGGCAGCGGCCCATGGCCAAGGGGTGGCGCTTGGCTATAGCGTACTGGCAAGGCCTGATATTAAAGCCGGGCGCTTGGTATGCCCATTCCAAGAAGTGTTAGTCAGTAAAGATGCTTATTATCTGGTGTGTCAGCAAAATCATGCGGAGCTGGGTAAAGTGGTGGCGTTTCGGGAATGGATGCTAGACATGTTCGCCGAGGAGTCACGCAGTGAGTTATTGCCAGGCTGATCCGGCGTACCTGCTTGAGGGCGAGCCCTGCGAGACCTTGATTGTCTTCGCCCACGGTGCGGGCGCAAATCGTGACAGTGATTTTATGGTCGCGATGGCCGCAGGGCTGGTGGCCCAAGGTTTTCAAGTGCTGCGTTTTAATTTTCCCTATATGCAAGCCAATGCGCTTGACGGAAAAAAGCGCCCCCCGGACCGTGCCCCTTTGCTGCTGGCCTCTTTGGCCAAGATGTTGACGATAGCCAAGGCGCAGCCTGGGGTTAATCGCGTTATTCTCATGGGTAAATCGATGGGCGGGCGCATGGCGGCGCAACTGGCGTGCGATCCTGCTCTGGCAAGCGCGATCGATAAGGTGATTTGCTTAGGTTATCCCTTTATTCCGCTTAAGGGCGGCGAGCCAAGATTAGCCCCGCTTAATCAATGTCGCGTGCCAGTATTGGTGCTGCAAGGGGAGCGCGATAAATTGGGCTCTCGCGATCAAATCGCCACTTGGGCACTGCAGGCGGATATTCAATTTGGCTGGTTACCCGACGGCGATCATAGTTTTGCACCGCGAAAGTCGTCAGGTACGACGCTGGCCGCTAATCTAGCCCTTGCGATTGATTTATCGGTTAAATTTATAAGTTAGTTCGCGGATAAATGTCACCTACAGACGATCATGGGCGGGGATCACGCCGAGCGTTAACCGGAAGATACCGATCACCGCGATGCCATTTGGAGATTGAAATGCGCAAAGGTTTATTATTACTGGCCGCGTTAAGCGGATTTTTAGCCGTGGCCTTAGGGGCTTTTGGTGCCCACGGGCTTAAGACGGTAGCGCCCCCAGCACTTATCGATGTGTTTAACCTCGGGGTGCAATACCATTTTTATCACACCTTTGCCTTAATTGCCCTCGCGTTTGCCGGGCAGTGGTTAAGCTCGCGGCTGCTTGATTGGGCCGCGTACTTTTTTATTGCCGGGATCATCATGTTTTCTGGCTCCCTCTATGGGCTGGCACTGTTTGGTAGTAAATGGTTTGGGCCTATTACGCCAATGGGCGGCGGCTGCTTCCTCCTCGGTTGGTTGCTGTTGGCTGTTGCGGTGTGGCGCCAGCGCGGGCTTGGGGAAACCTCAGCTTAATATCGCCAGATTGCTTTGTCCTTGGGTGGTTTGATTGCCCGAAAGCGCCGATGCTCATGACTCGCTTAAGACGGAGTTTGTGCCTGCTTGTTCAGGGGCAAAGGCGGGGAACATGCAAGAGTACCACTGGGCCCAGCTTGGCAAATAGGGCATTTATGCCCTTAAATTGCTATACTGGCGCCTAATTTGATAGTTAGCCAATGATTTTGGCTTGGATTTCTTAAGGATCTCCATGAAAAACCTTTTTTTATTTTGCCGTGCCGGTTTTGAAAAAGAATGTGCGGCAGAAATTCAACAGCGAGCGGCTGAGCTCAACGTGGGTGGCTTTGTGAAAGCTAACCATAACGACGCCTATGTGGTGTACCAATGCTTTGACGCGGGCGGAGCGGATATATTAGCTAAGCAATTGCCGCTGGATTCATTGATTTTTGCACGGCAAATGTTTGCTGCGTCAGAGCTATTAGCGGATTTGCCTGAACAGGATCGGGTCAGCCCGATTGTCGCGGCGCTAGGGGAGATCAGTAAAGCCGGTGAATTGCGGGTCGAAACTCCTGACACTAATGAAGCTAAAGAATTGTCGGCTTTTTGCCGTAAATTTACGGTGCCACTGCGCCAACATCTTAAAAAGTCTGGCAGTTTGCTGGCCCAAGAAAACCCGAAACGACCGATCATTCATGTGTGTTTTATCGGCCCCGGACGTGCCTATGCCGGCTATTCCTACAGTAATAACAGCTCACCGCACTTTATGGGGATCCCACGGCTTAAAATGGCGGCGGATGCGCCGAGTCGTTCTAGCCTTAAGCTCGACGAGGCTTTTGCTCAGTTTGTGCCCAAGGAAGAACAGGAAGAGCGGGTTCGTAGCGGCATGAATGCGGTGGATTTAGGGGCCTGTCCCGGTGGTTGGACTTATCAGTTAGTGCGCCGCGGAATGTTTGTTTCGGCGGTGGATAACGGTCCCATGGATGACAAATTGATGCAGACGGGTCAAGTTAAGCACTACCGTGAAGATGGTTTTCGCTTTGAACCTGCGCGTAAAAATATCTATTGGCTGGTATGCGATATGGTGGAGAAGCCCGCACGCGTGGCTGAACTTATCGAAGCGTGGGCGATCAACGGTTGGTTTAAGGAAGCGATTTTTAACCTTAAGTTACCGATGAAGAGCCGTTATAAAGAAGTGATGGCTATTCTCGAAACCATGCAAACCATTTTGAAGGAAAACGGTATCACGGAGTTTACGCTGCAGTGTAAGCATCTTTACCATGATCGTGATGAAGTAACGGTGCATTTATGGTTACGCCCTAATACGCCGTGGAATTAATTTGGCCTCCTCAGCCGTTTGCCCAAGTAACACGTCACGCGTGTTGGCTGGCAACGGAACGGGAATGTTAAGGCATCCGTTGAGCTCAAACATCAATAAGCCCTAAAGCATGCTTTAGGGCTTATTGTTTGCCGTTAACGTTGCGCACTAATCACTGTTTGGCCGCATTAATCCATGTTTGCTTAAGCGGCAAAATCGTGAAGGCGAGGGGATTACAGACGATCCAGTACCGCTTGGGTGAAATCGGTCGTGCCGTGAGTGCCGCCTAAATCGCGGGTGGTACGGTCGCCCTCGGCAATCACTGCCGATACCGCGTTGCGAATATTGGCTGCCTTATCGGCCATCCCTAAATATTCGAGCATTTGGATAGAGGCTAAGATCACCGAAGTTGGGTTCGCGAGGTTTTTACCCGCGATATCTGGCGCACTGCCATGCACCGCTTCAAAAATCGCCGCATCACGGCCAATATTCGCCCCTGGCGCCATGCCAAGGCCACCGACGAGGCCAGCGCACAGATCGGATAAAATGTCGCCAAACAAGTTAGTGGTGACAATCACATCGAAATTTTCCGGATTCATCACTAATTTCATACAAGCCGCATCAACAATCATTTCGTCGGTCTTGATGTCGGGGTAACGTTGACTCACCTCGCGGGCCACCTTGAGAAACAGGCCTGACGTCGACTTCATGATATTGGCTTTGTGCACGATAGTGACTTTTTGGCGGTGTTCTTTACGGGCCAGTTCGTAGGCAAATGTGGCAATTTGCTCTGCGCCTTGGCGGGTGATCACGCTCGTGGCTTCAGCGGTTAAGCCATCCTCAGACACTTTTTGTCCCTGGCCGGAGTACATGCCTTCGGTATTTTCCCGCACTGTGATGATATCAATATTTTCATAGCGCGCTTTAGTGCCCTTAAATGACAGTACTGGGCGCACATTGGCGTAGAGACCAAATTTTTTCCGTAAGGTGACGTTAATCGAGGTAAAGCCTTCACCAACGGGGGTCGTTAACGGACCTTTAAGCGTAATACGGTTTTTTTCGATCAGTTCTAAGGTGCGTTGTGGCAGTAATTCACCTTGTTTTTCAAGTGCGGCTAAACCAGCATCGGCAAATTCGTACTCAAAATCACAACCAGCTTTATCCAGAATTTGTAGGGCTGAATCAATGATACTCGGGCCAATTCCATCACCAGGAATTACGGTTATTGTTCTTTTTGACATGGAGAAATCCTTCCACGGTTCGTCGTTACTGCAATTGTCAGATCCAGTCGGTTGCTGGATAACATGACTATGAATTGGGTATTTTTTCTCGCGATTATTCTAACCATCTTTAGTCAAATTTCACAGAAAATAGTGAGCAATATCACGATTTTTTGTGTAGTAAAACTTGTAAAAATACAGGGTTGTAACGATGATGGACCGCTTAGGTTTTAAAAAGTCTACTTTAGTCTAATAACTACATAAAAGAGGACGACATTGCAGTTACCATCCAAAACAACGTTAATGCTGCTAATGCTAGGCAGTCTCTCGGGCGTGCAGGCGCAACCGCAACCGCTAACCTTAACTGACATCATGCATTTTAGATCCCTTGAAAAGCCTGTTATCGCGGCAAATGGTAAGGTGATCGCATTTGAGGAGGCCCCTGATCGCGGTGATAGCCTCGGCAAGGTGAAGCACCTTAATACCGGGCAAGTATTTACCATTGCCGGCGGCAGTGCTCCGGTGATTAGCCATGATGGTCGTTATGTGGCGATGACGGTCAAACCGAGCTTATTCACCCTTGAAACCACCGAGGCTAAAGCCAAGCAAAAACTCAAAGCCGATATGGTGTTACTCGATACGCAAACGGGGCGGCAAACCCGCTTTGAACGCGTAAAAACGTATGTGTTTAGTGAGGATGGCAAACATTTGGCGATTGAGTTTGAGGCTGATGAGCCATCAAACCAAGCAAAGGAGCCGAGTGCGGTTGAGACTGCAGCGAAGGCGGCCACGCCTTTTAACCCTACGGATAACCCCAAGGTCGATAAGTTTGATCAAGGGCGACGTTTTAGTCTGCTCAGTTTGCAAGGGGGGCAGCGCATTGATATGGCGCAGGTGACGGCTTATGCGTTTGATAAAGGCAGCCGCCACTTGGCGATAGCGGTTAATCATCCCGCTAAACAGCAGCACCAATTGCAACTAATTGATTTAAAGAGCTATCAACAAGCTACGCTACGGCAATCCTCCGATAAGCAGTTTGGTGCCATTGCCCTTGCCAACAATGGTCGCTGGTTAGCCTTTACGCAGGGCGACAGCGCTGAATTGCCCTATGGTCGCCAATATCAACTGCTGTTGCTGGAGTTGGCCAGCGGCAAGATCACCCCCGCGCCTACCGCTGCACAATGGCAGCTTAACCGTTACTCACGCCTTAGCTTTTCAGCGGACAGTGAGCGGTTATTCTTTGGCAGAGTGCCCGAGGTGAGCCAGCAGCTCAGCCTGAAAAAAATAACTGAAGAAAAGCAGCTGTTTGATCAAGAGATATTGACTGCGCAACGTGGACTTAGGTTGTGGCATGGGGACGATCCGCGGATTAAACCAAATGAAATCAAGCAATATGAAAAAGAGCAACAACGGACATATCTCGCCGTGTGGCATGTCGATGCCAATAAGGTGGTGCAGCTAGCCGATAAAACGCTGCCAGAGGTGATGTTATCGCAGCACACGCGATTTATGTTGGCAAGTACTGACTTACCCTACCGTAAAATGGCAACCTGGGCGGGTGGATTCCAAGACTATTATTTGGTTGATCTCCATACTGGGCGTAGGCAGTTATTGATAGCCCAGCAGCCAGCGGATGAACTGCCCAGTTTGTCGGGCAATGGTCAATATGTGGCCTATTATCAGCAAGGGCATGTGTACCTTTATGATATTGCCACGGGCCGACGTACCAACCTCAGTACTGATCTGAAGGTGAGTTTTGCCGATGAGGATCATGATTATCCTTCCAATGCCCCCAGTTATGGTTTTGGCCCTTGGCTTAAGGACGATGCGGGTTTGTTGGTGTATGACAAATACGATGTTTGGCAATTTAACACCAAGTCTAAGACGGGGTTTGCTGTAACCGCGGGCCAAGGGCGCGCGCAAAAGATCCAATACCGGCTTGCCGGGTTGGTGGATAACCCCGATGCTGCGCCACAACTTGCCCAGGATGCGCGCGTGTTGCTCCATGGATATAACGATAGCACCAAGGCTGACGGTTTTTATCAAGCGACGCTAGGGCAAGCTGGCGTTAACACCCTGATGGCCGGTGAGTATAAGCTCACCGTACTGGGTCGCAGCCAAGATGCTGATACGATTGTTTTTTCAAAAGAGCGTTTTGATCTTTTTCCCGACTTATATACCGCCAGCTACAGCGCGCCGCAACATGCGGTTAAACAAACGGATTTGGATAAACAGCGCCGAGGCTTTAACTGGGGCCAAGCTGAATTAGTGCAGTGGACCAATGGTGATGGCAAGCCCCTTGATGGCGTGCTCATTAAGCCCGCCAATGCCCAAGCGGGCCAGCGTTATCCGGTGTTGGTGTATTACTATCGGTTTATGTCCGATAGATTGCATGCCTTCCCGCAGATGCAGATTAACCATAGACCGAATTTTGCTTGGTATATCAACAATGGTTATGCGGTTTTCTTGCCAGATATTCGCTTCGATATTGGCTATCCAGGTGCCAGTGCCGTACAAGCTTTGACATCGGGCGTGCAAAAACTGATCGACATGGGGATTGCCCAGCCCAACGCCATTGGTTTACATGGCCATTCCTGGAGTGGTTATCAAACAGCCTTTGCCATCACTCAGACTAAGCTGTTTAGCGCGGCGGTGGCGGGAGCGCCAGTTGCTAATATGACCAGTGCCTACAGTGGGATACGCCATGGCACGGGCATGGCGCGGCAATTTCAGTATGAGACTGGGCAGAGTCGTATTGGCGAAAGTCTGTATGCCGCACCGCAAAAATACATTGAAAACTCACCGATTTTTTATGTTGAACGCATCCAAACGCCGCTGATGATCATGTTTGGCGATAAAGACGATGCAGTGCCATGGGAGCAGGGCATCGAACTGTATCTAGCGATGCGCCGTGCGGGTAAAGAGGTGGTGTTTTTGCAGTACGAGGATGAGCCTCATCACCTGAAAAAATACCCCAACAAACTCGATTACAGTATTCGCATGATGGAATATTTTGACCACTATCTAAAAGGTCAGCCCGCGCCCGCATGGCTCAGCCAAGGCGAAGCCTATGTAGAATATCAAGCCGCCGGGGAATAATGCTTTACTGTTAAGGTGAACAATAAATAAAGCGCCACCTTCGGGTGGCGTTTTTGTTGGGGCAAGGCTATTTGCGTTGTTGATCAATATTCCATAATTTTTAGTTTAGGTCGCAATAAATTTTTATGTATTATAAGTTGATTTTTATAAGTTTTAGGTGCCATTAACTATTTATTCTTGATGGTTAATGACACTCTTTAACCCAAGTTAATCTGCGCTAAAATAATCAATGATGCGGTTAATTAATTTGCAGTTCACCTATATTCATTAACAATTGTCATATTTGCACAATATCTGCAATATCTGCATAAGATAAATAACGATAAAATGTGGCGGAAGTATAATAATCAACCATTTATGCAGGCATTATGAAAACATCTTTAAGATTGAAAAATGTAAATATCATACATCACAACGGTAAAATTGAAGTTGCCAAAGATATTGCGATTGATAATGGAATAATTCAATCCATATCCGCAACTGGTACAGGCGAGGGCATTGATTGCTCCGGTCTGTATGTCACACCAGGATTGGTTAATTTACATGCACATTCGCCGATGAATATTTTTAAGGGCATTGCCGAAGATGTTCATATTGATGATTGGTTCAACAAGGAGTTATTTCCATATGAAAGTAAGTTAACTGCCGATGAAGCCTATTGGGGCACGATGTTGGCTATCGCTGAAATGATCAATAATGGGGTAACCTCATTTGCCGATCATTATTTCTTTTCCGAAGCAATATACGCTGCAGTGGATAAGTCAGGGATCAGAGCTGATATCGCCACAACCTTATTTGGGATGAGTCCAAACTTTGAAGAGGAATTGGCATCTGCCACAGCTTTTATTGCGCATAATAAAGATAACAATAGCCGCATAAAGTTACGATTTGGTCCGCACGCTCCCTATACCTGCCCACCCAACACGCTGACCAAGATTGTGGCGAGTGCCAAAGCATTGGACGTTGGCATTCATATTCATCTGTCTGAAACGAAGACTCAGGTCGATAATAGCTATAACGCGAGTCATTGCAGTCCGTTTGAATTTTTAAATGATTGTGGCGGATTCGAAGTGCCGGTAATTATTGGTCATGGATTATGGGTTGAACATACAGATTTGCCATTGTTGCAGGATAAAAATGTGTATTTTGCCGTGTGTCCCAAGACCTACATGAAGCTTGCTATGGGCTCAGGCAGAATATGGGATATTCATCATAAGATCAATATGTCATTTGGTACTGACGGTGCTGCAAGTTCAAACTCCGTTAGTCCTATAGAACAAGCGCGATTATTTGCGCTTCATGGAAAAATGGCTGGCTCGGCAGAAGACTTTAGGATTGAATATCTTTGGCAGCAATTAATGAAAGGACATGAGGCGTTGGCTTTTAATACCGGTAAAGTTGAAGTCGGATATGATGCGGATTTGCTGGTGTGGGATTTAAATAAAGTTAACACTGCGCCAATTTATCATCCATTAACTTCGATAATATATAGCAGTGATGCCAGTAATATTAAACATTCACTGGTTCAAGGGCAGTTTGTTAAATACGATGGTATGGTTAAATTGGATCTTGAGGAGATTATTTGCAATGTTAAGTCTATTCAGGCGGATATTCTTAAAAGAGGCAAGGGTGAAAAGAAAATAAATTATTAACAGCGATAAGCTTATTTGACACCCAATATGGCTTGTTTGAGTGTTGATATCGAACGTATCATGACGCTTTTGGCTGATCATCAGCCCAATATCGGCCTGTTTGGGTGTCGTTGCTGTTTAAGGTAAAGGAGCGCTAAGTTTGACATGCTTGCCGCTGTGGGCGTTGGCGACAGGGTTGCTTGCATTACCTGCATTGTCTGCGCCGAGCCTATCGGGATGAACCGACGAGTCACAGGGCTGTCCTGTTACGAGTTACCGTGTAACCGACAACACAGCTATGTTGCGCTTG
>NZ_JBOFMC010000192.1:0-9145 GCF_051658185.1 Shewanella sp. | reverse complement strand
CCCCCACTACCACGGCGGCGTCAAACATGCAGCCCCAGTCAGGCAAGCACTAAAAACTCGCACATTATTCAATGTGTTAGGACCGTTGATTAACCCAGCGCGCCCCGAGTTTATGCTACTTGGGGTATATAGCCCAGAGTTGGTTACCCCTATCGCCCGCGTGCTGCAAGCCCTTGGCACCCAAAGAGCCATGGTGGTACATGGCAGCGGTTTAGATGAAGTCGCCCTCCATGGCAGCACCCAAGTGGCTGAACTTAAAGACGGTGAAATTATTGAATATCAATTAACGCCAGCAGATTTTGGTGTACCGCACGCTCACCTTTACGAGCTCGAGGGGGAAGACCCGGCTCAAAACGCCCTGATCACCCAAACGATTTTACAAGGACACGGCAGCGACGCCCACACTCACGCGGTTGCCATCAATGCCGGTTGTGCCCTATATCTGTGTGGCTTGTCGGAATCAGTAAAAATGGGAACCGCCCTTGCGCTCAGCACCATAAAAAGCGGCAAAGCCTTTGAATTAATTAACCAACTCGCTAAAGTCAGTAGCGAAGCACAGGAATAGTGGCCATGACACAGGTTCAACAACCCGACGCAAATCGCTCGCAAGATTATCAAGCATCTCAAGACGTCAGGGGCATAATGCAAACCCACACCGCAAAAGCCAACGTGCTAACCCGTATCGTCGACACTAAAGTCGCCCATATTGCCGCCCTTAAACTGCGATTTCCTGAGGCAAGCTTAGCCCCTAAAGTCTCGGACCGTAGCCTATTCGCCGCCCTCAAAGCACCAAAGGCGAGTTATATTTTAGAATGCAAAAAAGCGAGCCCATCCAAAGGGTTAATCCGTAAAGACTTTGATGTCGAAGCCATCGCCTCAATTTATACAAAATATGCCGCCGGGATTTCGGTATTAACCGATGAGCAATTTTTCCAAGGGGACATGGACTATATCCCTAAAGTGCGGGCAAAGGTGAGCCAACCCATTCTGTGTAAAGACTTTTTTGTTGATGAATATCAAATCAAATTGGCGGCCCATCAGGGCGCCGATGCCATTTTGTTAATGCTCTCTGTACTCGATGATGAGCGATATCAGCAACTTGCCAGCGAAGCGGCCAAGTATCAACTCGATGTATTGACCGAAGTCAGCAATGAGGAAGAACTTAAGCGCGCCATCGCCTTAGATGCACCGATTATTGGCATCAATAACCGTAACTTGCGGGATTTAAGCACCGATCTTGCCACCACTGAGGCCCTCGCGCCCCATATTGGCCGCGATCGCGTGGTGATCAGCGAATCGGGGATTTATACCAATGACCAAGTGCGCCGCTTAAGTCCGCTGGTCGATGGCTTCTTGGTCGGTAGCTCAATTATGGCCGAAGAAGATATTGATTTGGCCTGCCGTAAATTGATCTTCGGTCACAATAAAGTCTGCGGCCTCACCCGCCTTGAGGATATTGAAGCGGCGGCCAATGCCGGCGCCGTTTATGCTGGACTCATTTTTGCTGAAAAATCGCCACGCGCACTCACAAAAGATGCCGCCAAACATTTAGTCGAGCAATACCACGCAGCCAAATTGCCCGCCATTGAATTGGTGGGCGTATTTGTTAACAGCACACCTCAGTTGATAGTCAATCTCGCCAAAGCATGTGATTTGGCCGCCGTGCAACTGCATGGCAGTGAAACCGATCTCGAAATTGCCGAACTAAGCCAATTATTACAACAAGCGGGACTGAAGACACACATTTGGAAGGCGGTCAGTGTTGATGCCGCCAGCGGCGAACTCGGTGCCATGCCCAAAGGAGTACAACGTTATCTGTTTGATAGTAAAAATAATGCAGGTTTTGGTGGCACGGGCCAGCCCTTTAATTGGCACTTACCTCTTGCCCATAAAGCAAACGCCTTTCTCGCGGGAGGCCTCAGTGCCGCCAATGCCGCGACCGCCAATGCCCAAGGATTTTACGGTTTAGATTTTAACTCCGGCCTCGAAACCGCCCCCGGCATAAAATCGGCGGAACAGATCCGCGCGGCCTTTAACCAATTACGACTCTGATGATTTTGTAACAACGAGTACAACGCTCCCAATAACAAGAATGAATCTCTCGATGACACGTTAATCAAACATCGCCATCGAAACAAATGAATAGGATAAGGAACAAGGTATGTCACAGTTAAAGCTTAACCCTTATTTCGGCGAATACGGTGGTATGTATGTGCCACAGATTTTAGTCCCGGCCCTCAAGCAACTCGAAAGTGCCTTTGTTGAAGCGCAAACCGATGCGTCCTTCCAAGCCGAATTTACCGACTTACTGAAAAACTACGCAGGCCGCCCCACTGCGCTGACCTTAACCCGCAACTTAAGTCCCAACCCTATGGTAAAAATCTACCTCAAGCGGGAGGATTTACTCCATGGCGGTGCCCATAAAACCAATCAGGTATTGGGCCAAGCGTTGCTCGCTAAGCGCATGGGTAAAAAAGAAATTATTGCCGAAACCGGTGCGGGCCAACACGGTGTTGCCACGGCTCTGGCCTGTGCCCTGCTGGGGTTAAAATGCAAAGTGTATATGGGGGCTAAAGACGTGGCCCGCCAATCACCTAACGTATTTAGAATGCGGCTGATGGGCGCAGAGGTTATCCCTGTCACCTCAGGCTCTGCCACCTTAAAAGATGCCTGTAACGAGGCGATGCGTGACTGGTCAGGTAGCTATGAAAAGGCTCACTACCTTTTAGGTACTGCAGCAGGGCCCCATCCGTTCCCGACCATCGTACGTGAATTCCAACGGATGATCGGTGAAGAAACCAAAAAACAAATACTTGAGCGCGAAGGTCGCCTGCCCGATGCGGTGATCGCCTGTGTCGGCGGCGGCTCCAATGCCATTGGGATGTTCGCCGACTTTATTGATGAAGCCAGTGTTGAGCTGATTGGCGTCGAGCCTGCGGGTAAAGGGATTGATACCCCGATGCATGGCGCGCCGCTCAAGCATGGCAAAACCGGCATTTTCTTTGGCATGAAAGCCCCACTCATGCAGGACAGTGAAGGCCAAATTGAAGAATCTTACTCGATTTCAGCGGGATTAGACTTCCCCTCCGTCGGCCCACAGCATGCCCATTTGAACGCCATCGGCCGCGCCCGTTATGAATCGGCGACCGATGATGAAGCCCTCGAAGCCTTCCAACTGCTCGCCCGCAGCGAAGGGATAATCCCGGCGCTCGAATCAGCCCATGCTATTGCCTACGCCTTACAACTTGCTAAACAATGCACCAAGGAAACCATTCTGGTCGTCAACCTCTCAGGCCGAGGCGATAAAGATATTTTCACTGTGTCTGATATTTTAAACGGTAAAGAGGAATAACTAAGATGAACAGCATTTCAAACCAAACTATCCCTCATCAAGCCAGCCGGTATCAAGCAGCCTTTAGCCGTTTAAAAACCGAAGGCCGTGGCGCCTTTGTGCCCTTTGTCACCTTAGGCGACCCAAGCCCAGAGCTGTCACTTAAGATTATCGACACTTTAGTACAAAACGGTGCCGATGCGTTGGAGCTCGGCTTTCCCTTCTCCGATCCGCTCGCCGATGGCCCCGTGATCCAAGGCGCAAACCTAAGATCTTTAGCCGCTGGCACAACACCAACAGCCTGCTTTGAATTGCTGGCCCAGATCCGCGCCAAATACCCTGAACTTCCCATAGGATTATTGCTGTACGCCAATCTGGTGTTCGCCAATGGTATCGATGCTTTCTATGCGAAAGCGCAACAAGCGGGCGTGGATTCAGTGTTAATTGCCGATGTGCCGGTGGAAGAAGCCGCGCCTTTTATCCAAGCCGCCAAAGCCCATGGCATTGCGCCCATTTTTATTGCGCCGCCCAATGCCGATGGCGAAACCCTGGCGAAGGTCAGCCAAAGTGGTGAAGGCTATACCTATTTATTATCGCGGGCGGGCGTCACGGGCACCGACACTAAAGCGGGTACGCCTGTCGAAGAGATTTTAGCTAAACTGCAAGAATTGAATGCCCCGCCGCCGCTATTAGGCTTTGGTATTGCAGAACCGGCCCAGGTGAGCGCCGCCATCAACGCAGGCGCTGCAGGCGCGATCTCGGGCTCAGCCGTAGTCAAAATTATCGAGGCCTATCAACACGATGAAATTAAGCTGCTTACCACACTGGGCGAATTTACCCGCACCATGAAAGCGGCAACCTAACACCATCCACCCAACAGCGTCTGGCTTAACCTCTATTTGGCCATGACGCTGAACACACTGACAACTGCCTACCCCATGGCGCTAACGCAGCTGTTTATGTGCTTAGTGCCAACTCTTCATTAACCATCAAATGCCCTGAACACCATCACCAGCCTGGATCATTCAGGCCGAGGATAAATTCACCATAGCGAACTAAAAAATGCCCTGCACAGTGGCACTCCAGCGCTACGCTAGCCCGTCCATACCGCTCAAGCGTCCACGTCAGGCCCGCGGGCCCCGACAAACTCACGCCTTTAATGACCATGCTCGCCGATGATGACTTTTTCCCACTCGCCGTGCGTGTTACACTCTGGCCCACGTCTCTTTACCACGATTATTTATGAAACAACTGCTCGATTTCCTGCCTCTCATTATCTTTTTTGCCGTCTATAAGTTTTTTGATATTTATATCGCCAGTGGTGCCTTAATCGCAGCGACGGCGCTGCAATTAATCGTCACCTACGCGCTATACAAAAAACTTGAAAAGATGCACCTGATCACCTTCGCCATGGTCACCGTCTTTGGCACACTCACCTTAGTCTTCCATGACGATGCCTTTATTAAATGGAAAGTGACCATAGTGTACGCCCTCTTTGCTCTCGCCTTAGGGGTAAGCCAACTCCTTAATAAATCAATATTAAAATCGATGTTAGGCAAAGAAATGCAAGTGCCTGATAAGATTTGGGCCCATGTGACTTGGTATTGGGTCAGCTTTTTTGCCGTGTGCGGCCTAGTGAATATTTACGTGGCTTTTAGTTTGCCCTTAGCAACTTGGGTCAACTTCAAAGTGTTTGGCTTAACCGCCTTAACCTTAGTGAACACTGTCCTGACCGTATTTTATCTTTATAAACACCTTCCCGAAGATCAACGCAAGGAATTCAAATAATGTGGTACATGATTTCAGCGCAAGATGTTGACAACAGTTTAGAAAAACGTCTGGCCGCACGCCCTGCCCATTTAGCACGTTTACAAGAATTAGCCGATGAAGGCCGCTTATTGCTCGCCGGCCCTCATCCTGCCATTGACAGCGACAATCCCGGCGAAGCGGGCTTTAGTGGCTCACTGGTCGTGGCCGAGTTTGACTCCTTAGCCACAGCGCAGGCTTGGGCGAATGCCGACCCTTACTTCGCCGCCGGCGTGTATCAGAGTGTGGTCGTTAAACCCTTCAAACGAGTTCTGCCTTAATGAAAATTGTGTCGTTTAATATCAATGGATTACGTTCTCGCCTGCACCAACTGCAAGCGCTGATCGATAGCCATCAACCCGACATTATTGGCCTGCAGGAAACCAAAGTTCATGACGAGGCATTTCCCTTAGCCGAAGTCGAGGCCATGGGCTATCACGTGCACTATCATGGCGGTAAAGCCCATTATGGGGTGGCCATGCTGTCTAAAGTCGCCCCCATTAAGGTGCAAAAAGGCTTTGCAACCGATGATGACGATGCCCAGCGCCGGATGATTATCGCCACCTTTACCCAGCCAAATGGTCGTCCATTGACTGTGTTAAATGGCTATTTCCCTCAGGGTGAAAGTATCGATCATCCGACCAAGTACCCCGCTAAACGTAAGTTTTATCAGGACTTAATGGCGCATCTGCACGCCAACCACCGCAACGATGAAGATATTGCCATCATAGGGGATATCAATATTTCGCCCATCGATTTAGATATCGGCATTGGCGAAATCAATCGTAAACGTTGGTTAAAAACCGGTAAGTGCAGCTTCCAACCGGAAGAGCGTGAATGGCTGCAAACGTTGCAAGCCTGGGGCTTAATCGACACCTTCCGTCAATTACACCCAACGCGCACCGAGCGCTATTCTTGGTTTGATTACCGCAGCAAAGGTTTTGATGATAACCGTGGTCTGCGCATCGATGTGATTTTAGCAACACCATCACTGGCCGCGCGCCTAATCGAGTCGGACGTCGATTACTGTCTGCGCGCAATCGATAAACCCTCAGATCATGCGCCCATCTGGAGCACCTTTAACGAGGTCTAACCGACTCGGGATAACTTGAATAATAGACAAAAAAACATCGGCTTATGCCGATGTTTTTATTTCTTCGATTGACCCGCTGCACCTCAAAACATGCCATATTGGCACGATTAAATCACCCTAAGCCGCCTAATGTCGCCCCTTGCTTGAAGGATGGGGGATCTGTGCATACACTTTAGAACCTGAGTACCACTTGGCTTAAAAAATGTGCTCGCAACAGCATAACAAACCGCATTTAGCCAATGTTCGACAGCGTACATTACTGCTGCTGTCCCGGGCTGATAGTGCGCAAACCATCAGCGATAAACTCAGCCAATACGCTTGGCAATGTTTGCTAGCAAGCACGAGTCAGCAGGCCATCGTTCTTCTCAATAGTCATCAAGTACGGATCGCGCTGGCACAAATTGATAGCCACTCTCATTCCTTGGCCACCGACATCCGCCATATCCAGCACCATTTCCCCCACCTACTTTGGCAAGCCCTGACAGAGCATACATTGGAGCATCCATGCCATTGGCTATTTGCCGCTCATTTTATTGATTACCATCATCTGCCACTGGACTGGGACAACGTGAATCGCAGTCTTGGCCACGCCGAAGGCATGGCCAAACTACTCGCAGAAGGCGCGGCGTCCATCGAGCGCCATGAGATAGATGTTCTCCATGAGATCCAAGGCTCACACCCCTGTATTGCTCAGTTAAAACAAGACATCCACAAATTAGCCCATACCGATGAAACCATATTGCTCTCAGGCGAGACAGGGACGGGCAAGAGCCTGTGTGCCCGATGGTTACATACACTGTCACGCCGCGCCGAGGGGCCTTTTGTCTCCGTCAATTGTGGCGCGCTGCCTGCCTCTCTTATCCAATCGACCCTGTTTGGCCATGAAAAAGGCGCCTTCACCGGGGCAGATAAACGCTACATTGGCCATATCGAGCAGGCCGAGGGCGGCACCCTGTTTTTAGATGAAATTGCCGATCTGCCGCTCGAGCTTCAAGTCAACCTGCTGCATTTCCTCGACAATCAACACATTTTGCGCATCGGCAGCAGCCAGCCCATCAAGGTAGATTGCCAGCTGATTTTTGCAACCCATATTGATCTGGAAAACGCCGTAGAAGAAGGTAAGTTCCGGGAAGATCTCTATCATCGCATCAATGTGCTCCGACTCCATATTCCGAGCCTTAGGGATTACAAAAGCGACATCATGATGCTTGCAGAACAATTTTTGCATAACACCGCTGCGGGGCAAAAACGGCAGTTTGCTGACGACGCGGTGGAGTCTATTTGCAACTACAGTTGGCCGGGCAATGTACGAGAACTCCAAAATCGAGTGCGCCGCGCCATGATCATGAGCGATGGCCCGATTATCCACGCCGATGCCTTGGGGATCCCCAGCCATCTAGGCAAGCTAGCGCGGACAGCACTCCCTCTCAATGCCGCCCAGCTCGATGCGAATGTATTGTTTAAGGCCGTCGCCGATAATCACAACAATATCTCTGCCGCCGCTAAGCAATTAAAGATTTCAAGGTCAACATTTTACCGCTTAATCAAGAAGTGCAACATTCAACGTTAACGGTACCTCAGGCTGCAGGAGGCACCCAACAAGGAGCAATCAATGACATTCACACCCACCCCCCTCTTGCTGGCACTACTGCTAGGGCTTAGCCAAAGCGCCTGCCAGCCGCAAAAATTAGAGCAAGGTCAAGCTTCAACAGCTTCAACAGAGAGTCAGGCGCAGCTTGATGCCATCAAAGCTGAGCTAAGTCAGATAAAAATCGAGCTCAAACAGGTTTCTAGCCAAGTCGAGGAGATCCATACGATCGCCACGGCCTCCACCCGGCCCACCACCCGTAAACTGCCGAACCTCAGTGAACAGGAACTCAGCCTTCACACTCCAAGCCTTGGCGATCCTCAGGCGCAGCTCGCCATTGTTGAATTTTCTGACTTCCAGTGCCCTTACTGTAAACGATTCTTGGATACCACTTTTAGCCAACTCAAACAGACCTATATTGATAGCGGCAAGGTGCAATACTTAGTAAAAAACTTCCCCTTAACCTTCCATGCCAATGCTGAGCCTGCGGCCATCGCCGCTTACTGCGCCGGTGAGCAAGGCGCTTATTGGCCAATGCGTGATAAATTGTTTGCCAATATGACCGTCCTGAACGATGGGCTTTACACTCAACTTGCCAATGAACTTAAGCTGGATATGAAGCAATTTAATCACTGCCAAACCGCCGTCGAGACTAAAGCGCAAATCGCTGCTGACCGAGCCCTCGGCAGCAAGCTTGGCGTGCAGGGAACGCCCAGCTTTGTCATCGGCACGCTGAAGGATAAGCAGTTGCTGGCCCCTGAACTCTTGGTGGGGGCGCAGGACTTCAATGCCTTTAGCGCCGTGATCACGTCGATACAATCCAAACCTTAATCCATCCTGTATCCTCTTATCCCTAAACTGTGGACGATAAGATGCTGTGACGATACGGAAGATGCTGGCGTCGGCAACTCAGTTGGCGGCCTTTCCTGCTGCGCCAGCGCTATTTAGTTATGGGTGATAAACTATGGACTATGAGCTATGGGCTATGGGCTATGAGCGATGGGCATCCCTTTGTCTCTCACGCCAGACTGTTACGGCGCCAGTTGCAATTTAACACCTTGCCCTTTTGCTCAGGGGGTTCATATTGCCTCATTGCCTCAGAGTCTCTGCTGCCGTTCGGTTGTGCAGGGTACTGGTTCCGTTAATCCGCTCTATTCATCAAGTCGCTGGCTCCTTGAACTGAATCGCTTGATCAGAGTCGCTTAATCAGAATCACTTATTCAAAATCACTTATACGAAGCCATTGAACACAGTCCCCATCTGCGAAGTCCTTAGCAAAAATACCACTGTATTTTTATGGCTTAAGACTTACCCACCGCGATCTTAG
>NZ_JBOFMC010000191.1:0-3455 GCF_051658185.1 Shewanella sp. | reverse complement strand
CCGCTGCAAACTGGCGTAAAAAGCCTACCGCTATTACGCAGCGCTGCGATATATGGCCCCAATGCGGGTGGTAAATCTAACCTGATCAAGGCCATGGCGACCATGCAGCGCATGGTGGTCAATGTCAGCCAGCTGCAAGATTTACTGCCGGTGACGCCGTTTAAATTCAACGAACAAAGCGCACAGACCCCAACGGAATTTGAAGTCACCATTATTGTTGATGGGGTGCGCTATCAATACGGTTTCAGCGCGACTGCGCAGGCGGTGCAAGAAGAGTGGTTATTCGCCTTCCCCAAAGGGCGTGCGCAACTTTGGTTTGAGCGCTCCCTGCAAGCGAGTGGCCAATATCATTACAATTTTGGCGATAAACTCAGTGGCGATAAAGAGGTATGGCAGCGTGCGACTCGTGCAAATGCGCTATTTTTAACCACCGCTATTCAACTTAACAGCCAGCAGTTATTGCCGATATTTAATTGGTTTGCCAAGACGCTGCGGGTCATCGGCGTGCAGGGCTGGGCGCCGCATTTTTCCATTGCCTGTTGTCAGGATGAACGTAAAGAGCAGATAGTGGATTTTTTACGCTCTGCCGATTTTGCTATCAGCGATATCCACGTGCGGGAAGAAGATTTTTCTCCAGAGTATTTACCCACCGAATTACCCGGTAAGATGCGATCATTTTTGGAATATGAGTTGGCAGGCAAAAAAGAGCTGCGTTTAACCACGCTGCATCAGGGCGACCAAGGACAGGCGGTGGAGTTAGATTTTACCGATGAGTCAGACGGCACCCGCAAAATGTTCAGTGTCGCCGGCCCTTGGCTTGATTCACTTAGTCAAGGCCATGTGCTACTGATCGACGAGCTGCACGATAATTTACACCCAATGTTGGTGAAGTTTTTGGTGCAGCTCTTTCATAGTCCGCAGAGCAATCCTCACCAAGCCCAGCTGATTTTTTCAACACACGAGACCGCCATTCTCAACCAAGAAGTGTTTCGCCGCGATCAAATCTGGTTTTGTGAGCGCGATGCCACCCAGAGCACGCAGTTATATTCGCTGACCGATTTTAGTCCACGCAAAGGGGTGGATAATTTAGAGCGGGCGTATTTAGCGGGGCGTTATGGTGCGTAACCCTTTTTGCGTGATGTGCAGCAAAAATTTGGGGCTCACTGAATTATGACAAGACAACCGCGCTCCTCCCGCGACCTAAAACGTCCACAGGCCAAACGTGAGCCCTATGACCGCGTGTTAATTGTCTGCGAAGGGAGTAAAACCGAGCCCACGTATTTTAACGAGTTAAAAGCGCATTATGGGTTGAGCTCGGCCAATATTGCCATTACGCCGGCAAATGGATCGGATCCGATGTCAGTGGTCAATTTGGCCAAACAACAGCAACAAAAAGAGCGTAAGCAAGGCGATAAATACGATCGCGTGTATTGCGTGTTTGGTCGTGGCTAACGCATTAATATGCGAACTCAGCTGTAACCCAATAGCCGTTTATCTAAGGATGAGTAAGATGAAACTAGTGCTAGAAAATATCGGTGCGCTACAACAGGCTGAAATTACGTTAACGCCGCTGTGCGTGCTCGCTGGTGAAAACGATAACGGCAAAAGCACCGTCGGCAAGATTGTGTTTTGTATCATTAAAGCGATGAACCGTTATCGCGAAGATTTGCAAGAGTCCAAAGAAGCGCTAATCAGCGATAAATTAGATGAGATCTATTTTTTCTTACGCAAACATGCAGCAACCCAGTCCGCAGACATTCGCGCATTATTACGCTCTTCAGGGATGTTGTCACGCGCTCATCAACATAGCATACCGATGCTGGATACCCTGATAGAGGATGCGCTCACCAAAGTGCCATTCACACCGGCGGTATTAACCGAGCTGCAATCTCTGCGCGACGCGTTGCAGGCGATTATCGAGCAGCCCGAAGATTTACAGCAATCGATTGAAAATGCCTTTAATAAAGCATTTGCCGCGGAGTTTGATGCCTCTCTCTTGCGCCATGGGGCGAGTGACGGGGTGATTAAATTATTGGAAGATGAACTGGTTTTAATTCATTTGCATGTTAATGCCACTGGCGTGAGTTTAGTCGGTGAGGTTGAACCGTTAAGCCTAAAAGATGCCACCTTTATTGATAGTCCACTGATTTTAAATCAGCATGATTTACTGATCCGCAGTCAAACACTGCTGGATATAGAACAACGCCGTGCCGGATTACCCTATACCACGTTACATACCAAAGATCTGTTTAATAAACTGATTGCACCACTATTGCCTGTGGCGCAAATCGCACCTGAAACGGCGTTGCTGCTCGCTGAAATTGAAACGTTGATCACGGGGGAAATCAGCTATGAACGGCGTGATCGCGATTTTGTTTTTCAGCGAGGCACCGAATCTATTTCAATAAAAAACACCGCCAGCGGTATTAAGGTGTTTGGTTTACTGCAAATACTCCTAGCCAATGAATTCATTCGCAAAAATACGGTGCTGATCCTTGATGAGCCAGAAAATCACCTGCACCCCAAATGGCAGCTTAAATTAGCCGCCATGTTGGTTAAATTAGTCGAGTGCGGCGTGCAGGTAGTGATCTCCTCCCATAGCCCGTACTTAATCGAAGCGTTAAAACGTGGCGTTGATCGTACTGGCTTGAGCGAGCAAACCCGTTTTGCGCTGGCACACGACGCCTGCATTACCGATGAAGATCGCCTAAGCGATATTTTCAGCGTGTTAGCCGAACCGTTTGAAGAATTTAGCCATATGGATGCCGAGGATCTGCGCGGTGAATAAATACAACTTAAAGGAGTTTTTAGCCCACCAATTAGCGCCGTTTGCTTCGACGTTAAAGGCTACCAGTTACGATGAACAGCACCAAACCTATTTGTGCCGCGATGAAAGCTGTGCGCCGGTATATGATTTCGATGCCTATGTAAAAGAACGTTGTTTAAAACCTACGCCCGCCTCACCGGATGCTATTTATATTGGCCATAAAGATTTGTATTTTGTCGAATTTAAAAATCAGCGCGCAAATGATGTCGATAAAGAACAAATGCAGCGTAAATTTATCGCTGGCACCAAAGTGTTAAACCAGTTGTTAACCGACTTTGCTGCCAAAGATTGTCGTTTTCATTTTTGTGTAGTGGTGAAAAGCCAGCCTAAACCTAAATTTATGGATGCACGTCATATCGGAAAAAGCGTTGTGCGCTATGGACTAGCTGAATTAAACTATGCGCACGGTAATTTTTATGACCGAATTTTTAGCGAAGACGTCGACTTTTATCGCCGCCAATTTAGCGCCTTGTGTTGTGGTTGATTTAATTTAGGGAAAGTGCGAACAAGTCATTGTTGTGAGATCATTGGCCCACTTGATATCAGGGATGAGGTTCAGCATGAGTAACCAACAAGCCTTCACGGACGGCGAGCTCAATGGCAAACGTCACAAAACCCGTAAAGAGAT
>NZ_JBOFMC010000190.1:0-1133 GCF_051658185.1 Shewanella sp. | reverse complement strand
GTGTGAGCTATCCGGCTGGTACGCTGGCGTGTTAACCAAGGCGCCCAGATGGGCATGACACTGTTTTTTAGTCTGGCGGCGTTAACTCCTCGTATTGTTAAGTGCTCATGCCTTCAAGTGCACATGCCATTAGCACTCTGTTTGTCATGATCAATGCCCTTTGGCTCTTTGTGGGGAAGTAACTTTTGTATTGTTCTTGATGCATCCACAACGCATAACGATTAGAATAGCGCAATTCCACCCTCATTTGACTGTGTTGACCTAGCGTCGGCGCGGGTTGCTTTTGTTTTAAAGGAGACGAAAGACGTTATGACTAAGGTTCCTATGACCGTTGTCGGTGCAGAACAGCTGCGTAAAGAATTAGAGATCCTCAAATTTGAACGTCGCCCTAAAATCACTGAAGCGATTGCCTCAGCCAGAGAATTAGGGGACCTCAAAGAAAATGCGGAATATCATGCTGCTCGTGAAGAGCAGGGGATCTGCGAAGCGCGTATTCGTGATATTGAGGGAAAACTCTCCAATGCGCAGATCATTGACGTGACTAAGATGGTGAATAACGGGCGCATTATTTTTGGCACCACGGTCACTATCGTCAACCTTGATACGGATGCGCAAGTGACCTATCGCATTGTTGGCGATGATGAAGCCAATATTAAAGAAAACCTCATTTCGGTTAACTCGCCTATTGCTCGTGGCTTAATTGGTAAAAATGAGGGCGATGAAGTGTCGATCACGACTCCTGGCGGCTTAACCGACTATGAAATTATTGCGGTTGAGTATATTTAAGCCGAACAGGGCTGACGCTTTATGTCACTCAGTTTACTGAATTAGCTTAATATTCTAAATTACGCTGATTTATAAAATCCCTCGCAAAAGTGAGGGATTTTTTTTGGCTTTTTTATCAGTTCAGTGCTGAAGCGGTTCGTCACCTTGTGGATGAGATTGTCTGCTTACTCGGCCTGAGCGCCCGGTTAATGTGAGTGCGCTTCGTGTGTCAGCGGAATTTGTGGATAACTTGCATTCGTGTGTAACTTGCAGTCGTGTGTAAGTCGTATTTGTGCTGTCAGTAAATAAGCGCTAGCCAGCTTACGTATCAAAGATGGCCAAAGTTTAATTTGTTTATCAGCGGCAAG
>NZ_JBOFMC010000189.1:0-6414 GCF_051658185.1 Shewanella sp. | reverse complement strand
GGAGATGGATTATTAAGGAGACATGGGAATGACCCGATTCATCGGCATGCAGCGCTATTCATTGCGTTGGTTGCTGACATTATTGATGCTGGCGGGCATTGTGTTATCCGTAGGCATTTCGAGCGGGCTAAGTATCCGGGATGCCAAGGTGCAAATCGAAGAACTATTCGATGCGCAAATGCTGCAAAGCGTTAAAATTCTTGAGCTTTTTTATCATAATGAGGTCGATCGGCAAGGCGTTCCCCCCACGCCGCAAATTCTTCATGTTGCCGATAGTCAAATTAGCTCCTTTGCTGAAAAGGCCAATACCTTAAGGCTGGCCTATGAGCATAAACTCGCCTTCCAAATTTGGAACCAAACAAAACAGCTCTTGGTATTATCAGACAATATCGGTCATCAGCCCATTACCGCTTTTGATGAGGGTTACCATAAAACCACCATAAACGGCGAGCTTTGGCATGTGTTTAGTTACTTTTCCACCAAGGAGCACGTGTGGATCATGACCGCGCAGCAGGATGAAGTGCGCCAGGAATTGATTTCGCAAATGGTGCGTAATTCGATCCTCGTCCCCTTGCTGGTGGTGCCATTGACCTTAGCGCTGATTAGCTTATTACTTTATCTGCTGTTTCGCCCCTTGAAGGCCTTTGAGCGAGAATTACTTAGCCGCGCCGCAAACGATTTAACGCCGCTAACCATGCCTTTGCCTAAGGAGCTTATCCCCGTAAGAGGCGCCCTGAATCATTATATCGGCAGTATTGCCGGATTTATTGCAAGGGAGCGGCGTTTTAGTGCCGATGCCGCCCATGAATTAAAAACGCCCTTAGCGGTGATTAAGTTGCATCAACAAGGGCTTGAGAGTTTTGTTGGCAATGCTCCCCAGTATCACCTCCATTTACAGGCGATTAATGCTGGCGTGGCTCACATGAGCCACATGGTGGAGCAGTTGTTGTTACTGGCGAGGGTTGATTCCCTCAATGAACTTAAGGTGCAACCCCATGGGTTACTCTCGATGGTAGAGGATGCGCTGAATCAACTCATGCCACAAATCACGGACTATGAATGGATGATTGACGTTGATCCGCCGCTGCAATTAATCTGCGATCGATTTTATTTGGTGTTAGTGTTAAAAAATATTATTGAAAACGCATGTAAATATAGCGAAGTTGAAACACAAATCACGATATCGGCGCAGCAGGTGCATAAGGGGATTGAGATCCGCGTTGCCGACCGTGGCCAAGGCATGACCCCAGAGCAAATTCTCAGCGCGACGGAGCGTTTTTATCGTGTGAATGAAAATGAAGGCATAGGTGCCGGATTAGGCTTATCGATTTGCCAACATATCATCAAACTGCACCAAGGACGCTTAACTATCCAGCCGCGGGCGCAGGGGGGATTAATCGTGTGTATGTTTATTCCGCAATAGCACTGTTTAACATTGAGGAATATTTGGGGCGGATGTTAGCCGCCAAATTGTTCATTTGCGAGCGGAACTCCTCGCGCCAATAAAGATGATTTAATTTATAACTCATTGTTTTAAATTAAATTGCAATGATGGTACACTGTGTTTGCTCATTATTCCAATAGGCCGTCTTATTACCTAGATTGCCGCCGAAAATCACGTTTTAGCGACAGTAGTTGTGTATAAATGTTAAATTTATCGGCAAATGTTAGCTTGTTATTTCTTTATGATATAAGTATATTTCTAAAAAGTATCGCTCAAGGAGGGTTATTTGCATCTTTATTTATGCGTTTTTTTCTCCTTCTGATATCTTGCGCGATATGTAACAGCATGATTTTTTTAGACGTCAAACAGGCGTGAAAAAATTTCACTGTATACATAAAAACATTGATTTTTTAGCTTATTTTTAGGTTACCTATTCTATGGTTAGCTTGTTGCATTGCCAATCGTCCAAATCTTATTCATCACTTCTTTGTTCACTCGCCCTCGGCGTTGCGTTTGCCTTGTCTGGTACTGTGTATGCGGATGAAACCAAACCTGCTGAGAACAAGCCAGTGGCGGTACCCCCCAAAGTCACTCCCCAGTCTGCCAATAAAAACCAAGTGCGATTCACCAAAACCGGCACGTTTGATAGCGATTCGGTAGTGAGGCTTGCCCGTAAATTGGCGGCAAAACCCTATGTGGTACTTAAAGATCCTTTGCCTGAGGGCTTAGCGAAATTAAGTTATGATGAATATCGTGATATTCGCTTTAACCCTACGGCGTCAATTTGGCGTGATCAAGGGTTACCGTTTCAAATGCAAATGTTTCATCGTGGCTTTTATTTTCAAGATTTAATTGAGATCGCCATTGTTGAAGGCAACCAAGCCACCCATTTGGCCTATGAGCCTAAGTACTTCACTGCAGGTGAGGTGATTACCCAAGCTTTACCGAATGACGATATTGGATATTCTGGCTTTCGTATTCATAACCAGTTGAATAACGAGGGTGTATTTGACGAGTTAATGGTCTTCCAAGGGGCAAGTTATTTTCGCGCCTTAGGTAAGGGCAATGCTTATGGTTTATCAGCCCGTGGTTTAGCGCTGAAAACCGCGGATCCTGAAGGGGAAGAATTTCCGATTTTCCGTGCCTTTTGGGTTGAACGTCCGCACTATGACAGTAACTTAGTGGTCGTGCATGCGCTCTTGGATAGCCCAAGCGTGGCGGGGGCTTATCGTTTTTCTGTGCGCCCTGGCGACAATACGCAAATCGATGTTGAAGCCATCTTATTCCCACGGGTAGAGTTGAGTAAGGTTGGCCTAGCGCCAAGCACCAGTATGTTTTTGCACTCACTCAATGGTCGCCATGAGACCGATGATTTTAGACCAGAAGTACATGATTCTGATGGTTTATTGATGTTTAATGGTCGTGGTGAGCATTTATGGCGCCCGCTCGCCAATCACCGGCAGTTACAAGTCAGTGCGTTTTCTGATAACTCACCTCAGGGCTTTGGGTTAATTCAACGTGAACGTAAATATGATGCTTATCAGGATCTCGAAGCACAGTACGAGCGTCGTCCAAGTTTATGGATTGAGCCTCTTGGCAATTGGGGCCAAGGCGCGGTCGTGTTAACCGAAATTCCAACCGAATCAGAAATTCATGATAATATCGTGAGCTTCTGGAAACCACGTCAGCCAATTCCTGCGGGAAGCGAATACCATTTTGCTTACCGGATGAGCTGGGGCGCAGAGCCTGCGGTGAAAGCCGATGCTGTCGTGATTAGCCGTACTGCAAGTGGCCGGGCGGATATCGCAAAAGCCACGCCAAGACGCTTGTTTGTTATTGATTACCAAGTAAATGGCCCAATGCCTGATGCTCTTCCCCTTGCGAAGGTGGAAGGTTCAGCTGGGGTGATTTCAAATGTGGTGGTTGCTCGCAATGCGGCCAATAATGGCTATCGCCTCTCCTTTGAGTTAGAGCCGGAAGATAAAGACCTTATCGAATTACGTGCCGAACTTAAATTTCCAACACCGCGTCAGGTTGAGACCTGGCTCTATCGCTGGACGTTATAAGGTCCATGACGGAGCAATTTATTATGACTGTATCCGAGAATTCGGTGCTTGACACCGAAGTCCTCAAAGGGGGCAGCGCCATGCCACATGAACGGCCTGGCGCGATGGAACCCCAAAGTTTAAGCCAAATGCCCCCTGGTTTTCCGCGCCGTAGCACAGTTGCTAATGGCGTACGCTCGCTCGCCATGCGCCGTTTTTGGGTCGTGGGCGGTGCGTTGCTGCTGTCGTTGTTTGCCATTTATGAAATGTGCTCGGTGTTCAGTATTGGGGGAATTACCCCGCTGGAATATTTAATGTTGGCGCTCTTTGCCATCAACTTTTGCTGGATTGCATTGGCTTTTTGCAGTGGTATTGCCGGTTTTGTGCTGCTATTGAAAAAGCCTAAGGCGAAAGAGCTAGAGTCAAGCCCATTACATACGCGCACCGCGATTTTAATGCCAACCTATAACGAATCTCCAGATCGGGTGTTTTCTGCCGTGTCGGTGATGGCGCAGGCATTATCTCAAACCGGTCATGGTCATGCCTTTGATTGGTTTATCTTAAGTGATACCACGGATCCGGAAATCGCCTTGCTCGAAGAGCAGGCTTTTTTGGTCTTACGTGAAGAAACCCATAAACATTCAAGGGTGTATTATCGTCGCCGTCGCAAAAACGTGGCCCGTAAGGCGGGTAACGTGGCCGATTTTTGTCGGCGCTGGGGCTCGCGTTATGATCACTTGTTAGTGCTCGATGCCGATAGTTTAATGGAATCCTCAACCATCACCGGACTAGCCCAGCGGATGCAGGCCGATCCTGATGCGGGGCTGATCCAAACGATCCCTTATTTGATCAACGGCACCACCTTAATGGCGCGCTTACAACAGTTTGCGGCGCGGATCTATG
This sequence comes from Shewanella sp., assembly GCF_051658185.1. GTDB lineage: Bacteria > Pseudomonadota > Gammaproteobacteria > Enterobacterales > Shewanellaceae > Shewanella. Next base: position 2,022 of record NZ_JBOFMC010000189.1, on the reverse strand, counting down.
GTCCGGTGATCGGCACAGGGTTAGGCTGGTGGGTGCAAAAGGAAGGCAACTTCTGGGGGCATAACGCCATCATTCGTACAGAAGCCTTTATGTCTGCCGCCGGACTGCCAAATCTTAAAGGCAAACCGCCTTTTGGTGGCCACATTATGAGCCATGACTTTGTCGAGGCGGCGCTGATCCGTCGAGCGGGTTGGAGTGTCATGATTGCTTATGATTTACCCGGCTCCTATGAGGAGTGTCCGCCTTCGATTGTCGATTTGGCGGTGCGTGATCGCCGCTGGTGCCAAGGTAATTTGCAGCATTCGCGGATTTTACCCACTAAAGGTCTACACTGGGTCAGTCGTTTACACTTAATGACGGGGATTATGGCCTATTTGTCTTCACCGTTTTGGCTGTTATTGATCCTTACCGGTTTGATGTTAGCGCTGCAGGCACACTTCATTCGACCTGAATATTTTACCGATCAATTTTCGCTGTTTCCGACTTGGCCAATTATGGACTCGGATCGCGCGTTGAGATTGTTTTACATCACAATGGTGGTGCTGTTTGGGCCAAAGATTTTTGGTGTGTTACTGTTACTGAAAAATGGCGAATTTGCTCGGAGCGTGGGAGGGCGGATAAAAGCGATTTTCAGCGTGTTATTTGAGGTCATTCTTTCCGCATTGATTGCACCCATTATGATGTTTATCCATTGCGGTGCTGTGATGTCAATTTTGATGGGCCGCGATAGTGGTTGGTCGCCGCAACGGCGTGACGATGGCAGTATGCCATGGTTGACCCTGATCTATCGACATCGCTGGCATATGTTAGCCGGGGTGATGTTAGGTTACGCAGCGATGCTTGATTCGTTAACCCTATTGGCGTGGATGAGCCCGGCGTTAATTGGTTTATGGCTGGCAGTGCCAATTTCGGCGTGGACCGGTTCAGTCAAAATTGGTGAAGTGTTTAAAACTGCAGGTATTCTAGCCACCCCAGAAGAACGTAGCCCTGCGGCGATTTGTATACAGGCTCAGGAGGCGAGGGCTGCCTATCAGGAGCATATTGCCGAGCCGTGGACCTTAGCTCAGTTACTTAAAGATCCTAGCTTGATGGCGTTACATTTAGCCATGGTCGATAAGCAACCGCTGCGCGCTGCAGGTACACCGATTGAGCCAGTTGAGGCGATAGTGCACGTGAAAGTGCATGAAGCCCAGTGCCAGCAAAGTGCATTAGCCTTGTTTAATCGTCAGGAAATGGCGTTAATTTTGGCCAATCCATTGATGTTGCTCAGCCTGCAAAAATTGCCAGAGCAATATGTGGCCGAGGATCTCGTGTCATTTTGTTAGGGCACTGCCAATACACGGATAAGCCAATTAACGGGCCACTTATCCTTAAATAGTGATGTTCAACTCGCTATTTCAAAAAATACCACGGTGTTTACCGTGGTATTTTTTTGCTTTTTAAGCGGAGAGTCTTGGTTGTGAAACCCTTTAGCCGTCAGTCTTTTTTATCTCTGCCGCTGTTATTCATGGGCGCTTTGTTTAAGGCTTTTTACTATCAATCTTCCCGCTTGTGTTAACTGCGTAATTAATGTACGCAAACAGAGCGGAACGTCTGGCAATTTGGGGGATTAAATGAAATAGTTTAATCAGTATCGCGAGCTGGTAATACTCAGCTTGAGAAGGGTGTGAGGGAGAGAGGTATGTCGATTTTGCACAGTATAAGTTCTCAAAATGATAAGCTCCAAAGCTATACGTTTCTAAGTGATACGCGGCAAAGCTATAAACGGTTAAGCGATACGCGGTTAAGTCGTCAGTATTTACCCCATGAGGACTTACGATCTCGGGCGCTGCAGCTATGGTTGAGTGTTTTGCTGTTTTTGGGGGGCGTAGGGTTAGTGACGGGGGCGGTCGCTCCTCATGCTAATGCTGAACCGATGTCAGCCAATGTGCTCGATGATCATTCCTTGTTAACAGAGCAAGTGTTATTACTCGATTTGGCCGGAGTGAGTCCCATCTTTAGCGAGCATTATCAAACACTTTT
>NZ_JBOFMC010000188.1:0-7955 GCF_051658185.1 Shewanella sp. | reverse complement strand
TTAGTGACCAAAGATATTAATATGCGCCTCAAGGCTAAGGGCGCGGGCATTGAATTGGTTGAGGATTATCGTACCGATCAATTGATCGACGACATTCGCTTTTTAAGTAAAGGTTTTTACCAATTTGAGGGCAATTTTTGGGCGCATCTCGATAAAGTGTCGACCGCGCGCCACGGCAGACACACCATTCATGAGGTGCCGCTACAGGGGTTAGCCAGCGACTCGTTCTACATTAATCAATATCTTATCGATACCGAATCGGACTTTTGTGGGCGAGTCACCGCGCTCACCGATAGCCATGTGCATATTTTGGATTTAGGCCGCGAGCGCTTGAAAAACCTCGAAGCTTGGGGGGTAAAACCTAAAAATATCTATCAGAGCATGGCCCTGCAGGCGTTACTGGATCCGGATATTGAGCTGGTGATCTTAACCGGTCCTGCGGGTTGTGGTAAAACCTTGCTGGCGATGGCCGCCGCCCTGGAGTTGGTGGTTGAGCGCCAGCGTTACGATAAAGTGATCGTGACCCGCAACACGCCAGAAATCGCCGAATCCATTGGTTTTTTGCCTGGCACCGAGGAGGAAAAAATGTTGCCTTGGCTGGCCGCCATTACCGATACCCTCGAGGTGCTGCATAAACACGACGTCAATCCGACGGGCAGCATGAATTACATTATGGAAAAGGCAAACATCCAATTTAAATCCATTAACTTTATGCGCGGGCGCTCGATCCAAAACTCCATTGTGCTCTTAGATGAGTGCCAAAATCTCACCGCCTCACAAATCAAAACCATGATCACCCGCATGGGCGAAGGGACAAAACTGATTTGTTGCGGCAATCTGGCGCAGATTGACTCTAACTATTTGACTGCCGTGACCTCGGGTCTGACCTATATTGTTGAACGTTTCAAAGACTTCGAAGGCAGCGCGAATGTTTATCTCAATGGTGTCGTGCGCTCCCGCCTTGCCCAATATGCCGAGGAGCATTTGTAAGCCGAGCTGCTAGACTATGACAAGGCCTCAGATTGAGGCCTTTATTTTTGCCCATTCCTCTTAAATTAAGTGAGTTATCATGACGATGGGCCCAAAGGCGCGGCAATTATTTGATGGGATTGAGGATCTCTTCCTGCTAGTATATTACCCCTAACGTTTTGCCGTCGACGCCTAACATCAAGCGCTGCAAGCAAGGGTAGTGGATGAAATCGAGTGAGCCGGATCTTCAGTTAAAATCGCCTATCCAAAAGGATTATAATCGCGCGGTTTTCTATACGTACATCGGGGTAATTATCATGTCGTTATTAACGGCATGGACTTCCTATGACAAACAGAAAACGCAGCAAATGGAGCAGCGTGAGGAGCAGGTCGAGCGCCATGTGTTGCAAATCGACTTACTGCTCGAATCGAGCATCCGTGCAGTGAAGAGTTTGCGCGATGTGGCGGTCGATCATTTGCGCTTAGGCGAATTGGTGCGTAAGGAACGTTTGCCGCAGTACAGTAAGTTTAACGAAAGTGGCCAATATTTTACCCTAGAGCCGAGCTATGCCAAGGACGGAAAACCGTTCACGAATATGGGGCGGATAACCGGGGCGGGCTCCCTCGATGGCCGCAGTGATGAGTTTTATCAAGAGCTTGAGATGTTATTCGAGCTCTCACTGTCCTTCCCAGTGGCCAAGGAAGCCGCGCCTAAAGCCTCGGCAATTTATTATCTCTCTCGGCGCCGGATCATGTCCTACTTCCCTTGGACGGATAGCGAGCAACGCTTTAGGGATGAGCTGCTGAATAAAAAGCAATTTTTGTATGCCACCCCTGAGATGAATCCCCAGCGCAGCGTGTTTTGGAGCGAAGCCTATGTCGACTCCACGGGCAAGGGGTTGTTAACGACGTTAGGTGTGCCGATTTATTTGGATGACAAATTTGTCGGTTCCATCAATTTGGATATGACACTGGCATCGCTCGCGCGGCAAATTCGGGTGTATTTTAAGATGCCGGGGACGGTGATCCTGCTCGATCAACAAAATAATATTTTATCCCACAGTGACTTTGATACCTCTGATATCAATCGTGTTTATCATATCAGCCAGCGCATTCCCTCCGAGCTGCATTCTTTGCCGGAGTCTGAACTCTTTGATGCCCACGAGGGCATTATCCGCAATGGTTATTATATTCACTCGGTGGCGCTGCATAACGCGCCTTGGCGGCTTTTGTATTTACAGCATGAGGACGCCTTATTCCAAGACTCCTGGGACAAGCTGCAGCTGACCTTTATTTTGGTGGTGATTGCCCTGTCCGTCTTAGTGACCATCGTCCATTGGCAAACCCGTCGCTCCTTTGTCAGCCCCGCATCGCGCCTACTCTCTCACCTTGAGGGTTGCTCCCAAGAGCCGCGTAAACCCCCGGAGAAGATTAACCCCGGTTGGGAGCCTTGGTTTTTACTCGTGAGCCGGATTTTTGAAGAGAATAAACAATATACCCACCATCTGGCCGAGCAAAATAAGCGCTTGGATAAGTTAGTGGCGCGGCGTACTGAGCGCTTAAAAGACACCACCGAGCGGCGTGAGCGGGAATATGCGCTGCTGCGATCGTTGCTCGACTCCATCCCTGAAGCCATTGTCTTTAAAGATAAAGAAGGGCGCTATTTAGGCTGTAACAAGGCGGCAGAGCGGATGCTCGGTTACAGTGAGAGCGAAATGATTGGCCTGTCATCGGTGGATTTGATCTCGCCGGAAATGGGAGTGCGGATCCGCGCCGAGGATGAGCAAGTCTTAAAAGATCGCACGCCACTGCGTTATCAAGAAAAGGTCGAACTGGCGGGCAAGCCGGTGTTACTCGATACCTTAAAATTGCCTTTCTATAACCGCCGCGGCGAGTTGTTGGGGTTGATTGCGGTCTGGCGTGATGTGACTCGTGAGTATGAGGCCGCAGAGCAATTGCGCCTCTCCGAGGAGCGCTACCATTTGGCCATGGATGCGGTGGAAGATGGTCTGTGGGACTGGTATTTAGATTCGGAGCAGATCATTTGCAACCCCGCCTATTATTCGATGCTTGGCTATAAAATCAATGAGTTCCCTGCGTTACTCTCCTCCATCGATCACTTGACTCACCCCGATGACAGGATGCGGGTGGAGGAATATCGCCAACAATATCTGCAAAATCCGTTGGATGCCTACGAAATCGAATTTCGAGTATTGGGCAAAAGTGGTAACTACCACTGGCTACTGTCCCGAGGGCGGGTGGTGGAGTTTACCGCCGATGGCCAACCTAAGCGGATGGTGGGAACTCATAAGGACATTACGCGGCAAAAGAGCAACGAAGTGGCGCTGTTGGAGGCGAAACAGGATGCCGAGCTCGCGAACCTGTATAAGAGTGAATTTTTGGCCAACATGAGCCATGAGATCCGCACTCCGATGAACGCCATTATCGGCATGCTGCAATTGGCCCAGCGTACATCGCTGACGGCTCAGCAAAAGGATTACCTTGAAAAAGCCGGATTCTCAGCTCAATCCCTGCTGCGGATCATCAACGATATTCTCGACTTTTCAAAGATTGAAGCCGGTAAATTAGAGCTAGAACGGGTGTCATTCCCCCTCGATAAGGTGCTCGATCATGCCCTTGATCTCAACGCCCTTAAAGCCCAAGAGCAAGGGGTGGAACTGCTGCTCTATGCGCCGGTGACCGCGGGGCTGATCCTCAAAGGTGACCCATTACGCCTAGGCCAAGTGCTGATTAACTTGCTCTCCAATGCCGTCAAATTTACCCAATCGGGGGAAATTGAATTGGGTTGTGAGGATGTCGGCGAGCGGGATCATCGTATTACCCTGAAATTCTGGGTGCGAGATACGGGGATTGGCATCAGTAAAGATCAGCAAGAAAAGCTATTTGATGCCTTTGCCCAAGCCGATGGTTCAACCACCCGTAAATACGGCGGCACGGGCCTTGGGCTGTCGATCAGTAAGCATTTAGTCTCTATGATGGGCGGCAAGATGCAGGTGCAAAGTGAGCTGGGTGTGGGCAGTACCTTTAGCTTTACCATCAGCTTTGAAATTGCCGAAGAGGCCAAAATTGAGCCGCTAGTGGTGCCTGAAAAACTCAATAATTTACGCACCTTAGTCGTTGATGATAACCCTTCAGCCTTGCAAATTTATTCGACAGTGATGCGTGATTTCCACTTTGAGGTGGATACGGCCGCGAGTGGCGCCGAGGCTTTGTATAAATTGGCGCGCGCGCCAGTTGATTTACTGCTACTCGACTGGATGATGCCCCAAATGGACGGCAGCGACGTGGTGGGTGCCATCGACACTATGGTGGCCGAAGGGCGTTTAAGCCGCCGCCCGGTGATCATCATGATGACTGCCTACGCCGCGGATCCGTTACAGCAGGAAGTCGGCAATGCCAATGTATTTGCGGTGCTGCAAAAGCCCTTTAAGGCCTCCAGCTTATTTGATGAGATCATTGCCGCCTTTGCCGATGAGCCTCGATTAAATGTGGTGCAACCTATTGAACCTATCGAGGCCGGAGAGCAGGCCGGGCTGGTGCTGTTGGTGGAGGATAACTTTATTAACCAACAAGTTGCGACTGAGCTATTAAAGAGCGCTGGCTACGAGGTGGTGCTGGCGGGCAATGGTCAAGTTGCATTAGATATCATCGATTCTCGGCCATTTGATGCGGTACTGATGGATATTCAAATGCCGGTGATGGACGGCTTAACTGCCGCGAAGGCACTGCGTACGCGCTATAGCGCCGATGAGTTACCGATTATTGCGATGACGGCCCATGCGATGTCAGGGGATCGAGAAAAGAGTTTAGCGGCGGGCATGAATGCCCATATCACGAAGCCGATAGTGCTAAACGAATTATTTGAAACCTTAAGTCATTGGATTAAGCACAAGCATCAGCATCAACAGCGCTAGCTTGGCAGAGTGCTGTTGCCCTTTTGCTGCCTGCGGCGCAGGCGTTAATTCAGCGCGATGCCGGTTTTGCGTCATTGCGCATGAGGCATGAGTATGATTGCGCATGAATATGATTGCGCATAAATGACGGTGCACACGGGCTAAACAGGGATGCCTTGGCCTGCTGCGCCCTTTGGCATCCTTAGCATGAACGCTTTAGTTAGTACGCTTTAGTTAGTATAAGTGCCTTAGCATGACCGCCTTGGCATGAGTGCCGCGGTAATGATGCAACCTTAGTCACGGCGGCTTGATTTGCAGCTAAGCTGTTGTTTACTGTCTAGCCGTTGTTTACCGTTCGGTGGATATTGACCGCCCTGCCGCCTATTTGCCAGTGTGAGGATACACAATGCCAGCTGCTCGCTTAATCATAGGGATGTTACTGTTAGCGCTGCCCAGCACTTTGCTCGCCGCGTTGCCTGTCGCCGCGAGCGACCTGACGGTGAACTGGCAGCAAGCCCAAGTCAAAAAAGGCTTTTTGAATTTACATTATGAGCCGCGCGCGGGGGACTTGTATGTTGAGCTTAATCGGCTCAATCAACCTTTTTTGTTGGTCACTAGCCTTGTTGAAGGAGTGGGCTCTAACGACATCGGCCTTGATCGCGGGCAACTGGGGCAAAGTCGCTTAGTGCAGTTTGAGCGCCAAGGTCCCTATGTACAACTTAAGCAGCTTAATACCCAATACCGTGCCGGCAGCCCAGATTTGGTCGCCAAAAGGGCGGTCGACGAGGCCTTTGCTGACTCAGTGCTCTGGCAGGGTAAGATTATGGCAGGCTCACCTGAGCGGGTATCGTTAACCGATTTGCTGCTCAAGGATTGGCATGGCGTTAGTGCCACCTTAGCGCAGCGTGGCCAAGGGGATTATTCCCTCGATGTTGGCCGCTCAGTGATTATTCCTGACAAGGTCAAATCCTTTGCTCAAAATGCCGATGTGGATGTGCAACTCACCTTTTATGGTGAGCGCGTTGCTCAAGGGCAAAGCCTCGCTGCGGAGGTGGCTGCCGTGACTCCCGAGGCGAGTGCGCTGACCTTGCGCCTGCGTTACTCCTTTGTCGCATTACCTGAAGCGGGGTATCAGCCCCGCGCCTATCACCCGATGAGTGGTTTTCTGTCCTATGACTACCGTGACTATGCGACGGCCTTTAATCAACCGTTAATGCAGCGTTTGCTCCTGCGCCATCGCTTACAAAAAGTGCGTCCCGGGCCGCTGCCGAGCAAAGTGATAAAACCGATTGTGTACTATTTGGAGCCTGGTGTGCCTGAACCTATCCGCAGTGCATTACTGGAGGGGGCGCGCTGGTGGGAAAGTGCCTTTACTCAGGCTGGGTTTATCGATGGCTTTAAGGTTGAGCTATTGCCCGACAACGCCGATCCTCAGGATATTCGGTACAACATGATCCAGTGGGTGCATCGAGCCACGCGTGGCTGGTCCTATGGCTCGACGCTCATCGATCCCCGTAGCGGCGAAATCATTAAGGGCCATGTCACCTTAGGTAGCCTGCGTGTCCGCCAAGATTACTTAATCGCAAAAGGCTTAACCGCAGGCTGGCAGGATAGGACGGCGGCAGAGGCCGCGGCAAGCGCCTTGGCATTGGCGCGTATTCGGCAATTGGCTGCCCATGAGGTTGGCCATGCGCTGGGGCTGGATCATAACTTTGCCGCATCGACCAATCAGGATGCGTCGGTGATGGATTATCCCCATCCTAAAATCCAATTGGTGGGGGACAATATTGCTATTTCTGCGCCTTATACAACAGGCCTTGGTGAGTGGGATCATTTTGCCATCGCCTTTGGTTACGCTGATGCCGGCTCCCCTGAAGAACAACTGGCGCTGCAAACGCGCTTGCTCAGTGATGTGGCAAGAAAGGGTTTGAGGTATATCGGTGAAGCCGACTCCCGTGGCAGTGACAGTGGTCATGCCTACGCCAGCTTGTGGGACAGTGGCGATGACCCCATCGCCCAGTTAGCGCTGCTCAATAGGATCCGCACCAAAGCGATAGAGGGCTTTTCCAGCCATGCCCTGTTGGCGGGGGAGCCCTTAGGGGAGCTTGCCGACAGTTTTGCGCCTATTTATCTGTTGACCCGTTATCAAATTGAGGCCGTGGCCAAGTTTATTGGTGGCGTCGATTACAACTATCAATCCATTGGCGAGGGCAGCCGCTGGAGTTATATTGCGCCGCAGTTGCAGCTGACAGGATTGGCGGCTTTGCTTAAGACCTTGGACGCCGAGAGCCTCAGCTTGCCACCAGCTTTGCTCGAGACGCTGGTGCCTAAAGCTGGCAATTATCAGGCAACTCGGGAGTCCTTCGATTCAGCCTTGGGGGCGATCACCGATCCCTTAGGGATGGCTGAGGCCTTTAGTCGCCATACCGTGAGGTTATTATTGCAGCCCAAACGGTTAAATCGTGTCAGCCAAGCGGCCATGGCCGACAATGAGCAATTGTCGGTGCCAACGTTGCTCAATAAGTTATTTGCCGCCACCGTATTTCAGGAGGATGCGTTAGGGCTGAGTGAAGGCGTGTGGATGCGGATTAATGCGGTGGTCATCGATGAGCTGCTCTATGCCCGCCATCATCAGGATACCTCTCCTGAGGTGCAGGCGGCCTTAGATGAGCGCGCACAATTTGTGCTTAAGCAATTAATGGCTAAGGCAAAGCGGGCGAATGTCAAACTCGCGGCCCATTACACTTGGTTGCATCAGGGGCTCAGTGCCGGGCTTAAGGATCCCCAGGTTAAATTGATTGCTAAGCCTCTTAGGCTGCCTCCCGGCGCGCCCATTTAAGCCTATCCATGCAAGCTTATCCATTGCACTGTGCCTGTTACCCTTGGCGCTTGAGTGTGCCAATGTGCATCGGCTGATGTTATTGCAGGCGCTGATGTTATTGCAGGAGCGGATGTCATTGCCGGATTACTTATTGCCGGATTGCTTATTGCCGAATGAGGTATCGCCGGATCCGTTATCGCTGGCGCATTCGCGCTGCTTTGGGTTTTTGGGGTAAAAATGCTCCGCTTTGC
>NZ_JBOFMC010000187.1:0-19088 GCF_051658185.1 Shewanella sp. | reverse complement strand
TCACTGTATTACCTTGAATACGACTGAGCGTTATATGCTTAATGGCACTGAGCTGCTTTAAATATTTTTCCACTTCAACCAATTGGGCCATGGTTTCGAGGTTACCAAAAGTCACATTGGCACCCACTTGAGCCCCGGTGTCCGCAATCGCATATTTACTAAAATAGTAATCTGCCAAGGCGCCCATCATGGCACTGAGCCCTTGTTCAACCGTTTGTGCCGTACCATTAAAGCTAAAGAGGGGTGGCGTAACGGAGTCAATGCTCGCTTTCGTATACAAGTTTAAACGATAACGTAACTGGCCACCGGCAGGCTCTATCGCCACCAGCGCCAAAAAATCCGCTTGATAGCGTCCAGACACGCTCGCGACGATATCGGCAAACATCCCTTTGACATCATTAGGATTAATTCCCATTAACTCATCGAGATCGAGTATAGGTAACAGGTGCGGTATACCACGATTATCCGATAGGCTCTTAAGCTGCTGGCGCTCACCTAAGGTTGAAGAGTCGCTTAATAAAATCGATTCACCTTCACCTGGCAGGGCAATCCAAAACAGCGTGAGCGGCCGCTGCGTGCCCCACACGGGTAATTGGGCTTGGCGTAACAGGGCAACGACTCTGCGATGCTCAAAGCTGGCCCGCAGTAATAATTGGCCATTTTGCTCAACGTAACCATATTGGCTGAGCAGGCTATCAGGGTTAGCCAGTTGTGCTTGAATGATACTGTTATTAAGGGATTGAGCGCTTCCGGTATTTTTAATGACGACTTGTTCTAATGCACTTTTTAATGCTTTGTTGCGCTCGGGGATGGCACGGGAGGATACTGGAACCTCTGCTTCTGCTAAGGTCTTCACTTCCACAGCATGGAGGCTATTGACCGTGAGCAAACAAAATAAAAACGCCATGAAACGCGGCTTTAATTGAAATTTCAGCATCTTTGAGTAATTAACGTAACGTGAGATTAAGCAAATTGTACCATAGTTCGCGCCTTAAGCGAGACTTGGGGAAATTTAGCCGCACCGCAGCTCAACCACACGACATTAAATCACTAAACAGTGATCTTGTGCGGCAAATTCTGGCTTTTTATTCTGCCATCAGCCAACAATCTGTTATGATCTGGCGGTTTATCCCAAATTCATGAGAATAATTAATGAGACGACTTGCGATCCCCCTTCAAGGCGCGCAAATGCTGTTTGTAGCATTTGGCGCCTTAGTATTAATGCCCTTACTGACCGGACTCGATACCAGTGTTGCACTCTTCACCGCAGGGTTAGGCACATTACTGTTTCAACTTATCACTAAACGCCAAGTACCCATCTTCTTAGCATCTTCCTTCGCGTTTATCGCTCCCATCTTGTATGGCGTACAAACTTGGGGGATCCCGGCCACAATGGGGGGGCTTATGGCTGCGGGCATGGTATATGTGTTATTGGGAGCATTCGTCAGCATTCGTGGCACAGGGTTTATCCATAAACTGTTGCCACCGGTGGTCGTTGGGCCTGTGATCATTATTATCGGGCTAGGTTTAGCGCCTGTCGCCGTTAATATGGCGCTCGGCAAAAGTGGTGATGGCAGCCTGAGTTTAGTGCCGACGAATACCGCATTGATCATCTCAATTGCTTCCTTATGTACCACAATAGCTGTGGCGAGTTTTGCCAAAGGCCTGCTGAAAGTCATGCCGATTCTAGCAGGGATCCTCGTCGGTTATGGACTGAGTTTAGCTTTTGGTATTGTCGATTTTGCCGTCGTCGCGGCCGCAAGCTGGATTGCAATTCCTAAATTTGTTGCACCGGAATTTAACTGGTATGCCATCGCCTTTATGATCCCCGTAGCTATCGCCCCTGCAGTTGAGCACATCGGCGATATCTTGGCGATATCCAACGTAACCGGTAAAGATTTTATGAAAAAACCCGGATTGCACCGCACTCTCACCGGTGACGGTGTTGCGACTATGGCTGCGGCAGCCTTGGGTGGCCCACCAAATACGACATACTCGGAAGTCACAGGGGCCGTAACGTTAACTCGTAACTTCGATCCCAAAATCATGACATGGACCGCCATTACTGCGATTGTATTAGCCTTCGTCGGTAAATTAGGTGCATTAATGCAGACGATCCCTGTGCCTGTGATGGGAGGGATTATGTGTTTGTTGTTTGGTTCGATAGCTGCTGTAGGGCTAAATACCTTAATCCGTAACCATGTGGATTTATCTGAGCCGCGCAACTTAAGCATCGTCGGAGTGACACTGGTCTTTGGTATTGGAGGTATGGCTTTTGGTATTGGTTCATTCAGTCTCACTGGCATTAGTTTGTGCGGTATCGTCGCCATCACCATGAACCTGATATTGCCAGCGACTAAATCTCATGAGCAAGAAGCCTAATATCATTAAAATGCTGAATTTACAGCATATTAACCTACTTTAGACTGATAAAGTCCTTTAACAAAAAAGCCGTGATAACGAGTTATCACGGCTTTTTTACTGCATGGGCAGATTATTCTGCCGTTTTATACTTTTCAGCAGTGGCCTTAATCAAAGGTTGCAATTCACCTTTTTGGAACATCTCGACGACAATATCACAGCCGCCAATCAACTCACCTTCAATCCATAACTGTGGAAAAGTAGGCCAATTAGCATACTTAGGTAACTCCGCACGAATATCAGGGTGCTGTAAAATATCCACAAAAGCAAACTGCTCACCGCAGTTGATCAGGATCTGGGCGACCTGAGATGAAAAGCCACAGCTGGGTAATTTAGGAGAACCCTTCATATAAACGATAATTGGGTTTTCGGCGATCTGTTGCTTAATTTTCTCTACTGTTTCCATGTTAATTCCTAAGTATGATGACATTGACTCAATCACCGTATTGTACGACAGCTCAGCACAGAACAAAATCCCACAGTTTGTAAGGTTATGGCTGCATTTGATTTTTCGATGATGTCTATCTAATCAATTCATTAAACAATGATTCACATCACAAATTTTATCGGTACAATAGTGGCCTGTGAGCACGTTTTAATACGATAACCTAAGACCATGGAGAGAAACTAATGGCTTTCGAATTACCCGCATTACCCTATGCAAAGAACGCACTAGAACCGCACATTTCCCAAGAAACCATTGAATACCACTACGGCAAGCATCACAACACCTATGTTGTTAAATTAAATGGCTTAATCGAAGGAACGGATTTCGCAGGTAAATCCTTAGAAGACATCATCAAAACCTCTACTGGTGGCATTTTTAACAATGCAGCACAAGTGTGGAACCACACTTTCTATTGGAACTGCTTAGCCCCGAATGCCGGTGGCGAGCCAACAGGTCCGGTAGCCGAAGCCATCATCGCCGCTTTTGGTTCTTTCGATGCATTCAAAGCCAAATTCACCGATGCTGCCGTCAATAACTTTGGTAGCGCTTGGACGTGGTTAGTCAAAAAAGCCGATGGTACTGTAGCAATTGTTAACACCAGCAACGCGGCCACACCTCTCACCGATAGCACTGTTACCCCAATTTTGACTGTCGATGTATGGGAACACGCTTACTACATCGATTACCGTAACGTACGTCCTGACTACCTCGCTCACTTCTGGCAATTAGTCAATTGGGACTTTGTTAACCAAAACTTCACCGCTTAACGGTTAACGCATTCAATCCCCACACCAAAAGAGCCCTCATTGGCTCTTTTGGTGATTTCCCTTATCTTCCCGCGCATCCCCCACCAAGCCCCGAGGACACAACAACTGCAATAATTGCGTTTGCAACTATTTGTGATTGTTTTATTTGATATTTTTTGACGCGACGCACAAATTTACGTCTAAGATTAGTATAGGGGACTGAGGTTCCAGTTATCCCTTCCATAATATCACTGGCGTTCAGGGGGTTTATATGGGCATTTTCGAGCATTACCAAAAGCGCTACGAACAAAAACTCGAAGAGGAATACACTTTACAAGAGTTTCTCAACCTCTGCAGAGAAGATCGCAGCGCGTATATGTCAGCATCTGAGCGACTCTTGCTGGCGATTGGCGAGGCGGAAGTAATTGATACCGCTAAAAATCCAACGCTTAGCCGGATTTTTTCTAATCGACTGATCTCACGTTATCCCGCCTTTAAAGATTTTTTTGGTATGGAAGATGCGATCGAACAAATCGTGGCTTACCTTAAACATTCGGCTCAAGGGTTGGAAGAATCTAAGCAAATTTTATATCTGCTCGGCCCCGTGGGTGGCGGTAAATCATCCCTTGCCGAAAAACTCAAAGCATTGATGCAAAAAGTGCCCATTTACATTCTCAGCGCCAATGGGGTGCGCAGCCCAGTCAATGATCATCCTTTTTGCCTCTTTGACGTCGAAGAAGATGGCCAATTGTTAAAAGAGGAATTTAATATTCCAAGCCGCTACTTAAAAACCATTATGTCCCCTTGGGCGGTCAAACGGCTGCATGAGTTTGGCGGCGATATTGCTAAGTTCCGGGTGGTTAAGGTATTTCCCTCTATTTTGGATCAAGTGGCGATCGCGAAAACTGAGCCAGGGGATGAAAACAATCAGGATATTTCATCTTTAGTCGGTAAGGTCGATATTCGGCAACTTGAACATTTCTCCCAAGATGATGCCGATGCCTATGCCTATTCGGGAGCATTATGCCGAGCAAATCAAGGGATAATGGAATTTGTCGAAATGTTCAAAGCCCCGATAAAAGTGCTGCATCCGCTCCTCACCGCAACCCAAGAGGGCAATTACAATGGTACAGAAGGATTATCAGCCCTCCCCTACAACGGTATCATTCTGGCACACTCTAATGAGTCAGAATGGTCAACTTTTAAAAATAATAAAAATAACGAAGCCTTTCTTGATCGGGTGTATATCGTTAAAGTGCCCTATTGTTTACGGGTATCTGAAGAGATACAAATCTATCAAAAACTGCTGGTTAACTCCGAGTTATCCAAGGCGCCCTGCGCTCCGGGAACCCTAGAAACGCTGGCGCAATTTAGTGTGTTATCGCGAATAAAAGCACCCGAAAACTCGTCGATTTACTCCAAAATGCGCGTCTATGACGGTGAGAGCTTGAAAGATACCGATCCTAAAGCGAAATCCTATCAAGAATACCGCGATTACGCTGGCGTTGATGAAGGCATGAATGGGCTGTCGACCCGCTTTGCCTTTAAAATTCTTTCTAAAGTGTTTAACTTTGACCATTCAGAAATTGCCGCCAACCCCGTACATTTATTTTATGTCCTTGAACGGCAAATTGAGCAAGAACAATTCCCCGGTGACACAGGGGAACGATATCTTGAGTTCTTAAAAGGCTATTTGATCCCCAAATATGTGGAGTTTATCGGTAAGGAAATTCAAACCGCATACCTAGAGTCTTACTCTGAGTACGGCCAAAATATTTTCGACCGCTATGTCACCTATGCCGACTTTTGGATCCAGGATCAGGAATATCGAGATCCAGATACTGGCCAACTGTTTGATCGACAAGCCCTTAACGCCGAACTCGAGAAAATTGAAAAACCCGCAGGGATCAGTAATCCCAAAGACTTTCGCAATGAGATCGTCAATTTTGTGCTACGTGCTCGCGCAAACCATGAGGGACACAATCCCCTATGGACCAGCTACGAAAAACTGCGCACCGTCATTGAGAAAAAAATGTTCTCCAACACCGAAGACTTACTGCCCGTCATATCCTTTAATGCGAAAACATCGACAGATGATCAACGTAAACACGATGATTTTGTCAATCGCATGATGGATAAAGGCTATACCAAAAAACAAGTCAGGCTGTTGTCTGAGTGGTATTTACGGGTGCGTAAATCCTCTTAAACTTGCGCTGACTAAGTACGAGGCTTTGGTGCAACCCAAAGCCTTCGCTGGGATGTGAGAGGTGCATATGGCGAACTTTATCGATAGACGATTAAATGCAAAAGGCAAAAGCACAGTCAACCGTCAGCGCTTTATCAACCGATACAAGCAACAAATCAAAAAAGCCGTTAGCGATGCGGTCACCCGCCGCAGTGTAACTGATGTAGATAAAGGAGAAAAAATCACCATCCCCACTCGGGATATTAGTGAACCTCTATTTCACCAAGGCAAAGGCGGGGTACGCGATAGAGTGCACCCAGGTAATGATCAATTTAGCCGCGGGGATAAAATCGATCGCCCCTCCTCAGGTTCAGGCAGTGGCGGTGCGGGGAAAGGCGATGCGGCCAATTCGGGGGAAGGCAGTGATGATTTTATCTTTGAAATCTCTAAGGATGAATACTTAGAGTTGCTTTTTGAAGACTTAGAGTTGCCCAATCTACAAAAAAACCGCCTTAATAAACTGGTTGAATACCAGACTTATCGCGCAGGATTTACCAATGATGGTGTTCCCGCCAATATTAATATTGTCCGCTCCTTACGCTCATCACTGGCACGGCGCACCGCCATGTCCGCCAGTAAAAAACGCTTATTACGGGAATTAGAGCAAGAATTGGCTGAGCTAGAAAATATCCCTGGCACTCAGGCTGAACGGATCATCGCCTTAAAAGCACAAATAGAAGCCTTAACGCAGCAGATCGCTAAGGTCCCCTTTATCGATACCTTTGATTTGCGATTCAACAACTTTGCCAAACGGGAAATCCCCTCAAGCCAAGCCGTGATGTTTTGTCTGATGGACGTCTCTGGTTCCATGGATCAAGCGACCAAAGACATCGCCAAACGTTTTTATATTTTACTTTACCTCTTCCTCACGCGAACCTATAAAAACCTTGAGGTGGTTTATATTCGTCACCATACCCAAGCCAAAGAAGTCGACGAGCATGAATTTTTTTACTCCCAAGAAACCGGTGGGACCATAGTATCGAGCGCCTTAAAATTAATGCATGAGATCCAACAAGCTCGCTACCCCGCAAACGAATGGAATATCTACGCCGCTCAAGCATCTGATGGCGATAACTGGGCAGACGACTCCCCGAGTTGTAAACAATGGTTAGCACAAAAAATACTGCCATTAGTACGTTATTACAGTTATATCGAAATCACCAACCGCGCCCACCAAACCCTGTGGCGTGAATATGAATCCCTACAACAACAGTTTGATAACATTGCGGTGCAACATATTCGTCAAGCTGAAGATATCTACCCAGTCTTTAGAGAGCTCTTTAAAAAGCAGGCGGTTTAGGGGGAAATGATGGGAAAAACACGCAGCACACCATTAAACGACGGTCCAGATTGGACATTTGCCCTATTACAGGACTATTTACAAGAAATAGAACGGGTTGCAGCCATATATCGACTCAATACCTATCCTAATCAAATTGAAGTCATTACCGCCGAACAAATGATGGACGCCTACGCTGGCATTGGGATGCCAATAGGCTATAGCCATTGGTCATTTGGCAAGCGATTTATTGAAACCGAACAGGGCTACAAACGCGGCCAAATGGGCCTTGCCTATGAAATCGTAATTAACTCCAACCCCTGTATTGCCTACCTGATGGAAGAAAATACGATCACCATGCAAGCATTGGTGATGGCCCACGCCTGTTTTGGTCATAACAGTTTTTTTAAAAATAACTATTTGTTTAAAACCTGGACCGATGCCAGTTCCATCATCGATTACTTAGTGTTCGCTAAACACTATATCAGTGACTGCGAGCAAAAATATGGCACTGAACAAGTTGAAAGTATCATCGACTCCTGCCATGCATTGATGAATTATGGGGTTGACCGCTACAAGCGCCCATCAGAAATCTCCTTCAGTGAAGAACAAGCCAGACAAAAGGAACGCGAGGCGTATCTACAAAGCCAAGTCAATGATCTTTGGCGCACAATTCCAACCCAGCATCTCGGACAGTCGCAAATAGAAACACGCCGATTTCCGCCCGAGCCACAGGAAAATATTCTGTACTTTATAGAGAAACATGCTCCCTTACTTGAGCCATGGCAACGGGAAATTATCCGGATAGTACGCAAAATGGCACAGTATTTTTATCCACAAAAACAAACACAAGTGATGAATGAGGGCTGGGCAACCTTCTGGCATTACACCCTGTTAAACCATTTATACGATGATGGGGTCGTTAGCGATAGATTTATGATGGAGTTTCTGCAAAGCCATACCGGGGTAATAGCCCAACCCCCCTACAACAGCCGAGCCTACAACGGCATCAATCCCTACGCCTTAGGCTTTGCGATGTTTACCGATATACGCAGAATTTGCGAAGAGCCCACCGATGAAGATAGGGCCTGGTTTCCTGATATCGCCGGCAGTAATTGGCTTGATACATTACACTTCGCCATGCAAAATTTTAAAGATGAGAGTTTTATCAGCCAATATCTCTCACCTAAGGTCATCCGTCAGTTTAAATTATTCGGGATCCACGATGATGAAAAACAAAACTATTTATCCGTCTCGGCCATTCACGATGAACAAGGTTACCGGGATATTAGGCAACTACTGTCACAGCAGTATAATTTGTCTAATATTGAACCCAATATCCAAATCTACAATGTGGAAATTAATGGTAATCGCTCCTTAACGTTAAGGTATGTACCTAATAACGCTATCCCACTGGCAAACACCTATAAAGAAGTATTAAAGCATTTACATCGACTATGGGGATTTACCGTGATGTTAGAGCAAAAAAATAGCGATAACAGCACGACCCTATTAGCCAGCTGCCCTGAGTGACCGAATGCCATCAAAAAAGCCGTTTCCACTGGAAACGGCTTTACTATTGACCAATCATTTCAGCATAAACTCATGAGCTATGGGTGATCATCACAACTATAGCTACCTATCACAATTGGGAGCTACCCATCACAATTGGGCCATCCGCTGAATTTGAACAAGCAGCTCATCAGCCGCACATTCTTAAGCGATCAGTTATCTTGAGCAATTGATGCAGGCATATCATCGCGCAACTGCAACCACATTTTACCACTATTAATACCATAGGTACGCATTAACGCAGGCACATCAACATAGTTGTTTGCTTTCGCCAGTTGTTCCAAGTCTTTATAGAAATTTAACGCTAAAAGGCGAGCATCTTGACTGCTAAAATAATAACGACCAACTCGGCTATATAAGCCTTTAAAGCCATTTAAAATCAACACATATAACGGATTGCCAGAGGAAAATGCCAAGGTATGATGTAATAGATAATCATATTCGGCAAAGGATTCAGCGGTATCTTCTAATTGATGAATTTTTGCTAACACATCAACCGCAGTCTCAGGGTTATAACGCAGCGCCCCTCGAAAATAAATCGCACTGACATTGGTTCTGGCAGAGAGTAATTGATCAACGAGAACTGGAAAACCTTCAGGATTGAGATCAGCAATCGTCTCAAGAATATTTAACCCCGAGGTTTCCCAAAAATTGTTAACTCTTGTTGGCTTACCATGTTGAATTTTTAACCAACCATCACGCGCCAAACGCTGTAACACTTCTCGTAACGTTGTACGGGTTACACCGATCAGTTCAGAAAGTTCACGTTCAGCCGGTAAAATGGACCCTGGTGGAAATTTGTTTTCCCAAATAGATCTTACAATATATTTTTCTGCAAAACTTGCAGGTCCCTTGGCGTTGATAATCATCAGCCCACTTTTCCAGTTGTTATGCTTTATAATAGTTACTGATCATACCAGAGCGGTAAAAAATGAAAACCACTGACTGAATTTCGAAGCATTTTTACCGTGCAACTGTCACATAAATCGTCAAAAACCGATCACCATCAGGGATTGACATACTAAATTTGCAGCGAAATTCATCCTTAGCATACCGTTACACGTTACATTAACCACAACTCAGGCTAAGAGATAAATAGAGGCAATAAGCACGGAAAAAATTCAAATAGTTACCCCAAAACGTGCGCTTTAGGCTGGTAACTCACGGCGAATATTCCCGTCAATAATGAGCCGCTTGCAAATCAACACCGAGAGCCGCCCAACGGGCTGTTTAAAATGCATTTATTATCCAGAGCTGAGGTTACATTAGTATTATCTTTAGGTTAGACTCATTTTTTAAAAC
The DNA here is from genome assembly GCF_051658185.1 of Shewanella sp. Lineage (GTDB taxonomy): Bacteria > Pseudomonadota > Gammaproteobacteria > Enterobacterales > Shewanellaceae > Shewanella. The sequence goes on along the minus strand of NZ_JBOFMC010000187.1, from coordinate 9,075 downwards.
TATGCGTACAATGCAGCAACGAGAGAAGAGAGGAAAACATGCCGGTGACCATGAGCCAGGCGTTTATAGGCAACTTCTTAGGCAATTCACCTAAGTGGTACAAACTCGCCATATTGTCATTTTTAATTATCAATCCAATACTCTTTTTCTATGTCAGTCCGTTTGTGGCTGGTTGGGTATTGGTGCTTGAATTTATTTTTACCCTAGCAATGGCATTAAAATGCTACCCGCTACAACCCGGTGGTTTATTAGCCATAGAAGCTGTGGCGATTGGAATGACCTCTGCCAGCCAAGTTTTGCATGAAATCGAGGCAAACCTTGAGGTGTTATTACTGCTGGTCTTTATGGTGGCCGGTATCTACTTTATGAAGCAATTACTGTTGTTTTGCTTCACCAAAATCATTACCAAAATACGCTCTAAGATATCCGTATCTTTAATGTTTTGTTTAGCTTCAGCTTTTTTATCGGCATTTTTAGACGCATTGACCGTTATCGCGGTGATCATTACTGTGGCGGTCGGATTTTACTCCATTTACCACAAGGTTGCGTCAGGAAAGGATTTTAATGACCCTACTACTGATGAGGATGATAACGACGAACCATTAAATGAAGCTGAATTAGACTCATTCCGTGGTTTTTTGCGTAATTTATTGATGCACGCTGGTGTGGGTACCGCCCTCGGTGGTGTGTGCACTATGGTCGGTGAGCCACAAAACTTAATCATTGCGGCCCAGGCAAACTGGCAATTTGCTGAATTTGCTCTGAGGATGTCACCTGTATCCGTGCCAGTATTGCTGGCGGGTATCTTAACCTGCTATTTAGTGGAAAAATTCCATCTCTTTGGCTACGGCGCACAATTGCCTGATGCTGTTCATAAAATCCTTTGTGACTATGCAGCCTATGAAGATGCCCGCCGCACCAACAAAGACAATATGAAATTAATTGTCCAAGCCTTTGTCGGGATTTGGTTGATCGCAGGCTTAGCGCTGCATTTAGCTTCTGTTGGCTTGATCGGACTCTCGGTGATTATTTTAACGACCGCCTTTAACGGGGTAACTGATGAACACGCTTTAGGCAAAGCCTTTGAAGAAGCCCTCCCCTTTACCGCACTGTTGGCCGTCTTTTTTGCCGTCGTTGGGGTAATTATCGATCAGCACCTGTTTGGCCCAGTCATCCAATGGGCGCTGAGTTATCAAGGCAATACACAGCTGGTTATTTTCTATATTGCCAATGGATTACTATCAATGGTGAGCGATAACGTGTTTGTCGGCACGGTATACATTAATGAAGTGAAAGCCGCACTACTTAATGGCCAAATTAGCCGCGATCAATTCGACTTACTCGCCGTGGCTATCAACACCGGAACGAACTTGCCTTCAGTCGCAACGCCGAATGGTCAGGCCGCCTTCCTGTTTTTGTTAACCTCTGCTTTAGCCCCTCTCATTCGCCTATCCTATGGCCGAATGGTGTGGATGGCGCTACCTTACACCATTGTGTTATCGGTAGTTGGCGTGTTAGCCATTGAAACGGGGTTCTTAGAGCAAGTCACTCAATACTTTTATGACACACAGATGATTATCCATCACAGTGTTAAAGACGCATTACCCCTTAGTAGTGGTCACTGAGTTTTTTGAGTTGACTGAACTTTTGTGAGTTAAGTAGAGTCCAAACAACGCCCTCGATGTGTGAGGGCGTTTTCGTTGACACTGGTCGTTAAGCTTATTATTAATGACCGTTATTAGCATGGAGCACACCTTTTGACTACCTTCATCCGCTTTACCCATTCGCGACTGTCTTGGTTACTCCTTGCGGTCACCGCCCTGTTGCTTGAACTGGTTGCGCTGTATTTTCAGTATGGAATGAAATTAGAGCCTTGTGTAATGTGTATCTACCAACGACTGGCTCTTTTTGGGATCCTAATGGCAGGGCTCATCGGGATGACAGCGCCTAAACTCACGCTGGTGAGGATCTTAAGTGCCTTAGTCTGGGTTGTCAGTGCCACATGGGGATTGAAATTAGCGTTAACGTTAGTGGAGATGCAAGCCAATCCATCACCATTTTCAACCTGCTCATTTTTGCCTGAGTTTCCAACGTGGATGCCCCTTCACGAATGGTTTCCTGCAGTAATGTTGCCCACTGGCATGTGCACGGATGTCCCATGGGAATTTTTAGGGATCACGATGGCACAATGGATGGTGGTGATCTTTTGTGGTTTCCTTGCCATGTGGCTATTATTTTTAGTGCCGATGCTAACTGGCCACCATAAACACTCGCAATACCCACACATCAATTAATGGCCTGCTTACCCTTAAACTCCGTGCAACTTACGCGTGTCTACCTATAATTACGCCTTGATTGGGCAAACAACAGCATGCTACCAAGTCAACGTCTTAAACGATTAGCAGACTCAAGCAGCTAATCGTTTAAGGCGATGATATACTCAGCGCAGTTAATCGCACCGCAGACTATCAGTCACATTAAGCTGACAATTGTCGTTTGGCGATTTCATGATCAAATAAATTTTTAATTAACCCAGAAAACTCAGTGACAAATAAGGTTTGCGCAGGCGTTGCTTTTTGGTTAGCGACGTTGGCGAGGATTTCTTCTAAATCGTACACTATGGCATCAACTTCACGGATAATCGTATTACGTTCAGCAAAGGTCAAAGATGGATTTTGACCACATATCATAATAATCTGCGCCGAAAGTTGCGCTTCAAATAACTCCATTACGGTATCTTCTACCATACTTTGTGTACCAGGCGTTTCAAATAATCCAAGGTGTTCCGTCAAATATTGGATTAAATGCATGTAGCCGTCTTTATCTGTTACCATTTTTTACCCTTGAAGACATAGCAAAATAAGCGTCTGAAGGCCTTATTAATATTATCCATAACCTCCTCTGTCGTTAGACAGCAGCAAGCGAAGCGGTACATTGATAGCCTTAATGATGATGGTTATTAAACTATCAGATTGGCGCAGAGATCCCTTGCGCTATATCAATACTTTTGCACGCGATATTATTCTGAGCGAATACTGGCGCAATATTTCCCAGTCAAAACGAGTAAGTTAAGTGAATCGCTAAGGCTAATCACTTAACTTACTGGGTTAAGGTAAGCACAAATGACACTGGGACCGCTTGGCTAATAGCGGATAATCCTGCAATTTCTCGCAACTTATCAAGCCCCGCCACTAAAGCAAATTCGTTAGCATTCACAATAATAGGCTGCATACTATTGACCAATAGCTTATGCTCGCTCACTTTAGTGACCATCACCGCAAATTTTTTCGTTTGGGACTTACCATGCAGCTCAATTTTAGCATCCATATCCCAGATCTGAGTCTCACCCATTTTAATAGCGTGTAATTTGCTATTATCCACCTGGGATGTCAACTTGAGTTGCGGATATAATGCCACTTCAAACAACATATTTTGCATACGTTCATCGCGCACCGAGATGCCAGTCGCCACACTTGCTAACGGGATAGATAGCTCAAATTTGCCATTGTCTTTCAAGGTCCCTTTTAGCTGTTTAAAATAGTGAGCCTCACCAATATCACCTTTTTTCACCGACACAAAACTGACTCGTGAGCCCTGCTCTATCACCTGCCATTGCGCGGCAGAGTGAAAACTTATCATCGCTGAGCATAGGGCTAATTTTGTCCATTTATTCATGATTTCCGTCCTCTATGGCTGAACTTAACGGCGCTGATGACAACAGCATTTGAGCCTCAAGACTAAGCCAGAAAGCTTAAGATCAAGACCTAAACTGGGCTTCAATTAAGCATCAGTCTCTAGGCATTAAGCCGCTAATTGATGAGCCCAACGCTGCACGACCAGACACAACACCTCTTCCAGTCATCCCTGCTAAAGATAGTCGGTTAATCCATGAGCAACCAGTTTTACACTCGCAGCAACCAACGGTCTAAACTGTTGGCAAAAGCCTGTTTATCCGCTTGAGAGAAGGTCTGAGGCCCCCCCGTTTGCACACCGGCACTACGTAACTCCTCCATTAAATCGCGCATTGTGAGTTTTTGCTGAATATTATCAACCGTATACAACTCACCACGCGGATTCAACGCCACCGCGCCCTTTTCCACCACTAATGCAGCCAAAGGAATATCTGCTGTGATCACTAAATGACTCGGTTCAACATGATCAACGATATATTGATCTGCCACATCAAATCCGCTGCCGACACGGATCTGGCGGATATAAGTCGACGGTGGGATGCGGATCGGCTGATTGGCCACCAGCACCACAGGCAACATTTTGCGCTGCGCCGCGCGAAATAACATTTCTTTAATCGGGTTAGGACAAGCATCGGCATCCACCCAAATTTTATATTGACTCAAAAGCGGCACTCCAACTGGTCACCCCATGTAAAGACTTCAATCTATTAACACACTGAATGCAACTTATAGGCATAAACAACTCAAATAGCTCAAATAAGGCCACACCCTGCATCGACCACTCTGCCGTACATAAAGAATTTAGCCATAAATTAAGCCGCAACGTAAACTTATACTTAACTGACTGTTAATTAAATCAATATAAATTAAGCCATTGTTAATTAAGTCAATATAAGCCAATACCTGAGAAGTAAGTTAAGTTGCTAGGCAATCTGCGTGGATCATTAAGTATGATGGCGCAGGCCATACAGAGCATCAAGGGGCAAGACGATCGAGTTCCCACACACAAGGCACTGCTGGCTGACGGTCACCATGGGTATCATTTTCACGACGAGTATAAATAAAGCGATCGTGTAAGCGGTGCTCGCCACCTTGCCAAAATTCGATACTCGAGGGTTTAATCAAGTAGCCCCCCCAAAAATGCGGCAATGGCACTTCTCCTTGGGCAAATTTGGCCTTCATCTCCAAAAATTTGCCTTCAAGCACTTGTCTGGCACTGAGTTTACTCGACTGCTGTGATACCCAGGCTGCTATTTGGCTGTCCTTTGGCCGGGTCATAAAATATTTGATGACTTCAGCGGTCGACAGGGCCTGAGCCTCACCGAGCACTGCCACTTGGCGCTCGAGGGGATGCCAAGGAAACAGCAAACTGACTTTATTATTCACTGCGATCTGCTGCGCTTTACGACTGCCTAAATTTGTAAAAAAAACAAAGCCATTTTCATCAAATCGTTTCAATAACACGATGCGTTGAAAGGGTTGCCCTTGGTCATCAACCGTGGCCACGCACATAGCAGTGGGATCACTAAGCTCAGCATCCCTTGCTTGAGTCATCCACTGGGCAAATAAATCCATAGGATTAGCCGGTAAATCGGCTCGGCGCAGGCCGCCTTTTAAGTATTCACGACGGATATCGCTAAGATCTGGCATAGGGCTTCCTCAATCGGCGCTCAGCACCACTACTGATGATGAATATTATATTTATAATCAATCTATTATATTTATGGCTGGGTTTAATTTGTTGAGTACAACGATCTTGGCTAAACCGCTTCTGGCTTAACTAAACCGCTATCGGTTTCACTCAGACGATAGTGTAAAACTTTCAAGGATTTTTCGGCAGACACATCGTTAAAGGCCTCAGGATTATCGAGTCGCGTGACATAACTCAAGGCGGGCGCCGCTTCAGTCACTTGTTGGCGTAAAAATGCCGTATCCAACTCAGGGGCATTTAAGCACAGTAGCACTTCTCCCTGCTTAGCCAGTAACTCAGGTAACCGCCGGATCAGGCGCACATAATCTTTGGTTGCGACAAAACTGCCCTTTTGATTACTCGGAGGATCGGCAACGATGATGTCGTAGGGGCCGAGTTTTTTAAGTTTGCCCCAAGACTTAAAAATGTCGTGTCCTAAAAAACGCGCGCCAGCGGTAAATCCATTAAGTAAATGATTTTGCTTGCCTATGGCCAACGCGCCCTTACTCATATCCATATTGACCACTTCATCAGCGCCCCCCTGCAGTGCGGCCACGGAAAAACCACAGGTATAAGCAAATAAATTTAATACTTTTTTATGGCGCGCATGATGCCTCACCCACTGGCGTCCATTGGCCATATCTAAAAACAAGCCATGATTTTGACCGCGCAGTAAATGTACCAAGAAGTGCGCCCCATTTTCAGTGACGATATGCGGCTCAGGCACTTCGCCTTCAAGTAACTCAGTCACCGTTTCACTTGCACTACGATATTGATAAACAAGATTTAACGGACGTTCTGGATAACATTCTTGCCAACGCGTTGCGATAGCCTGATGGCAAGTGGTTAATTCAGCCTTGGCAAGTGGAGTGAAACTGGTTAACAACAACACCGGAGAAAACCAATCTAAGCAGAGGTGCTCACTGCCAGAATAATACCCGCCTCGGCCATGAAATAACCGCTTGGCATCCTCTGTAAAAGCAATTGTCGAGAGCACTTTTAAAAAACTTTGCATTATCTACTACTTATTTATCTCAGTTGAACCTATGTTGGCTTGCTCGCCAACGGCATTAGGCGTATCCACATTCGCCACGAGTTTATCGTCCACATCATCCGATAACAAAATGGCTAACCAACTGCCACTTTGGCTCGATTCGAGCGCAATTTTGACCACCATAGTCAAGGGCACAGATAACAGCATACCGACCGAGCCCAGTAACCAGCCCCAAAAAATTAACGATAAAAACACCACTAAAGTCGACAAACCGAGACCCCGACCCATAAACTTAGGCTCGACAAAATTGCCCATCACCATATTTGCGGCAATGTAGAGCATAGCCGTCCCCCCCGCCGCAGCGGGCCCTAATTGAATAAAGGCCAGCATGACTGCCGGGATCGCCGCGATAATCGAGCCAATATTGGGGATATAGTTAAATAAAAAGGCAATCACCGCCCATAGCAAGGCGTAATTCACCCCAATAAGAGCCAAACCTACGCCAACTATCACCCCGGTTGCTAAGCTGACCAAGGTTTTTATCACCATATATTGATTCACCGATTGCAAGAAACGATCGATCTGTTTTAAGCGCATATCCGGATCGTCTAACGCTAAATGCAACTTTTTCGGTAATGACTGAGCTTCAAACAACATAAACACGATGGTGAGAATGATGAGAAATAAATTCGCCATCACATTACCAACACCGGAGAGCATATTGGTCGTCATCGACAACGCCATGCCAGGGTCAAAGTAAGCTAAGACCTGCTCCTTAGATATATGGATATTTAATGCCTGTAATTTATTCAATATCCAAGAAAACTGCTCGACTAATTGGCCACGGTACTGAGGCAATTGCTTTGAAAACTCATTGATAGAACTGCCAACGAGTGACGCCACCCACAAGCCCATCAACACGATAAACCCCATCAACAGGATCACCGCCAACCACTTAGGCACCCGAAAGCGGGTCATCAAGCCGATGGCAGGATTACAGATAACCGCCAAAAAACTCGATAATACAAAGGGTACCACAATCGGACTCGCCGCCTTTATGCCCGCCAAAATAATCACGACAAAAGCGATCACCGCAAAGCCTCGGTAGGCTGCAGAAGGTGCATTAGGATGGATCATGTCATAAAAATCCTTCTTGATCGTAAATAAAATTGCTAGGCTAACATAAGACAACCGCTTAACTTAAGCTGCCACTTAACAATAACACAGCGCCATTATGAAACCAGAAACCGCAATTATACGCATTAAAAACTTACGACTTCGTACTTTTATTGGCATTAAAGAAGATGAAATTCAAAATCGCCAAGATGTCATCGTCAATGTTGTTATCCATTATTGCGCGGCGCGCTCCCGCAATAGTGACAATGTTGAAGATGCCCTAAATTACCGAACCATTACCAAACAGATCATTGAGCTTATCGAAAATCATCGTTTTTCGTTACTCGAGAACCTGACCAGCCAAACCTTAGCGATCGCCAGTGCCCATCCTTGGGTGGAGTTTGCCAGTGTGGAAATAGACAAACCCCATGCGTTGCGCTTTGCCGATTCCGTTTCGATGGAATTGTGCTATCAAAAAGATAACCTTAGCTAAAACCGCAGTATATCAACAATGTGGAATGAAGCTGTGCATGCTTAATCCTGCAAGCACTCCAATTTCCCCGTTAAATAATGCGAGGAAAACGTGAATAACAGTGATCCCTGCGCCCGCAGCAACGTACAAGAGTGTATACGCAAGTGTATCCGAGCGCTTACCAAATTGAGGGAATGCCCATGAAGATATTGATTACCGGCGCAAGTGGATTTATCGGTAGCCAACTGGTCGCACGCTTGGCGCCCGACCATCAACTGACCATTCTATCACGCCATCCACAAACCTCGCGCCAATTGCTAGGAACCGAGCACCAATATCTTGCCAGTCTTAATGAAATTGACGATTTAAATCATATTGATGCCATCGTCAACTTGGCTGGTGAACCCATAGTGGCAAAACGTTGGAGCAAACAGCAAAAACAAGTGATTTGTGACAGCCGCTGGAATATCACCGCCAGACTCAGCCAATTGATATCCCAAAGTCAACATCCCCCAAAAGTGTTAGTGAGCGCGTCCGCCATCGGCTTTTACGGCCGTCAAGGGCAACAACGTCTAGACGAGGATGCCACACCCCATGTCGAGTTCAGCCATGAAATCTGTCACACCTGGGAGCAATTAGCCTTAAGCGCAGCATCTGACAACACCCGCGTCTGCATCATTCGCATCGGCATTGTCCTTGGCCAAGGCGGCGCGCTGGCGAAAATGTTACCGCCCTTCAAGCTGGGGCTTGGTGGCCCAATTGGCCATGGCCGTCAAGGTATGAGTTGGATACATGTAGAGGATCTTCTTGGGCTTATCGACTTTTTACTCCGCCATGACACATGCCAAGGTATATTCAATGCCACGGCGCCTCACCCCGTCAGTAATGCCGAATTTAGCCAAGCCCTAGGAAAAGCCCTGCATCGCCCAGCTTGTCTCCCCATGCCCGCACTGCTTTTACGCTTAGCGATGGGTGAAATGTCAGAACTCCTTACCGAAGGTCAATTTGTGATCCCTAAGCGGGCCTTGGAGGCCGGTTTTCGCTTCAAATATCCGCAGCTGCAAGCCGCCTTAACCCAAGTGGTGGCACAATAAACCGAGTCAGCTCACAG
>NZ_JBOFMC010000186.1:0-4065 GCF_051658185.1 Shewanella sp. | reverse complement strand
TACCTGTGGTGATCGCGGGCTGGATTTTCTACCAATCCGAGCGCAATTTTGTACAAGCGGTGGGCATGGGCATTTTAGCAATCGGCTTGGTTTACTTGCTGTATCGCTTGATTTTTATCTTAGCGCTCGACAAGGGAGTACTGGTTGGTCACTTCAAACGTCCCTCTAAACTGATCCAAGCGGGCCAATTTAAACTCAAACGTTTTGTGTTAGTGGCAAGTCCATTACTGGGATTAATGGGTTTTAGCGAAGTGCTCGATGCCTCGCTGGTACGCAATAGCATTGGCCGAGGGGCATTTATCATTTTTTGTATTATTTTATGCTTACTTTACAAAGACATTCTTTTCCTTAGTCGCCAAAATATTGATAGTCAAAAAGACGGTAAAAATAAGCAATTGCTGCAAAAAATGCTTTGGGCCTTGCTCATTACCGTCCCGCTATTAAGCGCAGGCCTTGCATTTTGGGGATACTATTTCACTGCCTTCCAAATGTTACTGCAGCTACAAATCTCGTTAATTTTGGGCCTCGGCTTTTTACTTTTATATCAACTCATTAAGCGCTGGATGCTGATTGAACGCCGCCGCATTGCCTTTGACCGCGCCAAGGCCAAACGGGCTGAGCGCTTGGCCCAACGGGAAAAAGGCGAGACCCAACATCTCTCCAATGACAGCCTGGATACCTATGAAGAGCCCGTTGTCGATCTTGAAACCATTTCGAGTCAATCCTTAGGCTTAGTGCGCTCGTTGTTGCTGCTGGCATTTTTAGCGAGCCTGATTGGCCTTTGGACTCAAACTCACACGGCGTTATTTTCGTTCCTCGATGGCATAACATTGTGGACCACGAACACCAGCATTAATGGTTTAGAACAACAATTACCCATTACCATGAAATCATTAATGTTTGGCTTAGTGATTGTCGCCTTTTCTTTAATGATTGCCACCAATCTGCCGGGCTTATTAGAGCTGATGATCCTCCAGCGTTTAGATCTCTCCCCCGGCACAGGCTTTGCCATCACCACTGTCAGCCGCTATTTGGTGGTATTTTTGGGGTTATTGATTGGCTTTTCCAACCTCGGGATGGAATGGTCCAAACTGCAATGGTTAATTGCCGCACTCTCACTCGGTTTAGGTTTTGGTCTTCAGGAAATTTTTGCTAATTTTATTTCCGGTTTGATTATCCTATTTGAAAAACCCATACGCATTGGCGATACCGTGACCATTCGCGATCTCACTGGTACTGTGAGTAAAATCCAGATCCGCGCGACCACCATCATCGACTGGGATAGGAAAGAAATTATCATTCCTAACAAAGCCTTTATCACCGAACAACTGATCAACTGGTCGCTGTCCGATCCGATCACACGGGTCATCGTCCATGTCGCCGTCGCCCGCGATTCCGATCCGGCGAAGGTCGAGGCAACACTCTATCAAGCGGTGCAAGAATGTGAGAATGCCCTTGCTCACCCAGAGCCAGAAGTCTGGTTTGCCGGCTTTGGTAAACATACCCAAGATTACGAGGTGCGCGCCTATGCCAAAGATATGTCGGCGCGCTGGCCACTGCGCCATGATTTGCATAAACGCATTACCAGTAAACTCAAAGAAAACAATCTCGAACTCGCCTACCCGCAGATGGAAATTCATGTTAAGAATAGCCAGCAGCGCGATCAGGTCGGTATTATTCGCAGTTAATAGGGTAACAAAACATGCTTATTTTCGCGCACCGCGGTGCCAGTGGTTATGCACCTGAAAATACCTTAGCCGCGATGGCAACAGCATTAGCGCAGGGCGTTAAGGCCATTGAGCTGGATGTGCACAATGTTGAAGGTGAGTTGGTGGTGTTTCACGATAGGCGGCTTGAGAGCAAAAGCTCAGGGACAGGGATTATCCACTTACTCAGCCGCCACGCATTATCGGGCATGAATGTCAAAGGAGAGCCCATTCCAACACTGTGGCAAGTGCTTGAATTAGTGGCGGGCCGCTGCATTGTCAATATTGAGCTTAAAGGAATCAATACCGTCGCGCCCCTGCTCGAGTTATACCCTAAGGCATTAACACAGCTGGGGTTTAGTCAAGAGCAACTGCTGATCTCTTCTTTTAATCATCCCTATCTGCAGCAGGTCAAAGCCGCACTCCCTAACGCTCGCATCGCCCCGCTATTGGCCAGCATCCCCCTCGATGGTGCGGCAATCGTCAGCCAACTCAATGCCTACTCATTACACCTTGACGTGAGTTTTATCAACCAAGCCCTTGTCGAGGATGCCCATCAACGAGGCGCTAAAGTGTATGTTTACACCGTCGATCACGCGGATGATATTCATGCACTGCAACACATGGGCGTTGATGGGGTTTTCAGTAACTATCCCGATCGCGCCATGCTAGCGCTCACTCAAGTGTCACCAACAAATTACCAAGGTTATTTTGAGTAAACAAAGGCGAGCAATCTGACCTTAGCTGATTTACTGCTCGCCAGCCTGCACAGCTTGAGCCGCTTTAGGCTGTGCTGGCGAGCAGCGTGCTACGCTAGCGACAGAGTGCCAAGTGAGTATTGAGGCGACATAAACCCACTACGCCTAATGAGACCATACGCCTCATAAGACCCACTACGCCTGATGATTTCGCTGCGCCCAAAAGCCAATAAAGATAAAAATGGCCAGCATCAATAACAACATCCAATGAGAAGGCATCGCCACAATCTGCCGCGCCGCCCAAGGGCAACCTTTGACAATTAACAGACCATAGCCAAAGGCATTTACCACCACAAAAACCAAGGTACGCAATATAAAAGAACAGCCTAAAAGCTGGCGCCGAATAACTCGATTAATATCGGCTGAAAAAACTAACACTAAACACACCACCATCGCACTGGCGATGTCAAATGCCCAAGGACGAAGCATATTACCTAAATGGGCAATGATCGCCACTAACTGCTCAAACATAATCACTTAACCTATTATTTACTACGCAGCCTGCACTGGCGCGGCCGAATGAATGGAGCCGACAAGGATAATGGCAGATGACATGGCGCACAAGCGAGCATGCCCCACAACCCGTTGAGCCCTATCATCCTCGCCACGCCATTCAGCACACATCAAACGTCATCATCCTAAAACCAATCAGGCGACCAATCATCGCAAAAACACAAGCGTCAACCCATCCCATTGTGCTCGCGACAACGCGGTTGCCCACCACGCTCACCGCCCCTATCCGAGTCTGAACGCCGCCCAGCTCAAGCTCAGGCCGTAGCAGGTATGCGCCGCATCACAACTGGCGATCTTTTTTACAAGCAAGATATTTGCGATATTGCATTTGATAAGCGTTTTCATTTAGAATTGGCTCATTCATTTTTGGAGGCTAAAAAATGTACGTTTGTCTTTGCCATGCCATCACCGACACCCAAATAAAAAACGCAGTAAAACAGGGCGATAGCTCGCTTGCTGATGTTAAAAAGCGTTTAGGTGTGGCCGATCAATGTGGTAAATGCGCCAAAATGGCCGTCCAAATTATCCAAAATCAATTGGCAATCGAGCCCAATTACTACGAAGTCGCCTAGGCTCGCTTCGCTTACCACTTTTTCCCCTTACCCTTTGATGCTAAGCAGCAACAAATAGCTTACTCAGCGCGCCACGCGCGCTCACGGCCTGTAGAGACACACCACAACCGCTAACACCTCAATTTATTTAGCACACAACCCGTCACGCAGCGCATCGAATGGCCTGACAGATGATCGAGGCTAAATTGTGGGTGGTGATTTATGGATTTGTGGATTTTGGATTTTTGATTGTGAATGTGATGGTGATTTGTAGATGATGAGTTGACGATTTAAGCCCTCAGCTAACCCATTGCCATCAAGCCAACGCACCATCACCACACTCGCCACCATCATGTGGCCCATCGCCCCCCAATCACTTACGCCGTAATAAATAGGCGGCCTCATTTAACCAAGCGACACCCTTGTTGATAAACCTTGGATTATCCGCCAGCACATCTTGGCAATCGAGCAGTTGGATCTCAAAATCCTCACTGCAATGCGCCTCGATCCAGGTTGGCGACACCGCAAACGGCGGAC
>NZ_JBOFMC010000185.1:0-2692 GCF_051658185.1 Shewanella sp. | reverse complement strand
GCTGAACGGTTAAAGTTAAAAAAGAAGAAAAACCACTATATTCATGGCCCAGTGGCACGCACCATGAACACACTCAACATGCGGCATCACAATTAACAAAAAACTTTATTGTTAAAGACTTAAAAAGACATCGCCTTGGTATCGACAGCGATAATATAGAGCGAAGAGATCAAATGCGCTCGCATAGACGTGGCCGCTAAAGGTTGAACACCAGCCGACATAAAAACACATTAGCAGCCAACCTTAAGGATAGGCGCGCTTAATCAAACGTCGAATAACCAAGCTCACCCACCACTCTCATGCTGTGCGGGGGTAAGCTTTAGCCGTGTTATTCCGATTAGCCAGTTAACTCAAAACCTCTTCTAATGCCTTAAGGCATAAAGCCACATTCTCGCGGCGGGCGCCAAAACCCATTAAGCCGATGCGCCATGCTTTGCCCGCAAGGGCGCCAAGGCCTGCGCCAATTTCGAGGTTGTAATCTTTAAGTAGACGCGCACGCACGGCGGCATCGTCAACGCCTGCGGGAATATAAATGGCATTGAGCTGCGGCAAGCGCGAATCTTCAGCGACCACAAACTTAAGACCCAATTTTTCTAGCCCTGCGCGCAGCACTAAGTGCATATCGTGATGACGCTTCCACGCGTTTTCTAAACCTTCGGCCGCCAATATCCGCAAGGATTCATGCAATGCATACAGCGCATTCACGGGTGCGGTGTGATGGTAGCTACGTTTGCCGCCCGCGCTGGTCCAATAGGCCATCACCAGACTTTGATCGAGGAACCAACTTTGTACAGGGGTCTTACGGTTTTTAAGCTTTTCCACCGCCGCGGGTGAGAAAGACACGGGCGATAAACCCGGTACGCAGGAAAGACATTTCTGGCTGCCAGAATAAATCGCGTCTATGCCCCACTCATCGACCCTTAACTCCACGCCGCCAAGGGACGTCACCGCATCGACAATCGATAAGCAGCCGTATTGTTTAGCTAATGCGCACAGGGTTTTAGCATCAGATAGCGCACCAGTCGAAGTTTCGGCATGCACAAAGGCTAAAAATTTGGCATCGGGATGGGCTTTCAGCGCCGCTTCAACGGCAACAGGATCGACGACCGTGCCCCAATCATTGTCCACCAGCACCGCAACGGCGCCCACGCGCTCGACGTTTTGGCGCATGCGCTCACCAAACACCCCGTTACGGCAAACAATCACCTTTTCACCGGGTTCGACTAGGTTCACAAAGCAGGTTTCCATGCCAGCGCTGCCGGGTGCCGACACCGCCATCGTCATGTCATTTTTGGTTTGAAAGGCGTATTGGATCAGGCTTTTAAGCTCATCCATCATAGCGACAAATAACGGGTCGAGGTGGCCAACTGTCGGCCTTGCCTGTGCGGCTAACACTTCGGGATAAACATCCGAGGGGCCAGGGCCCATAAGAATACGTCGGGGCGGATTAAAAGCAGTAACATGCGGGGCAGGTAACATCGTGTCTCCTTAATGCGTATAGGTCGAAGTCGGGATATGAATTCGTTATTCGTTAGCCGTGCGATTTCCCCCATCAGCGAGTTAATCATCAGGTATTAAATCAGCAACTTAATAGTGACATGCTGTTCGGCTAGAGTATTAAGTCTATAAAACTACCACAAAAAAGGGCGCCTGTGCGCCCCTCCTTTGGCCTAAGTTGCCACCGAAAACGAATGAGCTACCAAGGCTAGCTCTTTTTACCGTTGGCGGCATTTAAAAACAGTTGATAAGCAGGGCTGTGGGTCTCTTCTTGATACACAAATCCCAGCTCGGTTAAAAACTGCTGAAACGGCAAGGCATCACTCTCGGGCACTTCAAAGCCTGCCAACACCCGCCCAAACGCCGCGCCGTGATTACGGTAATGGAATAAACTGATATTCCACTTGCTCTGCAGGGTGGTTAAAAACTTCAGCAGCGCGCCCGGGTGCTCGGGAAACTCAAAACTAAACAAGCGTTCCGCTAAGGGCTCGGGCGGATGGCCGCCCACCATGTAACGCACATGCAATTTTGCCGTTTCATCCCCCGAGAGATCCTGCACCTCAAACCCGTGGGCCTCGAGGGTCGCAATAATTTGTTCAAGCTCCCCAAGGCCGCGGCTGAGACGAATACCCGCAAACACCACTGCCAGCTCGCGACTGCTAAAGCGATAGTTAAATTCGGTCATCACACGTTTATCGAGCAATTCACAAAAGCGCAAAAAGCTGCCGGGACGCTCGGGCACTTTAACGGCCAGCACCGCCTCTTTTTGTTCACCCAGCTCGCAGCGCTCGGACACATAGCGCAAACTGTGGAAGTTCACATTCGCCCCGCTCAGGATTGCTGCAAGCTTTTCACCATTGCCACATTCGCCATGACCACATCCGCCATTGCCCGGCGCGCGCGCGTCGTGGCGGCTCACATATTTTTTAAGCCCCGCCAAGGCGAGGGCACCGGCGGGCTCGGCAATGGCGCGAGTATCCTCAAAGATATCCTTCACTGCGGAGCAGATTTCATCAGAGGTGACGGTCACGACCTCATCGACATACAGCTTAGCGAGACGAAAAGGCTCAGCGCCAATACGCTTAACCGCCACGCCATCGGCAAATAACCCAACTTGAGAGAGTGTAACCGGTTCGCCCGCGACCATCGCCGCCTGCAAACAGGCGGCATCTTCAGGCTCCACGCCGACAATTTT
>NZ_JBOFMC010000184.1:0-5336 GCF_051658185.1 Shewanella sp. | reverse complement strand
ACCGTAGAGGATCACCTGGTCACGGTTAAAGTATTGATAATCAAACTCCATCTTCATCGGTGGGAATGTAGTTCTCATATCTACATATTCCCAGTCGATATAGTCTTTAGCGTGGGTGTAGAAGGCGGTGAGCTCGTAGCTAGTATCTTGATGCTGACCGCGTACCCCCATTTCCCAGGTGTGAGATTGCTCTGATTTTAAGTCATAGTTGGCTTTAATTAGCACATCTGCAAAAGGGCCCGCACTAACTTCAAGCTCACCCCATTTTTGATCTGGGGTTGGCATCTTATAACCATAGGCATATTGGGCGTAGACGTTCACCGTGTCGGTCAGTTTATACACGACACCGACTTTAGGTGACCAGAAGTTATCACTCATGGCGGCAAAGTCATCCGCATTTTTACCCGCTTCAACGGCTTGTTGTTGATCTGGGGTATTGCGGAAATAGTCATAACGCAAACCGCCAATCAGGTTTAGGTCACCGTTTAACAGGGTGATATCGTCCTGCATAAATAGCCCTAAGCGATGGCTATCGGTATCGGCAAAGGTAAATGGCGTGTCGATGAGCCAGCCCCCAGTGCTTTGAGCCACATGATTTTTGCGGTGACGCATCATGTTGGACCATTCATAGTCAATCCCGTAGGTGATTTGGTGACCATAGTGCTCACCACCGACATACTTACTGAAGGTACTGGTTAAGCCAACACGTTGATCTTCAAAATCATAGTCACGATATTCAGTGAGAGGGCGCTCAAGCTGGATAAGATCAAAATAATCGCGATGTTCGAGCTGCTCAGTTTGGCCAAAATAGGCCGTGACAGTTAAATCATCGTGGAAATTGGTGGCTTTGTCAGAGCGCAGTTGTAGCGCGCCGTTGATCACTTTGGTGTCGCGTTCGGTATCAATGCGCTCTTCTGGGACTTGTGCGCGATTGAGTTTATCTTCCCAACGCTCTAGTGTTTGCTCAAGGTAATCGAGCGTGAGCTGCACTGTAGTGTAATCATTAAAACGGTATTTGCTCTTAAAGAGCAGGCTGTCTTGGACCAGATCGCTACCGGGCTGAGTATCAAAGTAGTTAGGTAACTCTTCGCCTTTACGGTGTTGATAGGTCAGCAGATTCTCAAAGCCGTTATAGGCAGCAGCACTGGTAAAACCGGCGGAATATTCATCATTAATCCCCGCATAGCCGGCATTAAGTGATACATAATAGTCTTCGCCCCGCAGGTAATCACTGGCATCTTTAGTGCGCATCACCACCACGCCACCGAGCGCATCGGAACCGTACATGGTTGATGCAGCGGCTTTAACCACTTCAATTTGCTTAAGGCTTTGGACTTCGGTTAAACCGCGACCCGTCCCTTCAGCACCTGGGCCTAAGGGGGAAGCGTATTGGTTATTCACGCGCACGCCGTCTTTAACCATCATCACGCGGTTACCGCCAATACCACGAATGGTCACGGAGGTGGGTTTACCCGCGCCACCTTTGATACCTACCGCCGATTCATTACGGAATAAGCTACCAAAATCATTGCTCATATTGCGCTCGATTGCTTCTTCATCTATCACGAGGATAGAGCCTGCAACCTGCTCAATTTTTTGTTCCATCCGAGAACCCGAGACAACAATGACTTCGTTTATCAAAGGTTTGGCTTGTTCTTCAGCCCAAGTGGGCATGGCACTTGCCACGGCAAGGGCACACAGACTTAGCGGTAACGGTTTCATCGATCACCTTTACGTTTATAAATGAGAATGGTTCGTATCTTAAATATGCGCGTTAGCTTATAGGTATTTTAGATTGAGATCAGGTTTTAATTGTCAGAATGTGATCAATGATGACCCATGACGTTAAAATTTTAAAAATGCGAATCGGCATTTGCCGCAGGGAGAGTGATGGCACATTTGAGTGCTGAGGTGAGTGCTGAGGTGAGGGGAATGGGAGTGATAATGTGAGTCGAAAGGTGCGTTTTGTAGCTGATGTTATCCCCTTGGCATCGCAGGCGTCAGCGCCGATTTATTACCCTTTGTTAACCTTTATATAGCATCATGCCACCCGTCGCCGCGGTGGTTGCACTCGATATCGAGCGTATCGGCATAATACAGCCTGCTTATTTGCGGCTTAACTAAAGCAAAGTCGCGGGGCTTTGTCCTATACCTGATTACGGAGATGTATCGTCATTGCAGCCTTACGGCCGAGGTGAATCAAAGTCGTGGGGCTTCACCCCCTGATTTTTAATCTAGAGTCGACTAGGGAGGACTGCTCGTCCTATCCTCCTTGCTATTGTTTTCACAAGCAGTCAAGACGCCCCCACTCCTGCCAAAGCTCGCTCGCCATTTGTCTATTTGCCCTGCGGCAACTCTGGGGGAGGGTGAACATCTGGGGGCTCGGTGTCGGCGGTTTCTTGCAAAAGAGTTATGCCTGTCCCATCTTTCTTATGCGGTCTAACATGCCGCTAGAATTAATAAACTGTGATAAATATTTTGTACTATTTAGGGGCAATTTAGGGGCAAGCCCTTATTTTGCATTTAACATCAGTTTCTATAATAGAAATCTAATCTAACATCGCTGAGGAAACGACTATGACGGCAGTGCATGACGATAAGCGTCCCACCCTTGACCCCGCAGAAGACAACGCTTTCTTTCCTTCACCTTATTCATTAAGCCAATTTACGGCCGCGAAATCTGATCTCAGTGGTGCAGATTACCCCCATCCTTATAAAGGGGGGCGCTGGAAAATTTTGCTTGTTGGTGCCGATGAACGCTATTTATTGACGGATAATGGCACATTTTTCTCAACGGGTAATCATCCCGTTGAAACATTACTTCCTATGTACCATCTTGATAAAGCAGGCTTTTCATTTGATATAGCCACCCTATCAGGTCATCCTGTGAAATTTGAATGGTGGGCTATGCCATCGGAGGATGAAGAGGTTAAAGGTTTATATCAAAAATATCACACCTCTTTTAGGCAGCCGCTTAAATTAGCCGACGTTGTACAAAGTGCTCTCGGTGAAGACTCTGATTATATAGGAGTATTTATACCAGGTGGGCATGGGGCCCTTATCGGTTTGCCTGAAAGTGAAGATATGAAAGCGGTAATCAAATGGGCGATGGAACAAGATAAATTTATCATTTCATTGTGCCATGGCCCTGCCGCATTTCTCGCGGTTGGCGATGAACCTTTGTTCGCGGGCTATCAAATCGTTGCTTTCCCTGATGCTCTGGATGCGCAAACACCTGCTATTGGCTATATGCCTGGACACCTCACTTGGAAGTTTGGGGAAAAACTCAAAGCCATTGGGGTTGAAATCCTTAATGAAGGGATTTCGGGGCAAACTCACCAAGATCGTAAGTTGCTGACCGGAGATAGCCCTTTGGCGGGCAACTCTCTGGGCCAACTCGCGGCTAAGGCATTATTAAGTTCTGTTGAAAAAGCGTAAAACAAGCTGCCCGCTGACGATATCACTCGCTTGTGATTGGAATTTGAGAATTAGCGCCATTTTTCAACTATCCAACAAGGAAAATTAGCCATGGAATATAAATCACTGGATCAACAACTTATCGAATACCGTCAAAAACGTGCTTTAGCCATGCCCCTATCAGGCATGATTGTATGGACGCTATTGTTTATCATGAGTTTTATATTGCCATCATCGCAACTGGTGATGGCAACATTTATCTGCACGGGTTCGATTATCTACCTTGCCATGGGTGTTTCGCGGCTGACGGGCGAGAATATCTCCTTTAAGAAAAGCGCTGAGCGTAATTGGTTTGAGACTGTGTTTCTCGCTGGTATAGGCATGAGTTTTTTAACCTTTAGCATCAGTATTCCATTTTTTATGGAAAACTATTTAGCCTTGCCCTTCGCCCTGGCGGTACAATCAGGATTAATGTGGTTGATTTATGGCGTGTTAGCGGCGCAAAAGGTGGCGATTGTACATGCGGTAGTGCGCACTTTGGCTTGTGTGGCAGCCTTTATGCTGTGGCCTGAGTTGAGTTTCCATCTTCAGCCTTTGATTGTGGTGGTATGTTATGGTTTTTCGATTCCATTCATGGAACGTCGTTGGAAGATCCAGCAAAATCTTTGTGTTGCAAGTTAGTTGGGCGTGTCAGTTTCTAGGCCATAAAGTCGCATAAAAACTCAAATCGTCGCATTAAACGACAACAAAAAAGCCACTGTTGTCAGTGGCTTTTAGCAGAAAAAAATCAAAGCTTAAGCGATTCGACTTAGTCTAAATCAGGTTCTTCACTGTAATCGATACCATGGTAGCTTAGGCAAGCGTCCACTTCGTTGGCGCTACCTAAAATCACCGCTACACGTTGGTGAATATTCGTTGGTTGAATATCTAAAATGGTTTCATAACCGGTGGACGCCTTACCGCCGGCCTGCTCGACTAATAAGGCCATTGGATTGGCTTCGTACATTAAGCGCAGCTTATAAGGCTTTTTCGGATCTTTATTATCAGTTGGGTAAGTAAAAATACCGCCGCGGGATAATACGCGGTGAACATCGCCGACCATGGCGGCAATCCAGCGCATGTTGAACGATTTTTCACGCGGGCCAATTTTACCAAGCAGTAAATCGGCGATATAGGTTTGCATTGGCGCTTCCCAAAAACGTTGGTTCGACATGTTAATGGCAAACTCTTGAGTGTCTGGGCTAATGCTCATGGCGGCGTTGGTCAGTAAAAATTCGTTGGTTTCTGGGTGCAGGGTAAAGAGTTGCACGCCTTGGCCGGTGGTTAAGGCCAGCATGGTCGATGGGCCGTAGAGCACATAACCTGCGGCTAACTGTTTGCGGCCCGATTGCAGGAAGCTCGCCTCGGTTAATTCACCTTGTGGTGCGGGTAAAACAGAGAAAATCGTACCGACCAGCGAGTTGATATCGATATTTGATGAGCCGTCTAAAGGGTCGAAACACACTAAAAACTCGCCATTAGCGCTGACTTCCACCACATGATCTTCTTCTTCCGATGCGAGGGCGCGCACTGAACCTGCGGTTTTGAGCGCATCTTTAAGCATCTCATTGGTGATGATATCCAGTTTTTTCTGGGTTTCACCTTGCACGTTTTCTTGTTCGGTCGCACCTAACACGCCAGCTAAGGCACCGTGGCGTACGGCATGGCTGATGGCTTTTGAAGTGTCTGCGAGGGTTAACAATAACTGGGAGAGGGCGTCATTTACTGCCTGTGCGGCTAAGTGCTGGGCAAGCGTCTGCATCTTATATCCTTTAGGGGTTTAGTATGAGGTCAGTTTATTATTTGCCGCGAATGATAGCGTAGTTACGCGGCAATTTCAGCGATGTTGTTAAGGCTTTTAGTGATTTAATCGCCCCATG
>NZ_JBOFMC010000183.1:0-2876 GCF_051658185.1 Shewanella sp. | reverse complement strand
ATCAACTGGACGGACTGGAGCAGCTTTGAGGAGCTAACGGCAGTGATCCCTTCATTAACAGTACCGACTCAATTAGTGAAGCAAGAAAACTGGCAAGATAGCTACCGTTTTGCCCTAGGGGCGACCTATCGTTTAACGGCGGAATCGACCCTGCGTGCCGGTGTCGCCTATGATAAATCGGCCGTTTCCGATGCCAATCGTACGTTAACCATTCCAGAGATGAATCGGGTGTGGTTAAGTGCAGGTTATGGTTACCAATTCAGCAAACAGTTTGATATCGACTTAGGGTTAACCTATATCATGGCGGATGAATCGCCAGTGGTTGAGCCACGTCCGGGTATTGCTTCAGACATCTCTTCTGCTCTGTTTGGTGGCACCTTTAGCGGTACGACCAGCGGCAATATCTTGTTAGTTGGGGTGCAGGCTAGCTATCGCTTTTAAGGCCCGCATTTTTCCGGCTTGCGAGAGATGACTTTATCGTCGTGCTCGCAGATAGACTGACAATGTGATGCCGCCGTGTGATGAAGCACTATGATGTAATAGGCAACATTCGCACAGCATAATAAATAAGCCCTGATTATTCAGGGCTTTTTTATTATTTGCCTGCCATGGACTGCGTGAAGGTGGCGGTTTACTTACTGGTGAATACGATGAAATACTCATATATTCATCAATAAAGGATGAAACAGGGTAGAGCCTACTGACCTGCATTGGCCGTGGCTCTCTACAGAGGAAAGCAAGGTGCAGAAAAAATACGTGGTGGCCTTAGATCAAGGCACGACAAGCTCTCGAGCGATAGTATTTGATCATAATGCCAATATTATTCATGTCTCCCAGCGGGAGTTTCGGCAGATTTATCCGCATCCCGGCTGGGTCGAGCATGATCCCATGGAGATTTGGGCTAGCCAAAGCTCAGTATTGATTGAAGTGCTGGCCAGAGCCGGGATCCACAGTGACGAGGTTGCCGCGATAGGTATCACTAATCAGCGGGAAACCACAGTGATTTGGGAGAAAGCCACAGGCAAGCCCATCTATAACGCGATTGTGTGGCAGTGCCGCCGCAGCTTTGATATCTGTGAGCAACTTAAAGCTCAAGGCCTAGAAGCCTATGTGCGAGACAACACAGGTTTGTTACTCGATCCTTATTTTTCAGGCACTAAGATTAAATGGATCCTCGATAATGTGCCCAATGCTCGGGCGCAGGCGCAGCGGGGCGAGTTGTTATTTGGCACTATCGATACTTGGCTTTTGTGGAAGCTCACAGAGGGCAAGGTGCATGTTACTGATCCCACGAATGCGGCCCGTACTTTGCTGTTTAATATCCATAGTCTCACTTGGGATGCTAAGTTGCTCAAGGCATTAGATATTCCCCCATCAATGTTACCTGAGGTTAAGCCTTCTTGTTGCATCTATGGCACCACGCGGATCGCAGGGGAAGGTCGTGAAATCCAAGTCGCCGGCATCGCGGGCGACCAGCAGGCGGCGTTGTTTGGGCAGTTATGCGTCGAGCCGGGAATGGCAAAAAATACCTACGGCACCGGTTGTTTTCTGCTGATGAACACCGGCACGACAGCGGTGCGTTCCACCCACGGCTTGCTAACGACCGTTGCGGTTGGGCCTAAGGGCGAAGTGAATTATGCGCTAGAAGGGTCAGTATTTATGGGCGGCGCCACGATTCAATGGCTGCGGGATGAATTGGGACTGATTCGCGATGCCAGTGATACCGAGTATTTTGCCTCCAAAGTGGCCGACACCAATGGCGTGTATTTAGTGCCGGCATTTGTGGGGCTCGGCGCGCCCTATTGGGATCCGAACGCGCGTGGCGCCCTCTTTGGGTTAACTCGCGGAGCGAATCGCAATCACATTATTCGCGCCGCATTGGAGTCTATCGCCTACCAGAGCAAGGATTTACTGGATGCCATGATCAAAGACAGTGGTGTGAGTCTTAAGCGTCTTAAGGTCGATGGTGGGGCAGTCGCAAATGACTTTTTAATGCAGTTTCAATCAGATATTACTGACGTTGAAGTGCTAAGGCCGAGCCTGTGTGAAACCACGGCCCTCGGCGCGGCATTTTTAGCCGGGCTTGCGGTGGGTTTTTGGGAGAGCGTGGTGGAGCTTGAGCATAAAGCCTGTATCGATAAACACTTTATGCCCAATATTGAGCCAGCGTATCGAGCGCAATTGTATGCAGGTTGGCAGGATGCCGTCGCAAGGACGCGATCCTAAAGTGGCAGAGCTTTAGGTGGCAGGCTTTTAGGGGCGACACGTTACTGTGAGTGGCGCGCCGCCTCTGCTATTTGGCATTTTTATACCTCAATATCAATAATATGACCGTTTTGCGTTGGAGGCATCTCAGCCATATCGTCAGTGAGCTCTGCAATCGCCGTGGTGTGGGTGGCTTGCACTTTATCTGTGGCTCGCCGCCTTTTATTGTGCGTCATATCAACACGTTTGCGCCTATCTTGGAAAGTTCGTTTGCGTCCATGCAGCGCAGGAGGGAGCTGCGATTGCGGCCGCTCATGACTGTCGGCGGCATTGGCACTGGCACCGTCTATCTGATCGACGATACGCTTAGGCTGTAACTGAGCCGTTACTGGCTGCGCCAGCATGGCATAAAGACTGTCTAAGCCACTCATAATCTCTCCTTTAAAGGTAGATACTTAAGTTAACCGCTCACTCACCCGTTGCTGCCTCAGCTAAGTCACGCAATCCATGGGCGCTGGTTGCTTGCGGAGCCGGCGTTGTTAAAGGCCACTACGCTCGATGTACTTTGTACTTTGTACTTTGTACTTTGTACTTTGTACTTTGTACTTTGTACTTTGTACTTTGTACTTTGTACTTTGCGCTATGCACTATGCACTATGCACTATGCACTA
>NZ_JBOFMC010000182.1:0-8799 GCF_051658185.1 Shewanella sp. | reverse complement strand
ATGATTTGAGCACAGATAAAGCCAGTTATAACGACGTGCTACCTAGCATGAACATTGCCTTTGATTTAGCAAGCGATGTGATATTACGTGCATCGGCAGCCCAAGTTATCTCTAGACCCAATTATGCCGATTTATTTGCAACAACGAAATTACCTGGTTTTAATGATGGAACTCCAGGTAATGAAAAGGCTGTTACAGGTAATGTGGGGTTATTACCCTTCAAAGCGTCTCAAGCTGATTTAGGTATTGAATGGTACTTTAGTAGCGAAGGTTTGTTTGCCGCGACTTACTTTATTAAGGATGTTAGCTCATTTATTTCGACTAAAGAGAAATTAAATCAACAAATCGGTATTGAAGATCCTAACTTAATCAAGGAAGGCGTCAGTTCTTGTGGTGTTGGTGTATACGATTGTTGGACAGTCAGTGAAAACTTTAATGCCACTGGTGGTTCAATTGATGGTATTGAATTGCAGTTACAAGATGCGTTTGATAATGGCTTAGGTTACTCAGTCAATTATACTTTTGCTGATGCATCATCACCTGCTGAAAATTACGCTGATCGTGTTGGGGTCTTCTCTGATTCATCTAAGCACACCGTTAACTTAGTGGGCTATTATGAAATGGATGATTTCTCTGTACGTGCCGCTTACAACTGGCGTTCTGAATATATGATGCGTGAATTACCAGGGTTTTATGGTAACCGCGAGCATCAAGCCTATGGCACAGTCGATTTAAGTGCTAACTACAATGTGACTGACTATTTATCCGTGACATTTGAAGTAGTGAACTTATTTGAAGAAGATAGTATTCAAAAAGGTGTGGCTCCACTTGATGCCGAAGGTGTCATTAATGAGTTTAAAGCCAACTACCCAGTATGGAGTTTTGAAGGCGAGGCTCGCTACCAACTTGGAATGGCGCTGCGCTTCTAATATAGTGGTTTAGTTAAAAAAGCCTAGCAATTGCTAGGCTTTTTATTAATCGCTATAGATTAAAATAGCGTGCATATAGTTAGGAGTCTTGACCATGAAATGCGATAGAAATGGAATAGTGCTATGCAAATAAAAAAGGTCGCCATTATAGGGGGAGGGACTTCCGGTTGGTTAGCTGCTAACCATTTGGGGCGTGCATTAAAAGATAGGGTCGAATTAGCCATTACCTTGATTGAGTCTGCTGATATTCCGATTATTGGCGTTGGTGAAGGAACCGTTCCATCGATACGTCAGTCATTACAGCATTTTGGGATCAGCGAGACTGAATTTATTCAGTCATGTGATGTGACTTTTAAGCAATCGATTAAATTTGTTAATTGGCGAGATAAGCACAAACACGGTGAGGGTAATTTTTATCATCACTTGTTTGATAAACCTTACCCATTTAACGGTGATTTACTGGCACAGTTAATTTGCGAACCCAGCCAGCATTTTGCCGATGCGGTATCATTGCAACATGCACTTTGTGAATCCCATAAAGCCCCTAAATTAATTACGACCCCTGAATATACCGGTGTCGCTGGTTATGCTTATCATCTTAATGCTGCAAAATTTGCGAAATTATTGGCTAAAAATGCCATTGAGCGATTTAATGTCGAGCACATTCATGCCACGGTGACCGGGGCTACCTTTGCTCTAGACGGCACAATTGATCAATTGCAGACGGACAAGGGGCCGTTATCCTTTGATTTCTATATTGATTGCAGTGGTTTTGAGTCAATTTTGCTGGCAAAGCAATTGAGGGTGCCCTTTATCGATAAGTCTCACCAATTATTTATTGATACGGCCATCGTTGCACAAATCCCGACGCCGCCAGAGTCCAGTATTCCACCGTTTACGCTGGCAACGGCTCATCAGGCAGGATGGATCTGGGATATAAGCCTTACGCAGCGGCGTGGTACTGGGTTTGTATATTCTAGCCAGCACATGAGTCATGGGCTCGCGGCTGAGAAATTTGATTGTTATTTAGGCGGTAAACTTGCTGAGGTTGCTCATCGGCAGATCCCGATGAAAGTGGGTTACCGACAACAATTTTGGGCTAAAAATTGCGTGGCGTTAGGTTTAGCACAAGGATTTCTTGAGCCGATAGAAGCAACCTCGATTTTATTGACGGATTTTTCTGCGCGGTTTTTAGCTGAACGCTTTCCCTACGATAGAACGCAGCTGGAATATTTGGCCCAGCGATTTAATGAGACAGTGGCCAATGCTTGGGAAAGGGTGGTGGAATTTGCCAAATTGCATTACTGCCTATCCGATAGAGTGGATTCCGCATTCTGGCGCGATAATCAGCGGGAAGATACGATTCCAGAAAATCTGCAGCAACGGCTCAACCTGTGGCAGCGCTTTATCCCGATTGCTGAAGATTTTCCCTCTAAGTTTGAAGTGTTTAATCTAGACAATTACCAGTATGTGCTTTACGGCATGGGATTTGAGGCGAAGATGACGGCAGGTTTACCCGCTTGCGTGCCAGCTTGGCAGGCGGATGAACGCTTTAGTCGCAGTAAACAGCAGTGGTTGGCGCAGTTACCCGATCACCGAACTTTGCTCAATAAAATCCACATGTACGGTTTACAGGCCATTTAATGGCCATCATCAATCCCAGTTTGCACGGAAAACAACTCATGAAAACCCAATTTGTCCCCCTCAATGAGCTAACCCATCAACACTTAAAAATTAACAACAAAGTGGATTATCGCTTTTTTGAACAGATCCACATGCTGCCATTATTAGTGCCGGAGTTTATGTCGGCGGCAACCAGTTTCCCGATTATTTTTACCAAAAATGCCGAGACAGGAGAATTTTTGTCTGTGGCGGTGACATCCTTACGTCCTCAAGCTAATCAACTGTTAAATCAAGGGGTTTGGCGTTCACGCTATTTACCGCTCCAAGTACAATTGTATCCATTGGGGATGACTAAGATCAGCGATGATCGCCTTATCGTGGGTATCGATCTGAATAATACCAGTGTGTCCGAAACTGGAGATAACCCACTGTTTACCGCAGATGGCCATAAATCGGAGTTTCTTAATCACAAGCTTAAATTGGTGAGTTTGCAGGCAGACTATCAAGAACAGACTCGGCATTTTATTAAGGCGCTGTTACAGGCGGATTTATTGCAAGCGCGTGTGCTAACGGTGACTTCTTCGCAAGGAGTCAAAACCAATATTGACGGTATTTATACCGTGGATGAGCAAAAGCTCAGCCAGCTTAGCGATGAGGCTATGCTCGCTTTGGCAAAACGCGGTTTTTATGCCCCTATTTATGCGCACCTTTGCTCGCTTAATTTATTTGATTTAGTGATGGACAAAACCTGATCGCCACCCAGCCGCTTGCATGATGCGGTTGGGGATGGATTTTGGTCTAGCGTATCATGAATATCTATATGATTAATAAATAGTAAATTGGCTTGCAGCGATAAAGTGAATTTAGCTGTTAAAAAATGTAGCAATATTGTTTTTTATTGTGTAAGTTATCAATGACAGCGTTGTCATCCGCTTGTGTGCTTCGTTGTTTGTAAGGTCTGCATGAAAGGGATGAGGTCTCCTTATTCATGTATTTGGCAAGGGTATTGCTGTCGGGCTGCGATACGTTTGTCTTTGATATTTTGATAGTCTCTCCCCAGAAACTAGTGTTGGCTGGGTACTGTAATAAGTGCCTAGCCATTTTTTTAGCTAGAAATTGGTGTTTAGAGATAAACACAAGTTAGCGGCATTCATTAATAAAAATTCGCTGGTTAATCCAGTAATCAGAGGCTGCGATGAGGGTCTGCATCAGTTTGATACGGGGCTGGCGATTACCCAGCAACTGGCGGCGGAGTTAGCGCGCTCGGCCCAATCGGTGTCGCAATTACAACTGGAAACGGAGCGTATCGATGAAGTGGTGATCGTGATCAGCAGCATTGCCGAGCAGACTAATCTTTTGGCATTAAATGCCGCCATCGAGGCCGCCAGAGCGGGTGAGCAGGGGCGTGGTTTTGCCGTGGTCGCCGATGAGGTGCGATCCTTAGCGAGCCGCACGCAACAGGCAACGGGTGAAATTCAAAAAATGATCCAACAGGTGCAAACTCGTGTTGCCGAAACGGTCAGTGTGATGCAAGCGAGTCAAACCTTGTCAGATCAAGGGGTCAAACGCTCGGAAGAAATTAAGCTCGTGCTGGCGAAAGTGACTGATTTAGTCTCCAATATCAGTAATATGAATATGGAAGTTTCCCATGCGGCGCAGGAGCAAACCTGTGTTACCGAAGCCATTTCTCGTACATTAAACGATCTTGCCAATGTCTCAGGTTCAGCCTCCCTCGATAGTGAGCAATTAGCACAATCGAGTGAGCGACTGTCTCACCAAGGGGAAAGACTGCGGACGTTGGTCACTTCTTTCAGATTGTAGCCATTTCTGAAGCTAGAAAAGGAATATCATGAATAAAACGATTGCCGCCACCGCCATTTTAGTTGCATTAGGCTTAAGTGCCTGTAGCGAAGGGCCTAAAACTGTCAATACGCCGGTGTTAAGTTCAGCCGAGCAGCCAACATCGGCGCCAGTAACTCAAGCGCAACTACAGCAATTTGGGGACAATTTAGGCGTTACCTACCGGGTTCTCACTAATCGACCCGACGATAACTGTGACAAGGCCGCCGCCGAAGGTCGCTGCTTTGTGGCTGAAATTGATTTTGTCCCCGGGGTTGAGCTCATAGGCCAAGATTGGGCGATTTATTTTAGCCAAATGCGTCCAGTGCAATCTGTTGAAGGCAAAGAGTTTTCTATCACTCATATTAAAGGCGATCTCTATCGCATCGCGCCTACTGAGGCGTTTAGCGGTTTTAGCAAAGGGGTAAAAAAGACCTTAAGGTTCCGCGGTGAGCTGTGGCAATTGTCTGAAACCGATGCCATGCCAAACTATTACATCGTTGCTGGAGATTTATCGCCGGTGGTGATTGCCAGCACGCAAGTGAAGCAAGATCCTGAGACTCGAATGGAAGTGCGTCCCTATGTTGAGCCGTTCACTGATATGGTGAAGCAGTATCGCCGCACAGATACGGATAAATTGGCGCCCGCCACCGCAACACAGTTATTTAGCAATAACCAAAATGTTAGCGAAGATGCCAGTTTAGTGGCCAATACCATTATTCCAACGCCGCAAAAGGTGACGATCCACTCTCACGATAAAGCGGTGTCACTCACCTCTGGCATTCAATTGGATGTCGCGTCAGTGTCCAGTCCATCCGCTGAAAAACCGTCTTTTAAAACCGATCAGGTTGCAGCGGCGCTTGAACGCTTAGCACGGTTGGGCGTCAAAGAATCAGACCAAGGCTTAGCGGTGAAACTCAGCTGGCGCCAAGGCGCACAGGGCAGTTATCTGCTGGATATTAAACCTGATGGTATCAAGATTGCCGCAGGTGATGCGGCTGGATTTTCCTATGCGTTATCGTCACTTGCCAGTTTGATCGATGTGCAGGATTTGCGCGTAAATGCCATGACGATTGAAGATAGCCCAAGATACTCCTTCCGCGGTATGCATATCGACGTGGCCCGTAATTTCCACAGTAAGGCGATGATTTTTGCTCTGCTTGATCAAATGGCGGCATACAAACTCAACAAATTACATTTGCATATGGCCGATGATGAAGGCTGGCGCTTAGAGATTGATGGCTTGCCTGAGCTGACCGACATTGGTAGTAAGCGTTGCCACGATCTTGAGGAAAATACCTGTTTACTACCGCAACTTGGTAGTGGTCCTTTGCCGGAGTCGAGCGTTAATGGTTTCTATAGTAAACAAGACTATATCGAGATTCTCCAGTACGCCGATGCCCGCCAAATTCAAGTGATCCCTTCGATGGATATGCCAGGCCATAGCCGCGCGGCGATTAAAGCGATGGAAGCGCGTTACCGTAAATTACTCGCCCAAGGCAAGCCTGCGGAGGCGAAAACTTATCTGTTGTCGGATGCGGCGGATACCACTGTGTATGCTTCGGTGCAGTATTACAACGACAACACCCTTAACGTTTGTATGGAGTCGACCTATCGCTTTGTCGATAAGGTGATTGATGAAATTGCGGCCTTGCATAAGACCGCTGGCGTGCCATTAACCCGTTACCATATCGGTGCCGACGAAACTGCCGGCGCTTGGAAACAGTCCCCCGAGTGTTTAGCGTTTGTGGCCAATAACGATAAAGGCGTTAAATCTATTGAGGAATTAGGCGCTTATTTTATCGAGCGTATCGCCCATCAGTTGGCACAAAAAGGCATTGAGGCCGCAGGCTGGAGCGATGGCATGAGCCATGTACGTCCAGAGAATATGCCTGCAAAAGTGCAATCGAATATTTGGGATGTGATTGCCCATAAGGGCCACGAGCGCGCCCATAAACAGTTATCGCAGGGCTGGGAAGTGGTGCTCTCTAATCCTGAAGTGCTGTATTTTGACTTCCCCTATGAGGCCGATCCTAAAGAGCATGGTTATTACTGGGCGAGCCGCGCGAGCAATAGCCGTAATGTCTTTAGCTTTATGCCTGACAATTTGCCAGCTAATGCTGAGCAATGGACCGATATTGAACAGCGTCCCTTTGAAGCTGATGATAGGCCAAAGCGTGACGCCGCAGGACAGATTATCTCGGGACCAAGGCCTGAGGGTAAGACTGTTAGTGGTCTGCAGGGGCAACTTTGGAGCGAAACTATCCGCAGTGATGCAACCGTTGAATATATGATTTTCCCGCGCTTACTCATGCTGGCTGAGCGGGCATGGCATCATGCAAGTTGGGAGGTGCCTTATCAGTATCAGGGCGCAGTTTATCATCAAGGTTCTGGCTATTTTACCCCTGCAATGCGTAAGGCTCAGGCACAATCTTGGTCACAACTGGCAAATACATTGGGGCATAAAGAGTTAATCAAGTTAGATAAAGCGGGGATTGATTACCGCGTACCGACCGTCGGTGCCCAAATCCGTGACGGCAAACTGTTTGCCAATGTTGCTTATCCTGGGCTTAAGATTGAATACCGCGCCGCCAATGGGCCATGGCAAGCCTATCAAGCGGGGCATGCCGTGACACCGCCGATTGAGATCCGCGCCATCGCTGCCGATGGGGAGCGAAAAGGGCGCAGTTTACTGGTCCACTAATTCAGTTTGAGATGGCTGCATTTATAACAAAAATGCAGCCATTATTTTTTGTTGGGTTGCCGCGGTGCTTGGCCCATTTAGATTTTGCGGATCACCTCAAAAATTAAATGACAACGCTGTCATTTCTGCTGTAACATTGGTTTAACTAAAGTTGAGCGCAGTATTAACGCAATAATATAAACAATAAGCGCGCGATATTGATAGGGAAGAGGGATGTCATGGGATTGGTCCAGACAAAAGATCCACAACTGTTTTTAGGTGTCGATGGCGGCGGCAGTAAGTGTCGAGCTTCCATCTATTTGGCAGACGGTACCGTTTTAGGGACAGGTGTTGCTGGACGCGCGAATCCACTGCATGGGCTGACGCAGGCATTGGAGTCGATTGAGACATCGACCCGATTAGCTTTGCGCGATGCGGGGCTGCAGGAGACTGATTGCCAGTTGTTGGTGGCCGGTCTTGGCCTTGCAGGGGTGAATGTCCCGCATCTGTATCAGGACATCATCAATTGGCAGCATCCTTTTGCCGCAATGTATGTGACTACGGATTTACATGCAGCCTGTATTGGGGCTCACCGCGGCGCGGATGGTGCAGTGATCATCACTGGTACCGGCTCCTGCGGTTATGCTCATGTCGGCAATACCAGTTTAAGCATTGGCGGCCATGGTTTTGCCTTAGGTGACAAGGGTAGCGGCGCTTGGCTTGGCTTAAAAGCGGCGGAGCATGTGCTATTAGCGCTGGATGGTTTTGCGGCGCCGACAGGCTTAACCCAAGTGTTATTACAGCAACTTGATGTGAGTGATGCGCTCGGCATTGTTGAAAAATTAGCTGGTAAATCATCTAGTTGTTATGCCGCTTTAGCAAGAGGCGTGCTCGATTGTGCCCATCAGGGGGACGCGGTTGCAGCGGCGATTGTACAAGAAGGCGCGGATTACATTAGCGAGATGGCGCGCAAGTTATTTAGCCTTAATCCTGTGCGATTTTCTATGATTGGTGGTCTTGCCGAGCCCTTGCAGGCCTGGCTTGCTGCCGATGTGGTGGCCAATATCTCTCCGACCTTAGCGCCGCCTGAGCTCGGGGCGATGTATTTTGCCCAGCAGCAACTCAATCAGCAGCAACTCAAACAGCAGCATCTGTAATTGCAGCATTGTGAATAGCAACTATCGAATTACTCGATTTTTATCGGTGATACACCGCCGAACCCTGAAGTGGAATATAAAGGTAACAACATGACTAACACGATAATGGAGCAAGAAGCTCGCACCGCCCCGCAAAAGATTGCAGCCCAGTTAGCTGCTAACGTTGACATTATGCAACAGTTGGGGGAAAAACTGCGGGCGTTCGATCCTCGTTTTGTGATGATCGTCGGCCGCGGATCTTCCGATCACGCGGGGGTTTTTGCTAAGTATCTTTTTGAAATCGAAGTCGGGGTCCCCACTTTTGCTGCCGCGCCATCGGTGGCGAGTGTTTACGGGAAAAGCTTGAAATTAGCTGGTGGCTTGGTGATTGTGATTTCACAATCTGGCCGTAGCCCTGATATTTTGGCTCAGGCCCGCATGGCGAAAAATGCCGGCGCATTTTGTGTCGCGTTAGTGAATGATGAAACCGCGCCGATTAAAGATATCGTTGATGTTGTTGTGCCATTAAGGGCCGGAGAAGAAAAGGCGGTCGCCGCAACTAAGAGTTACCTTGCGACCTTGTCGGCGA
>NZ_JBOFMC010000181.1:0-5411 GCF_051658185.1 Shewanella sp. | reverse complement strand
CATCCCGAACTCAGAAGTGAAACGCAATTGCGCCGATGGTAGTGTGGGGTCTCCCCATGTGAGAGTAGGGCATCGCCAAGCGCCTAATACCAATGAAGCCCTAGTTAACGCTAGGGCTTTTTTGCATCTGCACGCTACTTTATTCTATGTTGTATCTGTTTTTACTCCTTTTGACATCAGAACTCCTCTTAGTTTTTATCATCAATGGCTTTTATCA
The DNA here is from genome assembly GCF_051658185.1 of Shewanella sp. Taxonomy (GTDB): domain Bacteria; phylum Pseudomonadota; class Gammaproteobacteria; order Enterobacterales; family Shewanellaceae; genus Shewanella. The sequence goes on along the minus strand of NZ_JBOFMC010000181.1, from coordinate 5,194 downwards.
TCCATTTCGTCAGGTCTGCAGGCTTGCTGGATATGCGCCTAGATTGTTGATGGTAACTCCTTAGCTCAAGTCTTGAGTGACGTTGGCTATTGCTATTGCTGCAAGGGTTACTTACCTTAGCTGCTATTGTGATTGATCGTTAGCCTGGGGGCTGGAATGAAGTTAGAGATGATTTGCACTGGGGAAGAGGTGTTATCGGGTCAGATTGTTGATACTAATGCCGCTTGGTTTGCTAGCACTATGATGGAGCATGGCATAGAGCTGCAACGTCGCGTGACGGTTGGTGATCGGCTTGAGGATTTGATCGCGGTATTTCAAGAACGTAGCCTGCATGCGGATGTGATTTTAGTGAATGGCGGTTTAGGGCCGACCAGTGATGATATGTCTGCGGAGGCGATGGCTCAAGCGAAAGCGGAACCACTGGTCGAGAATGCGCTGTGGCGGCAGCATTTAGAAGATTGGTTTAGCCGGAATAATCGAGAAATGCCCCTGAGTAATCTTAAGCAAGCGATGCTGCCGGCGTCAGCGGTGATGGTCGATAATCCTGTGGGAACGGCTTGTGGTTTTAGGGTTAAACTCAATCGGGCGTGGTTATTTTTTACTCCTGGTGTGCCCTTTGAGTTTAAGCACATGGTTAATGAGCACTTTCTTCCTTTTGTCCGCGAAACCTTTCACCTAACTGAAAAGGTTGCCCTTAAAAAATTACTCACTATAGGCCATGGTGAGTCGGCTTTGGCTGATAAGTTAGCGCCGCTCGATTTACCTGATGGGATCACTATCGGCTATCGCTCTTCGATGCCTCATATCGAGATTAAAATCTTTGCCCGTGGTGAGACGGCGATTAACCTATTGCCACGCGTGGTTGGCCACATTAAGCAGGTGCTCGGTATTGCTATCGTGGCCGAGGATCGGGCAACGCTTGCGGAGGAGATTCACCATAGATTGCTTCATTCTGGGCAAAGTTTAAGTATTGCGGAATCTTGTACTGGCGGAATGCTTACCAGTCAATTGGTTGATTTTTCAGGAAGCTCTAGCTATTTACACCAAGGGCTCGTCACCTATAGCAATGAGTCGAAGGTGCGGGTATTGGGCGTGAGTCCAGCGATCTTAGATGATCACGGCGCAGTATCGATCCAGACTGTAGAAGCAATGGCAAAAGGGGTGCGAAGCATCTTGGATAGTGATTTTGCCCTCGCAACCAGTGGTATTGCTGGCCCTGATGGGGGGACTGAGGCGAAACCTGTTGGCACGGTGGCGATTGCTCTTGCTACGCGCCAAGGGGTTTATAGCCAGATGATTAAGTTACCTAGACGTTCTCGGGATTTAGTCCGTAGTCTATCCGCAGCAGTGGCTTACGATATGTTAAGGCGGGAACTGTTGGGCGAAGCCGTGGTTGTTGATTATCCTTCGATTGGCCGATTTAATAAGTAGTTTGGTGCTTTGCAGCTCGGTCACAGTGACAGCGACTATCCATTAGTAAAATGCTCCCGAGGGAGCATTTTTGTTGGCGTTTGCCATAGTGGCGTAGCAAATACGTTATGGGGTAAATTTCAGCACTAATTTACCGGGGACAACTTGGATACTCTCGGTCATTTTAGCCATTAACGCTTGATTACTATCTTTAGTATCAAGGACGTAGACTGGCTGATTTTCTAAAAAGACTCGCAAATAACTCATCAGCTGTGGTGTGGCGCTGTTGATGGCTCTTTCAATGTCTTTCGGAGTGGACTCGACCTTGACCAGTTCAAGCTGGCGTAGGTAGACACTGTGGGTCTTATTGTCATACCAAGGCTTAGCTTCAAAAGTCGTCGTTAGATGCGCATTGAGAGGCAATAGCGGATTGTTAATCGTGACCTTAGTGGTGGCACTGACGCTCATGGTGTCCGGCTTTTCACCGAGGCGGACGGCAATATCATTGATGCGGATTTCAGCGCCAATCAGTTGAGTACCTTGCTTGACCTCAAAGTGGATCTCTTTACTGAGGTACTGTTCCATTTCGCGCTCGCTGATGCTGTACTGCGTAGCGCAGCCGCTAAGCAGTACCGTCAGACCTAAGCCAATTGTGCGGATAAATGTCTTCATTAACCTGTGTTTCTCATTCCTGCGGCCACGCCGGCGATGGTCAGCATTAACGCCAGCTGCACATGCTCAGAAGCCGGGGTTTCGGTGGTTTCCTTACGCGTCCGGGCCAATAGCTCAGTTTGTAAGAAGTTTAACGGATCGATATAGGGATTACGCAGTTTAACCGATTCGCGGTTCCATGGTGTATGTGCCATTAAACTGTCCGATTGAGTTAGCTTGAGCACGACTTGGATCCCCAGATCTAGACGCTGGCGCAAGGTTTCACCTAAGTGGTGCAAATGGCTCGGCACTAAACAGCTCTCATAATAGCGCGCTAGATTCGGCTCTGCCTTGGCATAGACCATTTCGAGCATCGAAATCCGGGTGCTAAAAAATGGCCATTGTTGCTCCATCTCCTGCAGTAAGCTCATCTCTCCTCGTTCAATCGCGGCCTCTAAGGCTTCTCCGGCCCCAAGCCATGCGGGTAACATTAAGCGATTTTGTGACCAAGCAAAAATCCACGGGATGGCGCGCAAGCTTTCGATGCCGCCATCTACGCGGCGTTTAGCTGGGCGGCTGCCTAATGGCAGTTTGCCCAACTCAACCTCCGGCGTGGCCGCGCGAAAATAAGCAACAAAATCAGGCTGCTCTCGGACAATGCCGCGATAAGCTCCCACTGACTCTAGCGCGATGCGCTCCATGCAGTTGCGCCATTGTTGTTTCGGCTCCGGTGGCGGTAATAAGGTCGCCTCTAACACTGCTGAGGTGTAGAGCGCCAGACTTTGCAGCGCAAGTTTCGGTAGGCCAAATTTAAAACGGATCATTTCACCCTGCTCGGTGACGCGAATGCGACCATCCACAGAGCCGGGTGGCTGGGAAAGGATGGCTTTATGCGCAGGGCCACCGCCACGGCCAATGCTGCCGCCACGGCCATGGAATAAGGTGAGTTTGACGCCGGCCTGTTCACATACCGCGACTAACTGCTCCTGCGCCCGATACTGTGCCCACGCTGCCGCCATCACGCCAGCATCTTTGGCGGAGTCGGAGTAACCGATCATCACCTCTTGCATGCCTTTGGTGTAACCGCGATACCAATCAATATTGAGTAAATCGGTGATACATTTTGCGGCATTGTTTAAGTCGCTTAGGGTTTCAAACAGTGGCACCACGCGCATGGGGTGGGAGCAGCCGGTTTCTTTTAATAACAGTAATACGGTTAAGACATCCGACGGTTTGCTCGCCATTGAGATCACATAGGAGCCCAGTGCCTTCGCGGGGTGTTTGGCGATTAAGCGGCAGGTGCTCAGCACTTCGGCGACATCCTCTGAGGGTTGCCAGTTATTGGGGAGCAGCGGCCGGCGGTTACTGAGCTCGCGCAGCAGAAAGGCTTGCTTTTCAGTTTCGTCCCAATGGCTGAAATCTCCCATGCCGAGATAACGGGTCAGTTCGGCAATCACATCGCTGTGGCGCCCGGCGTCTTGGCGAATATCCAGTCTTAACATGTGGATGCCAAAACAGGCGAGGCGGCGCAGGATATCAAGGAGTAAGCCGTTGGCAATTAGGCGCATCCCGCAATCGGTTAAACTGTTGTAGAGCATCTCCAGTGGTAGCTTGAGATCGCTTTCTTGCCAAATTAAGGTCGACTTATCGACCTCTGGATGATGACCTTCGATGCGCGCATTTAAGTAATCGATAGTATTACGCAGTTTTTGCCGCAGACAGCGCAGCACGTGGCGATAGGGCTCGCAACTGTTGTTGGTATAGGCCTTTAATTCGTCATTCGCCTCTTCCATGGATAGCTCGCCAACCAGCAGCACGATGTCTTTTAAGAATAATCGAGCGGCAGCGTGTCGGTTGCGGTCGAGCACTTCTTCAGTGACTTTGGCGGTGACAAAGGGGTTGCCATCGCGATCGCCGCCCATCCAACTTGAAAAGCGCACAGGGGCAATATCAATCGGTAACTGTTGACCAGTACGTTGCTGCACCTGATCGTTAAGCTGCCTTAAAAAGTCAGGCACTGCATGCCAGAGGGATTCTTCGATGGTCGATAAGCCCCAGCGCGCTTCATCAACCGGGGTTGGCCGCTCGCGGCGGATCTCATTGGTGTGCCATATTTGGGCGATGAGTTGGCGCAGGCGCAGATTAATTTGTTGGCGTTCACGCTCCGAGAGTTGGTCATTCTCTTGCTCGGTAAGGCAATCAACAATGGCGGCGTATTTTTGAATGAGGGTGCGCCGTGAGATTTCCGTTGGATGGGCGGTGAGCACCAGATCGATATCGAGTGTCTTCAGGCAATCGAGCATTTTGCTTTGATCGACACGGCCATTGAGCATGCGTCCGAGAAGCTGTTCTACCGGATCGGGCACGCAGACCAGTTCGTCACAATTGCGACTAATGGTATGAAATTGTTCGGCAATATTCGCTAGATTGAGGAACTGGTTAAAGGCTTTGGCAAAGGGGACTAATTCTTCATCCGGCAGCGCGGTGAGCAGTTCAAGCATTTGCTCTCTGGCGGCCTCATCTCCCCGGCGTGAATCTTTTGCCAGTTTGCGGATTTGCTCAACCTTATCGAGAAACGCATCCCCGAGGTGGGTGCGCATGGTATCGCCAAGAATTTGCCCTAACATACTCACGTTCGATCTTAATGACGCATACATATCGGTCATATTATCTGTCTTGGTTATACCCATAGTTACTCCGAATAGAAAAACACAAATTCCGCATGACATTTAGCCCGTTAGCACAATACCTACCAGTGGGTACTATGGTCAACAGCGCAGCCGATAACTTATACGACTGACTTATCTTATGTTCAATCTTTTAGCTTGATAACTGAAGAATATTCAAAATAAATGCGATGTCACGCAATTTCTTTTGATATTTTGCGCGAGTGAATATCAACTGCATCATTTTTGACTATTAGCCATCACCCCTTAAGGGCTGGGGAGCTAAGGTGTGGTTGGCGAGGAAGGTGTCGCGAGTGGCTAATGAAGGCGTTAGCGCCGTAAAGTCATTCGCGCTTGTAATACTTTTGTGATGTTACCTGGGAGGTGATGAGGAGATGATGCAGGAAATTTTAAAAAATATATATTCACATATATTGCATAAATAGATCGTTGTGATAGTCTAGCTT
>NZ_JBOFMC010000180.1:0-11439 GCF_051658185.1 Shewanella sp. | reverse complement strand
AACAACAGCAGAAACGATATTTTTATTCATCACCATACTCCATGTGCGCAACATTGATTTTATTTTTAATTACATCACTTAACAATTGATGCTTACACTGCCAGAGAAATAGCGGTGATTTATTGATCCAAATCAAGCTTAATATCAATACTTATATTTAGGTATATCAACTAGATATAGATCACATATTCCGCAATATTGCGGCCCAAACAAGGTTAACCCGTTAACGTACTGAGTGGACTCCTTCACTCATTCGAGTCACAAACACCACCAATATCAGTGAATACTCTAAGATAACGCTAGACCGGATCACACATTCATAGGGATTGATTACGCGTGGTTTACTCTCCCCGCGCGAGTGTGAGCAATGGATAACGCACTAGCCACCCTTTGTCTGCGAGACGCTGCTGAAATACGGCCATGGCCCGGCGCGGGTTGGGCGTTAATGTTAGTGCAAATAATGACTGCAACCCAAAGGGCGCATATAACCGATAGCCAGCTGCCATCGAGCTCTCAGCCCCGCTCTTGCTATAGCCAATCCCCACTGCAGTTTCGATTTCAGGCCAATGTGCCATTGCATCAATGCAAGAAAGATACGGCGCATCTTGATGTTTTACATGCATCCGCGCCTGATTCTTTACCGACCAAGGCAGATCAGGTGCCACATGGCGCAAAGCATCTTCAATGGCCCGATCCCGCTGGCGACTCACATCCTGTGGGCAATAGTAAATCACATCAATATCCGCCAGCGGCATGGGGGCTAAGCCGTGCAATCGATCCCACACCAAGTTACGCACAAAACCTGCCGCAATGCACCACTGCGGCATGGGATGCAGCGCGGCGCACTCGGCCACCTGAGCGAGCAGCGTTAGGCGCAGATGATCTTGACTGAGCCACTCAAATAAACGCTGCTGTAATAGCGCTTCATCCTTGAACTGAGCCGCTTGGGTTAACCCTGACGACATATTCGTTACTGCGCATCGGGCTGAAGCTCTGGAACAGCCAGGGCAAAGGAAGGCAACTGCTGACAGGCCTGCCATACTCGCAGGATATTAGGATAAGGCGTTAAATCCACATTAAATCGCTGAGCGTTATAAACCTGCGGCACTAAACAGACATCGGCCATCGTCACAGTATCACCAAAACAATACTGGCCACTGTGGCGTGTCAGTAGGGTTTCGAGCGGGGCAAAGCCGCTAGTCACCCAATGCTGATACCAGGCATTCTTGGCACTTTCGTCAACGCCCAAAGTCTGGGTTAAGTACTGCAATACCCGCAGGTTATTAAGAGGATGAATATCACAGGCAATGCTTAATGCCATGGCGCGCACTTGAGCACGCGCAAGGGCTGAGGCGGGCAGCAGCGGCGATTGGGGATAACACTCGTCAAGATATTCAATAATCGCCAACGATTGCGATAATGCCGCCGCTTCAGGCCCCTCACCAAGGAGCAGCGTAGGCACTAATTCTTGGGGATTCAGGGCGCGATAGGCGGCGTTATGCTGCTCTCCGCCGTCGCGCAGCAAATGCACCGACTGCTGCTCAGCATTGATCCCTTTTAGATTAAGGGCGATACGCACACGATATGCAGCGCTCGAGCGCCAGTAACCGTAAAGTTTCATCGGGCAAACTCCTACTTTCGATCCTGTCTTGATAAAAAACCGATAAAAACGGGGCGATTAGCCCCGTCTGTTAGCCTAAAGGCTATATCCAACAAATGCCAAAATATTAGCCTTTGTACTCAACCACTTTTTGGTCTATCGCCCCAAAAATCGTCACACCTTTATCATCAAACATTTCAATGCGCACTGTGTCACCAAAGTGCATAAATGGGGTCGTCGCTTTCCCGCTGGCAATCACTTCTAACATGCGTTTTTCTGCCAAACAACTGGAGCCGGCACTGCGGTCATAGTTAGAAATCGTCCCTGAGCCAATGATCGCCCCCGCGCCTAATGGCCGAGTTTTCGCCACATGAGCAATTAATTGGCTGAAATTAAAGGTCATATCCACCCCAGCATTGGGCCGCCCAAATAGCTCACCGTTTAAATGGGTCACCAGTGGTAAATGCACTTTGCTATCTTGCCAACGCGCACCTAATTCATCGGGTGTGACGGCAACGGGCGAAAAGCTACTCGAAGGTTTGGATTGGAAAAAACCAAAGCCCTTGGCAAGCTCCGCAGGAATTAAGTTTCTGAGCGAAACATCATTGACTAACATCAGTAATTTAATGTGTTGATTGGCATCCTTATCGCTTACGCCCATAGGCACATCATCGGTGATGATGGCAATTTCAGACTCAAAATCGATACCCCATTCCTCACTTGCCAGCGGTATGTCGGCCTTAGGTGCAATAAAACTATCGGAGCCACCCTGATAAAACAGCGGATCAGTCCAGAAAGTCTCTGGCATATCAGCACCGCGCGCCTTACGCACTAACTCCACATGATTAACATAGGCGCTGCCATCGGCCCATTGATAAGCTCGGGGTAATGGCGCTAAACATTTAGCTTCATCAAAGGGTTGGGCATTGTCTAATAGGCCATCATTAAGCGCATCGTACAATTCTTGCAGTTGTGGTTGTAGCAGTGCCCAACTATCGAGCAACTGCTGCAGGGTATGGGCTATCGCGGGTACGGCAACGGCGCGGCTGAGATCGCGGCTCACTAACATTAACTGACCATCTCGGCGACCATTGTTATAACTTGCAAGTTTCATATGAACTCCTGTGTTGCTACGGCGTAAGCGTACAATCATCTGTTAGCTGGCAAGCATACGCATGCCAGCGTTAATTGGGTTAATAGCGAGGTTTGCCTAAGGTTGTCGCCACGCGGATGGGATGCAAATCGCTGCGCTTTGCGTAGAAATACCCGAAGCTGCGCCAGATTCCTATAGCGTGACATAAATCACATTTACTTTGCTTGATAGCAAATTTGTAAACAATTCATGACATCATTCCTGTAAAGGCCAGTCCTCAACCGTTAACCACTCAAACTGATTAAAAAGCCAACAAATGAGTGGCACGAAACGGTTACAACTCTCCCGCGAGTCAGGTTCAACTACGTTTGCCAATCTGGTACTCTCTGAGCTTGTTGGCGATAGCCGTATGGGATACTCCCAATTTTTTCGCTAATTGGCGCGTACTGGGGTAAGCCGGATAAAGCCTGCGTAACACACTGGCCTCAAACTGCTTGACGACATCATCTAAATTGCCTTCAAAGTCATGATCAAAGTACCCAAAACCTTCGGCGTAGGACGGTAATTTAAGCTGCTCAACCGTTAACTCTGCCGAGCCATCCCACATCGACACCGCTCTAAACACGGCATTTTTTAATTGGCGGATGTTACCGGGCCAGGCATAACTCAACAGATGCTCGCGGCACTGGGCCGAAATGCGCCGCACCGGGCTTGAAAGCTGCTGGCTATAGTGCTCAAGGAACATTTCAGTGAGCGGAATGATATCGACTTTACGTTCCCGCAGGGCAGGAATGTGATAACTCAGCACATGGATCCGATAATATAAATCCTCACGAAACTCGCCCGTTTGGCACAATTCCGCCAGATTTTTTTGGGTCGAGCAGATGATCCGCACATCGGCGCGTACCTCTTCATCCCCACCGATACGCCTAAAAGTCCCATCCTGCAACAACCGCAATAATTTCACTTGGGCAGCCTTGGACATTTCGGCCACTTCATCTAAAAAGACCGTGCCGCCCTTGGCTTCTTCAAAAAAACCCCGCTTAATGATTTTGCCTTGACTGACATAGCCAAATAATTCTTCTTCAGCGGCGCTGTCGGGCAAGGCGGCGCAGTTAATCGCAATAAAAGGTTTTTCACGGCGCATACTGGCATCATGACTGGCTCTGGCCATTAATTCTTTACCGGTACCAGTTTCGCCGGTGATCAGCAGCGGCGCATCGAGCTGAGCCATACGCCGGGCCTGCTTGAGCACCTCTTTCATTTTGTCACTGCTGGCGAGCACATTTTCAAAGCCTGCGGTTTGATTTTGCAGGGCGTTAAATTGTTTTCCGAGCCGCGCTGGCGACTTCAGCGACACCACCGCCCCCGCAAGAATGGTTTTATCATTCTCATCGGGCAAATAAATGGGCAGCATTTCGGCAAGATATTCATTTTGACCAATTTGCACCCGCGCCGCCTGGGCGAGCACTTGGCTCTCACTTAACCAACGACTGAAATTAAACCCTTGCACCCAATGGTTTAATGATTCATCAACCACCTCATGTTCGGTCATGCCCATATTCAGCAATGCCGACTCATTGACAATCCGGATGCGCCCCTTCACATCAATGGAAAAGACTAAGTCAGGTAAGGTCTTAAGCAAGGTTTTAAGAGCGTAATGCTCCTGCTCTGAGGGCATAAAGGAGACGGTTCGCACATCGTGGACACTCTCCACTTTGCGGATTTGCGGCATCAAAGCACTTAAGGTTTCAAAACGGATTTCGGCAAATTGAAGGTATAAAAAACCTTGGTTACTGGCATCAATAGCAATTAAATTAATACCATAACGTTCAAGCACCACTAAGATATCTTTCGCTAAACCAACGCGATCTTGACAGCTAACTTCCAAACGCATAATGACTGATATTCCTTTTTTGATTCGAATTATGGAATAAACCGCGTAGCGCCCTGTTGGACTGATAAAACTCATGCTGATGAAACTCAAGCCAATGTCGCTTTAAGCAATGTTGCTTTAACCAATGTTGCTTAAACCGATGTTGTTTAAGCCAATTGGCTGGAGTCCTCACAGGGCGGGTATACGTTAGAAGGTAAATGCAAAAGTGGCAAGTCTAGTTTACAGTCCATTTGTAACATAAAGAAAAAATCAGTGCACAATCTAAATTAATGCACTGATTTATTTTAAGTTTTATTCAATTTAATAACTGGTCAGTCTTGGCGGCCATGATGAAATCATTCCGATGTAATCCCTTAATAGAGTGTGACCACCAAGTAACAGTAACTTTACCCCACTCAATTAACATGCCGGGATGGTGAAATTCAGCTTCAGCCAGCTCAGCCAGCTTATTCGAAAAGGCCATCGCCGCTTTAAAATTTTTAAACTTATACACTCGCTCAAGCTGCATGATGCCATCACGCACTTGGACGCTCCAATCGGGGATCTGGCGCACTAACTGGGCCAGTTCGTCATCGGTCACTTTAGGCGCATCAGCTTGGCAAGCTTCACATTTCATCTTAGATAACGCTGTCATACATACTCCTTTGGGCAACGTCTACAACGTCTATTTGGGTTTAGTGACGCACTTACAGCATCACGATTTTAAAAGAACCTAGGTCAATCGGCCTAAGCGACACCTATCAAAACCTCTGGTATTTAAGGCAATGGTATCCAAGCGATGAATAGCAAAGCCATAAAATGTCAAAGCCATTGCCATGCAAATCCTAGTAATGGCCATTGGCTAACTTGCTTGAGCTTTAGGCGGAAACTTAGGGGGAAACAGGCCCAACTGCCGCGCCTTTGTCACATACCCCATAATGTCTAATTTGGCAATTTCATCTAACATATCAATATGTTCTATTACGTAATAGATAGGCTGCATGATATCGATACGATAAGGCGTGCGCAGCACCTCCAACAAATCAAAGGGCTTACGTTCTGGTATTGGGCTTGTCATCGCGTATAAGGTTTCTGCGGGGGAACTTAAAATCCCGCCACCATAAATACACAGTTCGCCCTCCCGAGGTTTAAGTAAACCAAACTCCACCGTAAACCAATATAACCGTGCTAAAAATACCCTTTCCTCCTTGCTGGCATTCAGACCCAATTGGCCATACATATGCGAAAAATGGGCGAAGGAGGGATTCGTCAATAACGGGCAATGGCCAAAGATTTCATGAAAAATATCCGGTTCTTGCAAGTAATCAAATTCTTCCTTACGGCGGATAAAGGTGGCTACCGGAAACTCCTTATTGGCTAATAATTCAAAAAAACGCCCAAAAGAGATCAGCGCTGGCACGGCAGCCGTTTTCCAACCGGTCGTGGCCTGTAATACGGCGTCAATTTCAGTCAGTTGCGGGATACGATCCTCAGGCAAGCCAAGCGCGCTTAGGCCCTGTAAGTATTCCTTACAGGCCCTGCCCGGCAAGTTAACCGCTTGGCGAGCATAGAGTTGCCGCCAAATATCATGTTCCTCTTGGGGATAATCGATATAGCCTGTCACATCGCCATGGCGGGCAACATAGGCAGATCCTTTGGTCATAGTGTTCACTTACAGATTGTTAAGCATGGCCTAATAGTGATCTAAGGGCTGAATTTTGTTAACTGCTTCACACTTTATAGTTCAAGCCTTTGGGTGACGTAAACGTAAACTAAATATTACACCGCAGTTAATGGTAAGATGCCAAAGCCCATAATGGAAAACATCTCCTCAATAGACGCTGACCTTATGGCTCAAAAATTTAATCTTTGACTGATTAAATGTAGAAATCGCGCTAGAATCCAATTTTTGTAAATAGCTTTTCTGCATAGGTCATTTAGAATAATGGCCGCTAATCGCATCTCCTTGACTTAAAAGGTTCGCAATGAAACAACATCAAATTCGTAAAGCTGTTATTCCTGTCGCAGGCTTAGGGACTCGCATGCTACCGGCAACCAAAGCCATTCCTAAAGAAATGTTGCCCGTTGTTGATAAGCCATTAATCCAATACGTTGTAAGTGAAGCTATTGCCGCTGGCATCAAAGAAATTGTGCTCGTTACCCATGCGAGTAAAAACTCCATTGAAAACCATTTTGATACCAGTTTTGAATTAGAAGCTCAGCTTGAGCGCCGAGTAAAACGCCAACTATTAGAAGCGGTGCAATCGATTTGTCCAAAAGACGTAACAGTGATCAGCGTGCGTCAATCCCAAGCTAAAGGCTTAGGCCATGCGATTTTATGTGCTAAATCCGTGGTTGGCGATGCGCCCTTCGCCGTATTGCTGCCGGATGTGATTATCGATGAAGCCAGCTGCGATCTGACTCAAGATAACTTAGCCGCCATGGTGGCCTTATTTGATGAAACCCAAGTGGGTCAAATCATGGTCGAAGGGGTACCACATCACCTCGTTAACCAATACGGTATTGCCGATGTGAATGGCCACGATTTACAACCGGGCGAGTCCGAGCCATTAGTGGAGCTGGTTGAAAAACCCCCCGTTGATGAAGCCCCATCCAATCTTGCCGTCGTTGGCCGCTATGTCCTGCCCGCCGCGATTTGGCCATTATTAGCAAAAACCCCCGCAGGTGCCGGCGATGAGATCCAACTGACCGACGCCATTGCCATGTTAATGCAGCAAGAAACCGTGAATGCCTACTACATGGAAGGAAAAAGCCACGATTGCGGTAACAAACAAGGCTATATGCGCGCTAACGTTGAATACGCTCTGCGCCACAGCGAGATCGGCGAAGAGTTTGCCCAATACTTAAAGACTGTTGTAAAAGGAATAAAATAATGGCGATTTTAGTGACTGGTGGTGCTGGCTATATCGGCACCCATACCGTAGTAGAATTACTCAATGCGGGGAGCGAAGTGATTGTATTAGACAACCTGTCTAACTCAAGTATCGAAGCCCTAAACCGTGTCGAGCGCATTACGGGGAAATCAGTCACATTTTACCAAGGCGATATTCTTAATAAAGCATTGTTACAGAAAGTGTTTAGTGATCATGCTATCGATTCTGTCATTCATTTTGCGGGCTTAAAAGCGGTGGGCGAATCGGTTGCTAAGCCCCTTAAATATTATGAGAATAACGTCACCGGTACCCTGATCCTCTGCAAAGTCATGGCAGAATATCAGGTGAAAAATCTCGTCTTTAGTTCATCGGCTACCGTCTATGGCGATCCGGCAAGCCTGCCGATCACTGAGGATTTTCCGACTGGGGCAACCAACCCTTACGGGCAATCAAAACTCATGGTCGAGCATATTCTTGCCGATTTACACCATAGCGATCCGAGTTGGAATATCGCTCGTCTACGCTACTTTAACCCTGTTGGTGCCCATGCCAGTGGGTTGATTGGTGAAGATCCCAATGATATTCCAAATAATTTAATGCCGTTTATTGCTCAGGTTGCAGTGGGTAAGCGCGCGGTACTCAGTGTTTTTGGTGATGATTATCCCACCCACGATGGCACAGGTGTGCGCGACTATATCCATGTGGTGGATTTAGCCAAAGGACATTTAAAAGCCCTTGAAAAATTAGCCACTCAGCCTGGTCTTGTCACTTATAACCTCGGTACAGGCCAAGGCTATAGCGTGCTGGATATGGTTAAAGCCTTTGAAAAAGCCAGTGGAAAAACCATTGCCTATCAAATTGCCCCCCGCCGCCCGGGGGATATTGCCGCCTGTTATGCCGATCCAACCTTTGCCAAGGAAGACCTCGGTTGGCAGGCCACACACAGCCTAGAAGACATGGCAAGCAGCAGTTGGCATTGGCAGTCAAGCAATCCTACCGGCTACAATGGTTAACAACGGATTGGTTAACAACGCAATGGTTAACAACGGATTAGTTAGCTACATAATCGTTAACAACAGCTAAGTTAACTGCATAATGGCTCGGGTTCCGAGCCATTTTTTTAGTGAATGGATGATTTAGCGCGTATGCAGGGGGGCATCTTTTGTGTTTTTCGTGTTGAGCTCATGTTGAGCTAACACCAACTACGCGAGTATGAGCCACAGTTAAACGCGACCATTAAGTGTAAGCAGCACACCTAAGTGTTACCCTTAAACACCCACGCCATATTCAGCCAAACAACCCGTGTGTTAGCCCAAACCTGATAACTACAGTAGGAAAGACATGACTCAACCTATCAATCATGGTCGGCGCAGCCTCTTTAATCGCCGCAAAACCCCAGCAATGAGACCGCCTTGGGTGCGTGATACTATTGAATTTACTGATGTATGTACCCGTTGCGCCGCATGTATCGATGTCTGTGAAACCCATATCATTTTCAAAGGTGATGGCGGATTTCCGGAAATCTCCTTTAAAGAGAATGAATGTACTTTTTGTACCCTATGCGCTAAGGCTTGCCCAGAACCTGTGTTTGATCTCACTCAAACCGCCCCTTGGCAACACAAAGCAACAATCCTCGATACCTGTTTAACCTATCAAGGCATTTGCTGCCAAAGTTGCAAGGATGCCTGTGAGCCTCGGGCGATTCGTTTTACCCCCAGCATCGGCCAAGTCCCAAGCCCGAAAATTGATGTGGAGTTATGCACGGGCTGCGGTGCCTGTGTGGCCCCCTGCCCCAGTCAGGCAATCTTACTTAACGCAGAGACTGATCCTAGCTAACTCATGCAAATGGACAAATGTGGAGCCCGAAGGCTAATACAACTCATTCGGCAAATAACCTTAGATTAACTTGAGTTAGCATCCCTATCTACGTTAATATTTGGTGAAATTTACATTGAGTAACATCATGATCATGTTGAGTAAATTAGGCCTTTTTTCCAGAAAAACCGCAAAACCACTCAGTTTTATTGCTAATGGCACTAAATTAACGGGTAATATGGAATTAATGGGCGATATATTGATTGGTGGAGAGGTCAATGGTCAAATATTGTCCCAGGGCAATATTATGGTCGAGCAAGGTGGCCGAGTTGAAGGTGAAATCAAATGCCAAGAATTTATCGTCAATGGTTACTTTAAAGGACGCTTAATTTGTGAGCGCTTAGTGATCCAAAATCATGGTGTGGTTGATGGCGATGTTGCCAGCACCGCGATGCAAATTATGGAGGGCGGCCAATTTATCGGCTTAAGGATCAAAGAAGATGTCTCTACCATCCAAACCCACAGTTTAGCCGCGCCCTATGAGGCCAAAAGCTTATCGCTCAGTGCCGCACCTATCCAAGGGGATGTGACGCTTAAGACGCCTTAACCTCCCACCTTTACCTCCCTAGGCGCCGACGACGGTCAGCCCTTCGCGGCTATCGCTTGGGCGACGCTCTGGCGTAGCAACTTAATAAATGCCTGTGGCGGGCGATCTAAACTCTCATGGGGAATATACAGGTGATACCCCAAATGACTATCTAACATAGTACAGCGGTGGCCAAACATGGCTAATACACCGCGATAACGTTCCCCATCCAGCACCAGAGGGCTAAATTCGGCCCCCAAATAAGTCTCGAGGGTGGCCAATTCTGCCTGGGAGGAGGCCGCCGTCACCAACAAGGGGCGTTGTTCCGTTAATAGTCCCGTCGCGAGGCGCAGAGAAATATTATCCAAGATAGGATTTAGGCGTTTTAATTTGATCCCAAGGTATGATAACTCAATATTATCAATCCCATGCGTTACTCTTGGTATGTCAATCCGCGCAATGTTATCCCAAGCAATAAACACCCGACCACGGCGATGGAAATAGGTGAGCCCTTGCTCATCAAGGGTGAGCGTCGTTTGCGGCTCATACACTTTGGCTAAACCGAGAATGAGGGCGATGGCCCCCATACAAAACAAGACTAACCCTAAGGCAAAAAACGCGGGAACAACGACAAATAACCCAATACCGAGCAAAAAAGCACTGCCACCCGCCCAGGTTAACGTTAAGCCATTGCGCTTAGATAATGGCTGTATCCTTTGTACTTCGGGCGTTAACTTCATTGCATTATTCCTGTGTCATCCAAAACCAGAGGCGACCAATATATTCATGAATCGCTCGCTGAGAGGTGAGTAAATTATCGGCATTAAGCCGCCACCAAAAATCTGGGCGCGCCCTAAAATCTGTCGGGGCGGGGCTCGCGGCTAAGCCATGCGTGGTAAAAATTGCCATAGCCCTAGGCATATGATCGGCCGAGGTGACTAAGCGTAACGGACGATCGCCGATGATTTCCTTGGCATAGAGCGCTTCTTCAACGGTATCTCTGGCTAACGGTAACTGCACAATGCGCTGACTATCCACCCCTAATTCTACGGCGGCCTTGGCCATCATCTGGGCGTGGGCAAATGCTGTCAATTCGCCGCTCCAACCACTGACCAACAATTGGCAGTCTTGGCCCAATGCAAGTTGGCGTATCCCTTCCGACAGCCTTGCCAGAGCCACGGCCGAGAGCGACTGCACCGCCGAGGCCGCCGCAATATCGGCATGGGCCGAGCCCAACACCATCACATAACATGCGCCTGAAATCGGCCGAGAATTGATCGGAAAACTGGCCTCAAGGGGCCGAGCCAACCAATCGACGCTCAGTTGACTACTGAGCAACCCCAAAATAAGCGTTGCACTCACCACCGCACGCTTAGCCAGAGCACGATAACGCCATAGCAATAATGACAGGAGTAATAACAGCAGGATAAACGGGATCGGCATAACTGCCATTGAAGCGATTTTCTTTAACCAAAACATACTTTGCTTAACCACAACATACTGATATTCCTAAAAACGCTTTTAAGCCAACCCGCCTCATGTTACCCAAACAAACGGGGCGATAACCCACAGCCC
>NZ_JBOFMC010000179.1:0-3635 GCF_051658185.1 Shewanella sp. | reverse complement strand
AAAGTGATAGTACCTTGCTCGATTTTGACGCTTCGCTGGGAGCTGCGGGTTGAGCTTTTGAGCCTACCGTCTTACGTTTTCCTCCACGCCCAATACCATCTGCGGCCGTTAATACACCCGCCGTTGTCAACTCCGTTTCAGCGTGTTAAGACGGGGGGTTACCGGTTACGCTAATGCCAGACACCAGACACCAGACACCAGACACCAGACACCAGACACCAGACACCTAACGCCTAACGCCTGACGCTGGATCAAGTACTCGCGTCAGGGTGATGCTAATGCCAAAGAGGGCGCGTCATAGCGTGAGTGTTACGGGCTAGCGCCAAAGTCTATCGGCAAGGCCTGAAGCTCTTTGGGTGATTTGGCTACTGGCGCGCTCAAACACACTTTGGGTACCTAAACAGCTAAAATGATGTTTAGCTCGAGTAATTGCAGTGTAAATCAGCTCCTTAGTGAGCAGTTGCCACTGGGCAAGGCTTGGCTGAGGCGGTAGCACGAGGGCCACTTGGTTAAATTCACTGCCTTGACTCTTATGTACTGTCATGGCGTAACAGGTTTCATGGCGGGGCAGACGCGCGGGTAACACTTTGAGTTGACTGCCATCGGCTTTGATAAAGTGGGCCATCAGGCGCTCGGGTTTATCTTCGTCCTGCAGGATAAGGCCAATGTCGCCGTTAAATAGCCCAAGATTGTAATCGTTACTTTGAATAATGATAGGTCTGCCAAGGTAAAACTCCTGCAAGGGCTGGATAAGTTTGGCTTTGGCCAGTGCCTTGGTGACATAGCTATTGATGCCCTCGACCCCATAGTCGCCCGAGCGCATTGCGCATAAAATCCGGTATTGGTTAAAGCGCTCGATAATGGCAAAGGTGCTTGTCTGGCCGGGCTCCTTTAGTGCGTTAAGATAGTGACCGTAGGCCATCACGGCTTGTTCCAGCAATTGCATGAGTCCGCTGTTGCGCTCAGGTTCGCAGAACTTAGGCACATTGAGCGCAGCGTCACTTAGCGCAGTGTCTAGCCCATTTGGCTGCAGGCCATGCTCTAACCAGCTAAGCTCTGCTAATCCCCGTTGCCATACCTGTAAAATCCCGGCGAGATCGGCGCGATTAACCGCATTAGCCAGCAACCCAATCCCCGCATCGCCCTTAAATCTGTGACTGTGCATTAACATGCAGAGGCAGTCTCCGAGTTTGGCGGTATCGTTTGCGCTGGGCTGACTGATAAAACGGCGTAAATCAAAGCCGGTCAATTGGCTCAGACGTTGGGCTTCGCTCGGGCTGTAGCGCATTTGCCAAGGTTGTGGCGGCGCGCAATGGGGATCCGTGGCGTTGTTTATGTTAGCTGCATTTGGCTGCACTTTTAACCCGGCACAAATATCGGCAAGGACGGCGCCAGCTTCAACCGAGGCGAGTTGATCCTGATCCCCAAGCAAAATTAAGCTGGCATGCTCGGGCAGGGCACTGAGCAGCTTATACATCATCGGTAAATCCACCATTGAGGCTTCATCGATCAGCAAGAGATCGAGCCTGAGGGGATTGGCTTGATGGTGGCGAAATTCGGCCGAATGAGGAATGACCCCAAGTAAGCGATGTAGGGTGGCGGCCTCCTCCGGAATATGTGTTAAAGCAGATAAGAGGGCGGTACGCTCCGCTGCTTGGATGCCGTGCATGTGGCCATCTTGCAGCTGGTTGAGCTCTGTTGCCAAACGAGCTTTGGAAGCCTTAATGGATTCACTTAAGCGAGCGGCGGCCTTGCCCGTTGGTGCAACGAGACGGATCTCCTGCGGATTAAGCATTTGTTGCAGCAGTAATAGCTTGGTGACTGTGGTGGTTTTGCCGGTTCCCGGGCCACCGGTTATCACCGCAAGCCTTTTGCCAAGGGCGGTGGCGGTGGCAACCTTTTGCCAGTCAATCGCATCCGGCTCATGGCTTGGCGGAAATAATAGCGTTAAATAGGCCTCTAAACGCGCAGCCAGCGCTGGGGGATACACAGCGCCTTGTCGCTGGGATAAACGAATTAAGGCCTCGGCCACTTGAGTCTCAAATTGATAATAACGCTGCAGATATAACCTGCCATTATCGAGGATCAGCGGTTTGTGGCTGCCCCCGGGGCCGACGGCGGCAAAGGTGTGCAGTTTAGCGATGAGGCTCTCGAGGCTTAGCTTGATTTTACAATGGCTGGTTTGTTCCGCCAGAGGATTGAGTCGCACCACATGAGCAAGCACCAGACAGCTGTGCTGGGCGGATAGCTGCTGGCTTAGGAGGGCGCACAGCAGAATAAATAAGGGATCTTGGCGCTCTTGGCTGTGGAGTGCTGCCATTTCGAGGGCAAAATGCCGATCAAGTGGCGTGAGTAGCCTTTCCTGCTCCCAGCGTTTGAGCAGCTCTGTGATCGGTGCGGTTAATTGCAGCGTGCCATAATCCAGCCACTTAAGGTTGCGGTGTAGACGAGCGCTGGCGCAGTCCGTGTGGGGCGCATCAGCCCCAAGATGAGCTGCAGGAGTCTGTTCAGACGTTGTGGTATTCATACTTTCGCTCTCAGTCAGTCGCTGTTATGCGCTTGGGGAGTTTCGCCCCGCAGCAATAGGTTATCCAGGGCAAGGATTAAGGCTTTTGGTGGCTTATCATAATACACGCCAGACCCAGGATGGGCTGCGGACATTCCTCGCAAAAACAAGTAGTAACAGCCACCAATATGCACATCGTAGTCATAGTCTGCTAAACGTAACTGCAGGTAACGATGCAGGGCAACCGAGTAAATAATGTACTGTAAATCGTAGCTGTGCTCGATGATTGCCTGTTTGAGCGCCTGCGGGTGGTAGGCCGTGATGCGGTCACCAAGATGGTTAGATTTATAGTCGGCGATGAAGAATTTGCCTTGATGTTCAAAGGTTAAATCGATAAAACCTTTGAGCATACCTTGGAGTTCATCAAAGCTAAGCTGGGATGGATAACCGTATTGCCGCAGTAGCGCATTGAGCTCTGCATCCTTAAGACGCGTTAAGGGCAGATAAAATTCCATCTCGACCAAGGTATTGCTTGGGGCGAGTTTGGCAAGACACAGGTCGACCTTAGGGGCGCCTGCCAAGGGTTGGCCGTGTGCCGCCGTTGTCGCAGCGTGTGCCGCCGTGCTCCCACCATATTGAGGCGTGTCATGTTGGTATAGCGGGGCATGCAACACCTCCAGATACCAAGCCTCAAGGACACTTTGCCAAGGCGTGGCGATAGCGTATTGCTGCATTGCCTTAGGCAAGTGTTGGGGCAGTTCAATGTGCGCCTTGGTAAAATCAATCCGCTCCAACACGAGGTGCATAAAGCTGCCGGCATTGGCACCGCGCTCAAAGGTAAAGCGGTTAAGGTTGGCTTGAGCGCTAATCGACGCCAATTGGCTGGCATGTAATTCGTGTTTACTTAAGCCGCTAATAGTTAACTCGTCAATCATTAAGTCGGGAAGGTTAACGTCGTGGGCACTTAGCTCATAGGACGTTTGCTGGCTCTCGACTGTGGGATGACGTGGATCCATCCCTTCTGCAGCGGGCCCTTGGGCCTCATCATCGGCTCCGGGGCGGGTTTTGCCGTGGGGCGAGTTTTTCACTAAACCGGAATAGCTGCCGACCCGCCAGGGCGTCATATATG
>NZ_JBOFMC010000178.1:0-14181 GCF_051658185.1 Shewanella sp. | reverse complement strand
TTATTGACGTACAAGTTAATGGCGGCGGCGGGGTGTTATTCAATGCCCATCCAAGCGTCCACGGTATTGAGGTGATTGGCCGCGCCCATGCGCGTTTTGGTACCACTGGTTTTTTGCCCACGCTTATCACTGATGATATCGATGTGATGACCAAGGCGGCGGATGCTGTGGCTAAGGCGTTGGCAAAAGGGAGTCCGGGGGTGCTGGGAGTGCATTTTGAAGGACCTCATCTGAGTGTGCCGAAAAAAGGCGTGCATCCTGCGGCAGCTATTCGTGAAATCAGTGAGGCGGAATTGGCGATTTTTTGTCGTCAAGATTTAGGTATTAAAGTGGTCACGCTTGCGCCGGAAAACGTTTCACCACAAACAATCCAAACCTTAGTCGCCGCAGGCGTTAAAGTCTGCTTGGGCCATTCCAATGCCGATTACGCAACAGTGCAGGCGGCGCTTAACGCGGGCGCGACCGGCTTTACCCACCTGTTTAATGCCATGTCGCCCCTTGGCTCTCGTGAACCGGGTATGGTGGGCGCCGCGCTAGAAAGTGAGCAGGCATGGTGTGGCTTGATTGTCGATGGTCACCATGTGCACCCGGCGGCGGCGCGCATTGCGCTGCGTGCTAAACCTCAGGGTAAAGTGATGTTGGTCACCGATGCTATGCCGCCAGTGGGGATGGCTGATGAAGTGAGTTTTGAACTTTTTGGCACCCAAGTTTTGCGGGTAGGTGATAGATTAAATGCCGTCACCGGTGAGTTGGCAGGTTGCGTGCTCGATATGGCATCGGCGGTTAATAATACCGTTAATATGCTCGGGCTTCCCCTTGGTGAAGCGCTGCGCATGGCGGCGCTATATCCTGCGCAGTTCCTTGGGATTGATGCTCACGTCGGGCGCATTGCCCTTGGGCACAAAGCGGACATGGTGGTGCTTGATGAGCAGCTAAGGGTGCAAGCCACTTATTTAGCTGGCAATGCGCTGGCAGGCAAAGCGGTTGCAGGTTGTACGCTGTAGTAGGCCGAGGGCCTAGGCGTGTCGATCGCGCTGTTAACGCGTAATGGTTAACCATGTTAAGTAAAATACACCAGCTCTAGCATGCTGGAGTTAACTCAAACCGTCGGCCCTTGTACATTTTTGATGACAGGGGCTACGTTTTTTTATCGTACAGCGTAATTGGGCTGCGCGTTAAATGATATTAAGTGAACATAAGGAAATCTCATGGGGATGACGCAGTGCACTCCTTCACCCCAAGGTAACGCGCCGCGACCGAGGTTGATGTCCCTCGATGCTTTGCGTGGCTTTGATATGTTTTGGATTTTGGGCGGCGAAGCCTTGTTTGGTGCCTTGTTGCTGTTGACCGGATGGGCAGGTTGGCAATGGGCCGATGGCCAAATGCACCACAGCCAATGGCACGGTTTTCATTTTTACGATCTGATCTTTCCGCTGTTTATTTTCCTCTCTGGGGTGGCCTTAGGTTTATCGCCCAAGCGTTTAGATACTTTGCCATTTCAGCAGCGCTTACCTCTGTATCGGCACGGGGTTAAGCGGCTCTTGTTATTGCTGCTGCTCGGGGTACTTTATAATCACGGTTGGGGCACTGGCGTGCCGATGGAGCCAGACAATATTCGTTATGCCAGTGTGTTAGGGCGTATTGGGTTTGCATGGTTTTTTGCAGCATTATTGGTTTGGCACACGCCACTGCGTACGCAAATCATCGTCGCCTTAGGCATTTTAATTGTCTATGGGGCTGCGCAATTGTGGCTACCTTTTTCTGGTGGGCAGGCAGGTGTGCTGTTACCAAGCCAATCCATCAATGCTTATGTGGATGCGTGGTTGTTACCTGGGGTCAGTTATCAAGGCCGCACCCCGGATCCTGAAGGGGTATTATCAACGATTCCCGCCGTGGTGAATGCCTTAGCCGGTGTGTTTGTCGGACACTTTATTGTCAAGCCCCATCGAAATGGCGAGTGGGCCAAGGTGGGATTACTCCTCATCGCGGGTGCTGCGAGCTTAGCCGCGGGTTGGTCGCTGGATGGGGTTTTACCGGTCAATAAGGAACTGTGGACCAGTTCTTTTGTTCTGGTGACCACAGGCTGGAGCATGATATTGCTAGGCGTGTTTTATGCCTTGGTAGATGTGCTGCAGTGGCAAAGGGCGGCGTTTTTCTTTGTGGTGATTGGCACCAACGCCATCATTATCTATTTGGCGTCGAGTTTGGTGCAGTGGCAATATTTGGCGCAAATTCTCTTTGGCGGCATAGTGCGCGCACTGCCTGAGACGGCGCAGCCCTTGGCTCAGGTGTTCGGGCTACTGGCGGTGCAATGGTTAGTGCTTTATTGGTTGTATCGTAAAAAGATTTTTGTGCGCATTTAATGGGGTGAGGAGCGCCATCCTATAACGCGAGAGCCGATGGTATTGATTTGTGAGTCGATTGCGCGATGCAGGCGCGTCGGCGCGATGAGGTGCCATCGGCTCGCTCCCTTTGACTGCGAGCATCAAGCTTCACGCCCGTTAAAACCTACTTGTTACATACCGTTGTGGTGGGGGATACCTCCGTCGTGAAGCTGCAAGCCGTTCACCGGGGGCTTTTTTTGGGGGCGCAGAGCATTGGCGGTTGCGTATTTTTTGCCTCCTTCATTATACTTTTGCACCATCACACCATCACACCATCACACCATCACACCATCACACCATCACACCATCACACCATCACACCATCACACCATCACACCATCATAGGTTTGTGAATCAACCCATCAGCCACTGCAGTATTTTCGTGTAACGGTTGTATCGATGCGCCGCTGCAGGGCCGATTAGCGCAGAGTGCTAACTTGATCCCGATAACAGCAATAGGGTCGCTGAAATGGCAAATGACAGCGTTGTCTTTTTGCGATATTTGTTTTAACATCGATGAAACAATGGTGAGTTTGGATGATAACATTAGCCATTGCGGATGAGTCGCGCTAGCGATGATAGGGGGGGGTAACGTGGTTTATTGTCCCTTAATCACCTTAAATTATTAATGACTATAAGAAGCAGGTTTATGGAAATGACTCTCGATAAAGGCCAGCAGAAAAGTAGCTTTCTGCCCATGGCCATAGTGGCCGCTCTTTTCTTCATCCTTGGATTTGCCACGTGGTTAAACGGCTCGTTAATGCCGTATCTCAAGCAAATTTTGCAACTCACGCCTTTGCAGGCCTCGTTGATTCTGTTTTCGTTTTACATTGCCGTGACCTTTACGGCCCTGCCATCGGCATGGGTTATCCGCAAAGTCGGTTACAAAAATGGTATGGCGCTCGGTATGGGCGTGATGATGTTGGCGGGCTTATTGTTTATTCCTGCTGCCAAAACTCAAATCTTTGGTCTATTTTTGTTTGCCCAGTTAGTGATGGGCGCTGGCCAAACATTGTTGCAAACTGCAGTCAACCCTTACGTCGTGCGTTTAGGCCCTGAAGAGTCGGCCGCTGCGCGCGTGAGCGTAATGGGGATTTTAAACAAGGGTGCAGGGGTGATTGCACCTATGGTGTTCTCTGCGCTGATCTTAGACAGCTTTAACGACCGAATTGGTATCCAATTAACTCAAGCACAAATCGATGAAATGGCTAATGGGTTAGTGCTTCCTTACTTAGGTATGGCTATCTTTATTGGTATATTAGCGCTGGCGGTAAAAAAATCGCCGCTGCCAGAATTAGCCAATGAAGATGAAGACACCGATGCCACTGATAAAGGTCAAATTAAGGCCGCGCTAGCTCACCCTAATTTAGCTTTTGGGGTGTTGGCACTGTTTGTGTATGTCGCCGTTGAGGTGATTGCTGGTGACACCATAGGCACTTTTGCGCTGTCCTTAGGCATTGAATCCTACGGGGTAATGACCTCTTACACTATGGTGTGTATGGTGCTCGGTTACACTTTAGGGATACTGTTGATCCCAAGGTTTATTTCTCAGCCCACGGCGCTGATGATCTCCGCGATTCTTGGCCTCTTGCTCACCCTTGGGATTTTATTGGGGGATAATCATTCCTACGCGATTGCCAATGTACTATTAGTGCCTTTTGGCGGCACAGCCTTGCCAGATACCTTATTGTTGATTGCTTTCTTAGGATTAGCTAACGCAATTGTATGGCCTGCGGTGTGGCCGTTGGCATTATCGGGTATGGGGAAATTAACCAGTACAGGTTCGGCGCTGCTGATTATGGGCATTGCGGGTGGCGCATTCGGCCCGTTATTTTGGGGGTTAACCAGCTCCGCGACCGACATGGGCCAGCAGGGGGGATATATGGTGATGTTGCCTTGTTATCTGTTTATCCTGTTTTATGCGGTCAAAGGCCATAAGATGCGCCGTTGGTAACCGTGCAGCGTTGAGTGCTTTAAGCTGTTCGCGTATCACACGCGAGCGGCTTAGTCTTCCCAACCACTCAAACGGTTAATGCCGTTAAGCGCGAAGGTTGTCATCGCATCATATTGTGCTATTTCTTATAAAGAATTAGGCAAGTACAATGACGCAAAAGCCCTCTTTAAAGAGGGCTTTTTGTTGGAGGCTAGATAGCATTTTGGCAAGCGATGCTTTATCACGGTCGGTTAAATACGCCGGGCTTTTTACCTCTCAGATTGCAATAGGCGTTACTGCTTAGGCCTATTAAAAAGCGTAACTCACGGTGGCGAGCACGGTATCGGTGTTTTTATAGGTACCACTATCCACTTTGTACCAACCGCTGATATCGGTGTCTAACCATGCAAGGGATAACCCAAAGCCTGCCAGTTCAGTCGATACGCCGATAGAGTAATCTGAGTAGCTATCGAAGCCTTCGCCGTCATCCAATGCATCGCCTGTGTTATAGCCGTAGTGGAGATCGAGGTTCCAATTCTCAGCAAATTCATAGGAATAGTTAAGCTCGGTATAGTGGTAGGCTAAGTCACTGCCGCTGTAGTCATTGGTGTACCAATACGCGACGCGAAATCCTTGATAATCCATGCCGGCAGTGACTTCAAAGTAACCCAAATCACTGTCACCAGAGTAGTTATAGCGATTAAGGGTGATATCGTAGGTTAGATCTGGGTTGATCTCACCGCCGTAGGCGACATAAAAATCGTATTCGATATTAGGGCCGTTATAACCGGGTTCATCAAAGTCCACATTACTTGCCCAGGCTCCTACCGAAAAACCAGAGCCAAAGGCCCAATCAATGCCTGCTTGCAGGGCGGGATCGCCAGCGGTTTGTGAAACACCGCGAAAGCGGTAGTCATTGGTTAGGCTGATTTCTCCTGAGAGTTCGGCGTTGGCGCTAGCGCATAATCCAGAGGTTACGAGTGCCAGACCAATAAGTGGCATTAGCCGTTTGTTTTTGTGTTGGTAATTCACGGTATCTCTCCCATTTTTTGGTGAACTCAGGCGCCTTACCGCCAGCGTATTGCAGCTGCCAAGGCGCCTGTTTAATTGCCAAACTGCCGCGCAAGGATAACCTATTGCAGAGACTCCATGGCGAGTAATTGCTAAGTGATCTTAGCGGTTTGATTCGGGCTTAATTGCTTAATATGGACTATTTGGGCTCAAAAATCACATAAACCTTGCGACACGGTTCTATGACTTCCCAAGAGCCTTGAAAACCCGCAGGAATAATAAACCTATCTCCCACAGTGAACCTTTGTGATTGTCCTTGCTGATCGGTGATAACACTCACCCCTTCGAGGATTTCACAATATTCATACTCAGTGTAGTTTATTTTCCAAGCACCTGATTCACTTTGCCAAATGCCACTGTTAAATTGATTACATGGGCTGGAATAATGATTTTGTAGGCGCTGCTCTGGATTGCCTTTGAGTAATTTTTCCGGCGCCAATGAATAGGATTCCACTGCGGTTTGCGCGCTCGCAAAGCGAATAATGGCATTAATGCTCATCGTCATTGGGATGTCCTTGTTTTAGGCAACTATTTCATGGTTGGCATGACAAACTCGGCTTGAGTCTGTTTGCCCACGGGCCAGCGCGCAGTAATGGCTTTGCGCTTGGTATAAAAACGTACGCCATCGGGACCATGCATGTGCAGGGGACCAAAGAGTGAGCGCTTCCAGCCGCCAAAGCTGTGGAATGCCATGGGCACCGGAATGGGGACGTTGACCCCGACCATGCCGACCTGCACATGGTGACAAAAATGCCTTGCAGCTTCCCCGCTTTGAGTAAAAATCGCCGTGCCATTGCCAAATTCGTGCTGGTTTATTAGCTCGAGCGCCGCTGGATAATCCTTCACCCTGACAATCGACAGCACTGGACCGAAGATTTCTTCGCGGTAGATGCGCATCTCAGGGGTGACATTATCGAATAGGCAGGCCCCGAGGAAGTAGCCTTGCTGATGCTCAGCAACACTGAGGTTGCGACCATCAACCAGTAGCGTCGCGCCTTCTTGGACGCCGCTGGCAACGTATTGGCTCACCTTGGCAAGGTGTTGTTTGGAGATCAATGGCCCCATTTCCATCTCGGGAGTGAGCCCGTTACCGACCTTCAAGGTCTGGATTTGTGGGAGTAACTTCTCGACTAATTTGTCTCCCACATCGCCCACGGCGAGCACCACGGAGATGGCCATACAACGCTCGCCGGCACTGCCGTAGGCGGCGCCCATTAACGCGCTGACGGCTTGATCGAGATCCGCATCGGGCATCAGTAGCATATGGTTTTTAGCGCCGCCTAAGGCTTGCACCCGTTTGCCATGCTGTGAGGCGGTGCTGTAGATGTATTGGGCAATGGGGGTTGAACCAACAAAGCTTACCGCTTGCACATCTTCGTGGGTCAACAAGGTATCAACGGCTTCTTTATCGCCGTTGATTACGTTAAATACGCCATTGGGTAGCCCTGCTTCAGTTAAAAGCTCGGCAATGCGCAGCACTGAGCTTGGATCTTTTTCAGAGGGCTTCATGATAAAGGTATTGCCACAGGCGATGGCGATAGGGAACATCCACATGGGCACCATCACGGGGAAGTTAAAGGGCGCAATGCCGGCGACCACTCCTAATGCTTGATTAACCGACCAGGCATCGACGCCGCCGCCAACCTGTTGGGTGTGCTCGCCTTTGAGTAAGTGGGGGATGCCGCAGGCAAATTCCACCACTTCAAGACCGCGAATTAGCTCACCTTTGGCATCTTCTAACACTTTGCCGTGCTCACGGGTGATAAGCTGAGCCAATTCATCGAGGTGTTGCTCAACCAAGGTTTTGAATTTAAATAGCACGCGCGCGCGGTTGAGTGGGGTGACCTGGGACCAAGTCTCAAAGGCCGTTTTGGCAACGGCAATGGCGGCGCTGACCTCGGCGGCGCTGGCGAGGGAAACCTGACCACGCCGCTCGCCGGTGGCTGGTTCATAGATATCTTGGTTGCGAAGACTGGGCTCAGTGTGCTGGCCATTAACAAAATGAGTGATCTGAAGCATAGTTAACCTTTAGGGTTTTCCCGCCGAGGCGGGAGAGTTTGACAGTAAACCGGGGTTTAACCCACAGCCGTGATGGCATCACTTAAACTATTGATCATTTGATCAATTTCGCGCTTATCGACAATCAGTGGTGGCGACATGGCAATAATATCGCCAGTGGCTCTGACTAAGGTGCCGTGGCGAAAACAGTGGTCAAATACGCCATAGCCCCGTTTACCTATGCCTTGGGCGCTCGGTGCAAAATGGATCCCCGCAACGAGTCCGGTGTTGCGAATATCAATCACATTCGGTAAGCCTTTTAGGCTGTGTACCGCGTCTTCAAAATAGCGTTCCAGCTCAAAACTGCGCTCAAATAATTGTTCATGCTCGTAAATCGACAGCGTCGCGAGTGCCGCGGCAGCGGCAACGGGGTGGCCTGAGTAGGTGTAACCGTGGAAAAACTCAATCATTTCTTGCGGGCCTTGCATACAAGCGTCGTGGATAAAATCTTGTACAAACACGGCTCCCATGGGGATTGCGCCATTGTTGATGGCTTTGGCGGTGGTGATGATGTCAGGCGTGACGCCCCAGCGTTGGCTCGCAAAAGCGGCTCCCACGCGGCCAAAGGCAGTGATAACTTCGTCAAATATCAACAGGATGCCGTATTTTTGAGTGATTTCTCGCAGGCGTTTTAGGTAGCCTTGGGGCGGCAGGATAACCCCCGCCGAGCCGGACATGGGCTCGACAATCACCGCGGCAATGTTTTCTGCGCCATGGAGGGTCACTAGCTGCTCTAATACATCGGCTTTTTCTGCACCAAAGGCGGATAACCCCTTGGTAAAGGCGGCGTTGGCAATATCTAGGGTGTGGGGTAAGTGATCGACTCCCTGCAACAATTGACCGCTGAAGGCTTTGCGATTATTGCCAAGGCCACCGACAGAAATGCCACCAAAACCCACGCCGTGATAGCCCATTTCACGGCCGATAAAGCGAGTCCGCGTGGCTTGGCCATTAGCTCTGTGGTAACACAGAGCCATTTTCAGTGCAGTATCAACCGATTCTGAGCCCGAATTGGTAAAAAATACCTTATTTAAGCCTTCAGGGCTCAGTTCGGTTAGGCGTTCGGCGAGCTCAAAGGCGATGGGGTGACCCATCTGAAAGGAGGGGGCGTAATCCATCTCGCGAATTTGTTTACTGACCGCTTCGCTAATTTCGCGTCGGCCGTGGCCTGCGTTACAGCACCATAAACCTGCGGTGGAGTCGAGGACCTTGTTGCCATCGACATCGGTGTAATACATGCCCTCTGCTTTGGCCAGTAAACGCGGGTTGGCTTTAAACTGACGATTAGCAGTAAAGGGCATCCAATAATGTGCGAGAGAAGGAATACTCTGGTGTGGGGTATGGGGTAAATCGGCCATAGTGTCTACCTTGTCCTGTATGTTCAGGTCTTAATTAGGGTGGCTAATATTTGCTATGCTATGTTAGAAATAATGAACATGGAAGAGTTGTGTGCAGTTATTTGTGGCAAAAATGCTATTTTTGTAAAAAATATTGAATTTCCATGTTGGTTCAGCGTAATCTGAGGCCCATATCCGGGGCATGGTTGTGCTCGATAGTGGCAATGCCGGTATCGAGGGTGGAGCATTGCTGTGGGACATAGGGTTGCCAGTGATCGTGGGTGCATAGGCATCGTGGTGCGTCGCTTTTAACCCACAATGCCTTTGCATGATAGGCACGCACTATCGCAAGAAAACATAAATACCGCTGCTAGATAACAATAAGCCCCACTAACACCAACGATTAAGAGGTCATCATGAGTACACCGAAGACGCGCAGTGAATGGGAAAGCCTCGCTGCCAACCTAACGATTAACGGGCAGGCTTTTATCGATGGCGAGTATCGCGCAGCGCTGTCGGCCGAGACCTTTGCCTGTGTCAGCCCGATTGATGGGCGCGTACTCACTCAGGTGGCCAGTTGCGATCTCCCTGATGCCAATCTTGCCGTCGCGAATGGCCGCAGGGCTTTTGACTCCGGAGTGTGGTCCCAACAATCACCCGTTAAGCGTAAGCAAGTGATGATCCGCTTTGCCGAATTACTCGAAGAACATAGCGATGAATTAGCATTGCTAGAAACCCTCGACATGGGTAAACCCATACGCTTTGCCAAATCTGTGGATGTGGCGGGGGCGGCGAGGGCCCTGCGTTGGTCCGGGGAAGCGATTGATAAAATTTACGATGAACTGGCGCCCACGGCTCACAATGAAATTGGCATGATCACCCGTGAGCCTGTCGGGGTGGTTGCCGCGATCGTGCCGTGGAATTTTCCGCTACTCATGGCCTGCTGGAAGCTTGGCCCCGCGCTGGCAACCGGTAACAGTGTGGTGCTTAAACCTTCTGAAAAATCGCCGCTCACAGCCATTCGCATTGCTCAGCTGGCGTTGGATGCGGGGATCCCTAAGGGGGTACTAAACGTGTTACCCGGTTTTGGTCATACCGTAGGCAAAGCCCTCGCACTGCATATGGATGTTGATACACTGGTGTTTACCGGATCTACAAAAATTGCAAAACAATTAATGATTTATGCTGGCGAATCTAACATGAAACGGGTGTGGTTAGAGGCGGGAGGCAAGAGTCCTAATATCGTCTTCAATGATGCGCCAGATCTTAAGGCCGCCGCCGTTGCCGCCGCCGAGGCGATTGCGTTTAATCAGGGCGAAGTGTGCACCGCAGGCTCGCGTTTGCTGGTGGAATCGGGGGTGAAGGATGAGCTGATTGCCCTGATTGGCGCAGAGCTTGCCGCATGGCAACCGGGCCACCCCTTAGATCCTGATACGGTGAGCGGTGCGGTGGTCGATAGGCAGCAATTAGACACTATCTTAAGTTACATTAAAGCGGGCAAAGAGGCTGGCGCCACCCTCGTGTGCGGCGGCGAGCAGGTGCACGCCGAGAGCGGCGGAGTGTATGTCGAGCCGACGGTGTTCATGAATGTCCACAATCAGATGAAAATCGCCAGTGAGGAGATTTTTGGCCCGGTATTATCCGTGATTGAATTTAATGGCATGGAAGAGGCCATCGCGATCGCCAACGACACCATTTACGGCTTGGCAGCAGGGGTATGGACCTCTGATATTAGTAAAGCCCATAAAACGGCCAAAGCCCTGCGCACCGGCATGGTATGGATAAACCATTACGATGGCGGCGATATGACCGCGCCTTTTGGCGGTTATAAGCAGTCAGGCAATGGTCGCGATAAATCTTTGCATTCTTTTGATAAATATACCGAAATCAAAGCCACTTGGATTGCACTCTAAGGTAGGTAAATGGGGCATTCACGCTGTTGTTATCTCAACTTTGGATAAGTCGAATACATTGCGGCGTGAACGCCTTAAAGATTAATGGTTAACCATGTAGTCGAAAGCAAATCCCAGCCAGCTCAGTAGCAGCAGGCTAATGGCGACCCACGTCGCGCGGGTGAACGGGCCATTTCCTTCGGCAGTGTCCTGATTTTCTTCTGTGATGTCCTCTGGCGTAGCGGCTATCCGTGATTTTGCCTTTAACTGTTGTTTACGCAGTTTATCTCGCTCACGGGCTTTGGCTTTTTGCAGTTTTTTGTATTCCGCGATGCCTTTTTCAATCCCTTGGGCGATGAGTTTGGTTTGCTCTTTTGTTTGTCCGGGCTTTTGGTTCGCTTTGGCGATAGCCAAGGCGTCATCTTGGGTTTCGGTTGAGATTGTGGGTTTCATCTGGTTTCTGCTTTGCTTGGAAGGGGGTTACCCCAGTTGATTAAAACGCGTTGATTATAGCCATGTTTCACTGTAAAACCGTGAGATTAATTTGTGGATCAGGGATTAAGTCATTCGCCTCCAAGTTTGTTTGCGGCGTAAGCTTAAGATAAAGCCAAAGCGCGAAAGTTTGTTGATGCGCGTGTAAGCTCGATGAAATGACTCCACACTTGACTCCACACTTAGCGCCGCAGT
Source organism: Shewanella sp. (assembly GCF_051658185.1). Lineage (GTDB taxonomy): Bacteria > Pseudomonadota > Gammaproteobacteria > Enterobacterales > Shewanellaceae > Shewanella. Next base: position 2,819 of record NZ_JBOFMC010000178.1, on the reverse strand, counting down.
GGGCGGCTTAAGATGACGCGTAAAGGATATCACCGTGGCCGAGCCGACCGTAACCCCCAACCCGCAGCAGCATCCCCATGGGATCACTCAAGCTGCACCGCCGACAGGAGCGTTGTCCGAGCCAGAACTGCTGCAGCCGGCATCGCCAATAGGACAACGCGCGGTATTACCTTGGATTGCCGCGTTTCTTAAACCATACCGTTGGCAGGTTGCGGCGGCCATTATCTGCTTAATGATTGGCTCGTTGGCGTGGTTAGCTCTCGGTCAAGGTGTGCGCTTGCTGGTCGATGAGGGCTTTGTGCGGGATAATGCTCAGCGCCTCAATGACATTATGCTCTTGGTGTTAGGGATCAGCGCCCTCAGTGGTACGGCGGTGTTTTGCCGTTTTTATTTGATGACATGGCTTGGCGAGCGGGTGAGCGCTGACATTCGTCTACGGGTTTATCAGCAACTCCTTAAACTTTCCCCTGCATTTTATGCCAAGGTGCGCACCGGGGAGGTCATTTCGCGCTTCGCTGCCGATTCGACGTTGTTACAAACCGTGGTGGGCTCGAGCCTGTCGATGGCGCTCCGCTCGGGAGTGACAGTCGTGGGGGGATTGGTGATGATGGGTATCACCAGTGTCAAAATGACCCTATTAGTGCTCTTGGCAGTGCCCTTAGTGCTCGGCCCCGTCGGATTTTTTGGACGCAAAGTGCGCCAGCTTGCGCGCCAAAGTCAAGATCGAGTGGCAGATCTTGGCGCCTATGTGGATGAAACCCTTCACGAAATCCATACTGTGCAAGCCTATGGTCATGAAGATAAAGACCGTAGCGTATTTAATGAGCGGGTCGAAGCTGTCATGGCTGCGGCCAGCGGGCGCATTCGTTACCGTGCCTTATTGATCGCTAGCGTCATGTTTTTAAGTATTGCCGCGATTGTGCTGGTAACTTGGGTGGGGGCCCAGGATGTGATGGCGCAAGAGATGACCGGCGGTGAGCTCTCCGCCTTTATGTTTTATGCGGTGATGGTTGCAGGTGCGGTTGCCACCATCAGCGAGGTGATCGGTGAGATCCAGCGCTCTGCTGGCGCGGCGGAGCGCTTAATTGAGCTTGCCGAAACGGCGGCAGATATTCCTGAATGTGCCGCTCCACTGAGTTTACCTGCCGTGGTGCGCGGGCAATTAACGATAGCCGATGTCAGTTTTGCTTACCCAGATCAAGCAAATTTTGCGCTTAAAAACCTGAATATGACCCTTGCCGCCGGCGAGCGCATCGCCCTTGTGGGCCCAAGCGGTGCGGGTAAGAGTACCTTGTTTCAAATGTTGCAGCGCTTTTATCAGCCCAGCGCTGGTCAAATCTCTATCGAAGGCATTGATATTGCGAGGCTTAACTTAGCCACGCTGCGCGCGCAGTTTGCTTTAGTGCCCCAGGATGCGGTGATTTTTGCCACTAGTGTGCTTGAAAATGTGCGTTATGGCCGTGTGGATGCGACTGAGCAGGAGGTGATTGATGCCTGTATTGCAGCACGGGCCGATGAATTCATTCGTGAGTTCAGAGACGGTTATCAAACCTATTTAGGCGAGCGCGGGGTGCGATTATCGGGTGGCCAAAAACAGCGGATCGCCATCGCCAGAGCGATTTTGGCCGATAGGCCGATACTCTTACTCGATGAGGCAACCAGTGCGCTTGATGCCGTGAGCGAGCAGCAGGTTAAGCAGGCCCTTGATGTCTTGATGGCCAATAAAACCACCTTGATTATTGCCCACCGTTTAGCCACAGTGATCAATGCCGATAGGATTTTTGTATTCGATAAGGGAGAAATTCAAGCCTGTGGTAGTCATCAGGAGTTGATGCAAACCAATGCGTTATACCGTGAGTTTGCCCAAATACAGTTGCTCACCGAGGCATCAACGAACAAAGATGCTGGCGATATGCTTAGGTAAACTTCGCGTCAGTAAGGCTCGGACGGGGGCTAAAGTGGTGGTCCAATCAATGTGGCGGTCAAGGATATGTGGCGGCCATCGGCGTCATCAGCGTTGAGTAATATGAGGGCAAGCATGAGGGCGAGCGGCTAAGCTCGCCCCTTGTGAGTTTTCCTCGCTTTAGCGATTGCCCCTTTTGCGGCGAAGGACTTTAGTCATCCTCTGTTGTCCGCGTTGTCCACGTTGTCCATTAGCTGCTTGGCAACGTTTTAAGTTGACGGCGCAGAATTTTACCAACGGTACTCTTAGGCAATTGGGGAATAAATTCAATCACTTTAGGGATCTTGTAGGCCGCTAATTGCTGACGGCAATGGTGCAAAATCGCTTCCTTGGTTTGCATCAGCGCTTGGTCTGGATCCTTAAGGACGATATAGGCCTTAACCGCTTCCCCAGAATGGGCATCTGTTATCCCCACTACCGCACACTCGAGGATGCTGGGATGACTTGCGAGCACATTTTCGACTTCATTAGGATACACATTGAAACCGGAGACAATCACCATATCCTTTTTGCGATCCACGATTTGATAGGTTCCGCTTGCGGTGGCTATCGCCATATCCCCCGTTTTAAAAAAACCGTCCGCCGTCATGGCGTTGGCGGTTTCCTGTGGTTTATTCCAGTACCCTCGCATCACCTGTGGGCCGCGGACCGCAAGCTCACCGGCGCTGCCTAGGGGGACTTCTGCACCATTGTCATCGATGAGTTTGACCTCGGTAGCGAGCACGGGTTTACCCACAGTCCCAAGTTCTTGGTATCCGGGGGCATTGAGGGCAATGACTGGTGAGGTTTCGGAAAGCCCATAACCTTCGCTGATCATATTGCCAGTGGTTTGCTGCCAAATATCGGCCGCCGCAGC
>NZ_JBOFMC010000177.1:0-4473 GCF_051658185.1 Shewanella sp. | reverse complement strand
CTATCGACCTTTGAGAACCGCAGCTTCGATCTGGCGGATAACCCAATGGTGTTCCACCCACAATCGGATTTAGTGATCCTCAACTATATCGCCAACTACATCATCCAAAATAACGCGGTCAATACTGACTTTGTCACTAAGCACACCACCTTTGCCCTCGGTGTGGATGATATCGGTTATGGTTTGCGCCCCGATCATCCATTAGAGAAAAAAGCTAAAAATCCGGGCAATGGTAAATCGACCCCCATCAGCTTCGATGAATACGCGAAGTTCGTCAGCACTTATACCTTAGAATATGCCGCGAAGATGAGTGGCGTAGAGCCTGAAAAGCTAGAAACCTTAGCCAAAGCTTATGCCGATCCTAAGGTGAAAGTGATGAGCCTGTGGACCATGGGCATTAACCAGCATGTGCGTGGCGTATGGGCAAATAATATGCTCTATAACATCCACTTACTGACGGGCAAAATTGCCACCCCGGGTAACAGCCCATTCTCACTCACCGGCCAACCCTCTGCCTGTGGTACTGCCCGTGAAGTCGGCACCTTCGCCCACCGTCTGCCTGCTGACATGGTGGTGGATAACGACAAGCATCGCGCGATTACCGAAAAAATGTGGCAACTGCCAGAAGGCACCATTCCGCCAAAACCGGGATACCACGCGGTACTGCAAAGCCGAATGCTCAAAGATGGCAAGCTCAACTGTTACTGGACTATGTGTACCAATAACATGCAAGCGGGTCCAAATATCAACGAAGAGATGTACCCTGGTTTCCGCAACCCAGAAAACTTTATCGTGGTATCCGATCCTTACCCAACGATCACCGCAATGGCGGCAGATTTGATCCTGCCGACCGCCATGTGGGTTGAAAAAGAAGGGGCTTACGGTAACGCAGAGCGTCGTACCCATATGTGGCATCAACAGGTTAAAGCCCCAGAAGGCGCTAAATCGGATCTGTGGCAACTGATGGAGTTCGCTAAACGCTTCAAAGTCAGCGAAGTATGGCCAGCCGAGCTTATCGCTAAAAAACCTGAATATGCCGATAAAACCTTGTATGAGGTCTTATTTGCCAATGGCGTGATCAACAAGTTCCCCGCAACTGACTGTAAAGCTGAGTTGAATGATGAGAGCGCGCACTTTGGTTACTATGTACAAAAAGGTATTTTTGAAGAATATGCCGCCTTCGGTCGTGGCCATGCCCATGACTTGGCAGACTTTGACCGCTACCACGAAACCCGCGGTCTACGCTGGCCGGTGGTCGAAGGCAAAGAAACCCTGCGCCGTTTCGTTGAGGGCAGCGACCCGTATGTAAAAGCCGGTGAAGGCTTTAAGTTCTACGGCAAACCCAACGGTAAAGCGGTGATCTTCGCCCTGCCTTACGAGCCGGCGGCAGAAGAGCCAAACAGTGAATACGATCTGTGGATGTCCACTGGCCGCGTACTCGAACACTGGCATACCGGTTCGATGACCGCCCGCGTACCTGAGCTGTACCGCGCCTATCCGGATGCACAAATCTTTATGCACCCAGAAGATGCCAAAGCCCGTGGTCTGCAACGGGGTGATGAGGTGCTTGTCGCCTCTCCCCGTGGTCAGGTAAAAACCCGGGTCGAAACCAAAGGCCGTAACAAACCGCCCCGTGGCGTGGTGTTTATGCCTTTCTTCGATGCACGGCAGTTGGTCAATAAACTGATTTTGGATGCGACCGATCCGCTATCGAAAGAAACCGACTTTAAAAAGTGCCCAGTCAAAGTGATGAAGGCCTAAGCCTAGCTGTTTGATAGCGATAGCGTAATTAAAAGCAATCCGTCATAACATGGCGATTAAGTAGAGGAACCTAAGGTGAGTCAGCAAGTTAAGCGTGCATTCACAGCCAAACAAGTCAACCGTCGCCAGTTTTTGGCGACCACGGCGAAGGCTGGCTGTGTGATGGGACTCGTGGGATTAGGGCTGACGACCACGGCCAAAAGCCAAAGTCAGCTCGCGCCTCACGCTTGCCGGCCACCCGGAGCCTTAGAAGAACGCGATTTTCTCTCAGCCTGTGTGCGCTGTGGTTTATGTGTCGAGGCTTGCCCCTACGACACCTTATCCCTCGCCCGCTGGTTTGACGGCGCGGCCACTGGCACGCCGTTTTTTACCGCCCGCACCATTCCCTGCGAAATGTGTGAGGATATCCCCTGTATCAAAGCCTGCCCTTCGGGCGCGCTCAGTCAACAGCTTGAGCAAATTAACGATGCCAAAATGGGGATTGCGGTACTCATTGATGAGAAAAACTGCCTTAACTTTAAAGGCTTAAGGTGTGATGTCTGTTATCGAGTTTGTCCGTTAATCGACAATGCCATCACCTTAGAACGCCAGCGTAATCAACAGAGCGATCACCATGCGATGTTCTTACCCACAGTCAACAGCGACACTTGTACTGGCTGTGGTAAATGTGAACATGCCTGCGTGCTCGATACGGCGGCGATTAAAGTCTTACCGACCGCATTAGCGCTCGGTAAAGCGGCCAAGCATGACACTTATCTCAATACTGAGGAAACCACCTTAGAGATGTTGAATAAGGGGCTGATGTTATGAGCAATGAGTCGATGAACACAAAAACTGTCAATTCTAATGCTAAAGCCCACATGTCAGGCGAACATGCCGCTGCGATTGCTGAACTCGGTTGGTTTGGCGCACACAAATATTTGCTGCTACGCCGCACTGTGCAACTAGGACTGTTAAGCTTATTTGCACTGGGGCCGCTACTGGGGATGTGGCTCTTTAAAGGTAATTTATCGGCCAGTTTACTGCTCGATACCATTCCCTTTGCCGATCCATTAGCAAGTTTGCAAGTATTGTTAACAGGCCATATTCCTGAACTCAGCCTATTACTCGGCGCAGGCCTAGTGACGGTGTTTTACGCCCTCGCCGGTGGTCGTGTGTTTTGTAGCTGGGTATGCCCAGTCAATCTGGTCACCGATACGGCAAGCTGGCTCAGACGTAAACTCAAGCTGCCTCGCACCAGCGAGTTACCGCGTTATTTACGTTACTACCTGTTAGCCCTCGTGCTGTTATTACCCCTGCTCACGGGCAGCTTGATTTGGGAATGGATCAACCCCGTGCCCTTAGTCTATCGCGCCGTGCTATTTGGCAGTCTCAGTGGTTTATGGATCTTAGCGGCAATATTTCTGCTGGATCTGTTTATCGCCGAGCGTGCTTGGTGTGGTCATCTTTGCCCAACGGGAGCCTTATTTGGCTTAGTTGGCAAATGGAGCCCCATTAAGATCGTCGCCAGCAAGGCCAGTGACTGTAATAACTGCATGGATTGCTTTGCCGTTTGCCCCGAACGTCAGGTATTAAAACCCGCGTTAAAAGGGCAAAATCCGGTGATATCAAGCGCTGACTGCACCCAATGTGGCCGCTGCATTGATGTCTGTGCTAAACGCGTATTTCGCTATCAACATCGCTTTATCCGAGCTAAGGCTCGCACTCATACCGAAACACTGACCAAACCTCAATCAAAAATTCGTCAACACATTGCCCCCAAGGCGGAGAATGACCAATGAAAAAAATACTCACCTTAGCTGCGATTGTATTAGCCATCAGCGGCTGCTCAGGCCAGCAAGCAGACACCAATCCAGCCCCTGTTAACATTAAGTCCCTTGGCGGACAAACAGAGATCACTGAGATTCGCCCCGCCGATGCGATGCCTGTTTATCCTAGCCGCGGCAAAGCCATCGAGCGCAGCTTTGCGGATCAACCGCCACTGATCCCACATAAGGATGATTACCAAATCACCATAGCGAAAAATGGCTGCCTCAGTTGCCACAGTTGGGATAAAGCCAGCCGCATGAAGGCAACACCGGTGGCAAAATCCCATGTGATCGATGATAAAGGCACCTTAAATGGCCAAAACTATTTCTGCACCCAATGTCATGTTGCTCAGGCTGAAAATAAAATCCCGCTAGTCGAAAACCAACATACCGGCCAGTAAACAGCACGTTAAGCAATAACCAGCCGATTTGCGGCTGGTTAAGCTAACCTCGCGCTATCCCTATAACGCCCTTTAGACTCCAACAGGGGTAACATCGGCAGCGTGAATATCAAACGCGTTAACATCAGTCTCGTTAACATCAGTCGCGTTAACATCTGCAGCGAGAATAACTGTCGATCGCGTTATCTGCGATAGCGGTAAAGCAGGCACCCTAAGCCACCCAAGGCAACTTGAGTGGCTTTTTTATTTTAATAATATGCGCTAACCCCAACTGCAGGCTAAGAGGAATCAAGCAGGAATGGCAAAACATAAGCGCTGTACACAGGTTTATTTACAGCGCAGGTTGAGTTACAGCAGAGGTTGATTTACAGCGCAAGTAGATGGCGGGCGTGATAATAGCCTAAGCTAACAGCCGCATATCGAGTATTGGCGGCGCAGGCCAAAGCCCTGTGCCCGAAACAGTACACTAGGAACCCCGGTGTGAAATACTAAGCGCGTCTGCC
>NZ_JBOFMC010000176.1:0-4268 GCF_051658185.1 Shewanella sp. | reverse complement strand
GAGTCTGCTTCTGAAAGAGCGGCGTGAGAGCATTCTGACTCATTGGAAGTTAGTATGGTCTGAGGCGTTTTTAGATAAGGTGCAAATCAGTCTTCCTGAATCCTCGCTCATATGAGCGAGGATTTTTATTTTATTTCAGATGGTTAAAAGTAATATCCGAAGTTGATATTAATGCGTTTATCCCAATCGTTACCCATCTCAGGTAAACCAACATGGTCGTTATTCGCGGTCGAGAAGGTCATGTTCTTACCCATCACGAAGTCGATCATGGTGTAAGTTGGACCTGCCGCAATCGCCATACCGGTGACGTTTTGCAGGCTATTGTCGTAGCTATCATCATCGACATCTGGCGTCATTAAGCCAAAGTCGTTATAGAACTTAATGCTACCCCAATCCGTGTTAACGGTTTTGGCAATGTTGAGGTTATAGACTTGGCCTTTTGAGGCAATTTCGTATTGCCAACCCACCACCGATACCCCAATTTTGTTGGAGTCAACAGCATCTGCCGCATTGTGTTCATATTGCATGGCTTGCATTTGCAGGTTCCAACCGTTGTAGCTGCTGTCTAAATGCAATGCGACGGCATAGCGATCACCATTGTTGCCGGTTTTGCTGTTGTAGATTTGGCCGTATTGGACTGAGCCGCCAACGGTCGTTGAGCCGCCCGCATGTTCTGCGGTGTAGGTTTGGCGCACGTTAAGCTGGTTAGTCTCTTCGTTGTGGTACTCGGTCCCATTGATGGTGCCGGTATACAAATCGGTCGAGTAACGCTTGTTTTCCGTTGGGCCGTATTCGGCATTTTTATAGAATGCTAAATCGGTGTGCCAGCCATCTTTTTTATAAATCGCTTTGAGACCAATGTCATGGTCATCTTCAAAACCTAAATAGTAAGGAATACCAAACCACCAACTGTTGGAAATAACGCCACGATTACCGAAAGGCACTTTATTTATCCCAAATTGCAATTCCCAATCTGGGTCAATCTTGTAATAGCCATAACCAAATTTGATGAAATTGGTTTTCGCGGTAAAGCGGTATTCAGCGGCTAAGCCGAAATCTCCTTTCTGGCCAGTCACTTTGAGGGTTGCTACGTCAAAATTAAAGTCACCACCTTTATCTTTCGACTTATCGTCATAGTCACGATAGCCATAGTTAACTCGAACGGAACCACCAACATTCATGCCATCTTCTTGGGGTTCTGCCGCAAAAGTGGTTGTACAAGTTAATGCTACGGCGCTGGCAACACAGGATAATACAAACTGATTGAGCTTTTTCATCATCTTTCCTAAGGCTATTTTTTAACGTTTCATCTGAGGATAAGTAAACTCATGGCATTGATTGCAATAGACTTTACTTTCTTTGTGTTCTTGGTGGCAGTAAGTGCAAGGTAGGTCTGTGCCATAGTGCAGACTGTCATGAGGATTCGGCTCAACTGAATGCCCCGCATCCGCCGGGCGCAGAGTCAATTTAGCCACTTCTTCGGGGGAGCCGTGGCAACTGCTACAAGCTGCTGCATCAGGTATGGTTTTGCGTTTAGCATCACCATGGCAAGCGACACAATCGACTTTGCCATTGGCATCTGTCATAACCGCTTTATGGTAGTCTTTGATATTTAGAGCATTAGCTGCCATAGGTGCCAGCATGCAACTGAGTAATAGGATGAATACGGGTTTTAACATAAGGGTCTCCGTAAGCGGGGCATCATGCCCCGCGTCGTGGATTAATAGTTTGCAATAAAGTCTGTTGATGCTTGGATATCCGGCGTGAATGGGCGGTCTTTAGCCACAAAAGGCACTTTTTCGCGGTAGGCCTTGTACATGGCTTGTGTCGCTTTACCAAGTTGCAGATCAGGGTTAGCTTGCTTACGTAAATCAATCGCTTGAGTAGAGTGTAATAATTCCAAGCCATAGATGACTCGCGTATTATCGACGATTTGGATCAGGTTATCTGACGCTAACTTAAGGTTGCTGAAGGTGTCTTCAATACCACCTGCGATAGCAATACCGTCGAAGGAGACTGGGGTTGCTAATTGTTTGTTCCGCACTTGCATATCCACAAAGGCTTTTTGAATTGCACCAAAGGCATGGCCTTGGTTACCTGGCGCACTCAAGAAGCGCGTTAGCTTAGTAAAGTGATCATCGGATAAATGAATCGTGCGCATTACGCTGTTGTGGGACACATGGGTCAGCGCCACACTCAAGTTTTGCACCGCCAATGCCACGGGTAGCGGCTCGAAGTTTGTGGTGGGGAATACGCCGCCCTGTCCTTCAACCATGTAGTTAGCCACTTGCGGGAACTGGGCATATTGATTTGACGCGCCCACAATGACGGCGGGGTTATCATCAGAGTGGTTAATTTGGATATTAATCACTTCATCCAGTGAGGCGAGGGCCTGCTCAGCTCCGGCAAAGGTATAAGCCGTCCCCCTAAAGCTCAGTGGATCCTGTAGGGGGCGCTCATCGTTGAGTTGCCATAAATAGCTGCCATCGAGTTGTTTTAGGATGTCACTGGTCGCGCTTTTAATATAAGGGAACGGCCGGATATCATTGGTTTGTGGTAAAAATGGCGCCACGTTCCCGTTTAAGCCTTCTAAGCTTAAGCCAAAAACGGTTGGCGAAATGGACAGTAATTGTTTTGCATCACGGTAGCCTTGCATGGCATAAGCGACTGAAAATGCATTGTTAGATAAAATCGATAGCGCATCTTTCCCCATGGGGGCTAATGGCGTAATTCCTGCGTCGGCCATTGCCTTTTTACTGCTAACGCGCTTGCCTTTGTAAAATACTTCCCATTCACCAATCATCGCTAAGCCCACGTGCGATGAGAGCAGGATGTCTGACTCACTCACAGTGCCTTTAGCGGGAATGATAGGTGTAAGCCCTTTATTGAGATAGGCCTCATAAAGTTCCGCCACTTCAATTTGTACGCCGGTTTGTCCTGCGAGTAACGTGTTTAAACGAACGGCTAAAGCTAAACGAGTGAGTCGAACCGGCGCAGCCTCGCCGACACCAGCGCTGTGGGCGCGCAAGGTGCTGATGTTAAAGTTTCTGGAGGCTTCAAGCACAGAGTCAGTTAACTTACCGTCAGCATCAAATAGCTTTTGATCTTTATTAAGTCCCACCCCCACGGTAAGGCCATAAACAGGCTTACCTAAACGAGCGGCTTCCATCAATAAATCATAACCTTTGTGTAAATGGGTTTTCGCTTCTGGTGCGATTTTCACTTTAGCGCCATCGGCAATCGCCCATGCTTGATCTTGGGTCAAGCTCTTACCATCGAGTATGACTTGCTCCATCGCGAGTGCACTGCCAGAAAGTAAACTTAAGGTGAGCGAGGCCATCAACATAGATTTATTCATCTTAATCTCCAACATATTGTTATTTTTTAAATTTATGATTGCTTTAATTCTGTCGGTTTTGCTGCGGCGCAGTTTCGGCCAGCATTACGTCCTGTTACCACGCCTTCGGCAACAGCACAGGCACCCAAACGACTCGCACCGTGGATACCGCCCGTGGCTTCACCTGCGGCGTATAACCCTGGGATTGCTTTATTGCTGACCAAATGCAGCACTTCGGATTGGGTATTTACCTTTACCCCGCCCATGCAGTAATGCACCTTCGGCCACATGCGCACCGCATACCAAGGCCCTTGGTCTAGCACTATGGCCTCTTGCATGGGGCGATCGAATTCTTTATCGATGCCGCTCTTCACCGCCTCATTCCAGCGCTCGACCTGTGCCTTTAATGCTTTAGCCGGCATGCCGTAAATCGCGGCTAATTCATCTAAGGTTTCGGCCTTGCTGATGACCTTATATTTCAGCCCCCAATCTAAGGTTTGAGCCTTGCTGGCTCCGGCGGCATTAGTAAAACCGATGGGATAAACGGGCTGACCTTTTTCATCTCGTCTGGTCATGATGGCGTCGGCCCGCGCCTTGCGATCGGCTAATTCATTGAAAAATCGCTCACCGGTGCGCACGTCCACGACGATGCCGTGGGGATAGGTGGCGATAGTGTTGAATTGGGATGCGGTACCAAATCCCTTCTCATCGGGTGATGCCCAAGGGCCAAGTTGAATTTGGTCTAAATGAATGGGATTCGCCCCGATAAGCATCATTTGCTTGAGCGCTTCAGCGGTGGCGCCAGCATGGTTAGTCGAATCTAAATCACTATTTAACTCAGGTAATTGCATCATGCGGTATTCGATATCACGGCCAAAACCGCCGGTCGCCATGATCACGCCGCGACGCGCGCCGATACGGCGTATTTTAC
>NZ_JBOFMC010000175.1:0-5159 GCF_051658185.1 Shewanella sp. | reverse complement strand
AGCCTGTCGCCGTGGAGAATGGCATTCCAACCGAGTGTGCTCGCCAGATGACCCGCCTGCACCGATTGCAGCAGCAGACTCGATCCAAAATACAGACTTTGGCTGAGATCCAGTAGCAGTAATATCGGGCGCTCTCGTTCTTCTACAAAAAGTTTGGTGTGGGTTTGACCGGTGCGGGCGGTTACCCGCCAATCGATTGTGCGCACATCATCACCCAGCTGATAGTGGCGCACTTCGGCAAACTCCATGCCGCGTCCTTTGATCAAACTGCTGCGATGGCCTGCAAGGTTGGCGCGGGCGCGGCTATTGCGCTCGGGCATTGCCTTGGCAATCGTCTGGCATGCAAGCAACTCTTTTTCAGTTAAATGTAAGCCATCGGCAAACAGCGGCAGTACTGGGGCGCTGCGGGCCTCTTTCGCGGTGTCAATCATACTCGTTCACCCTTTACCTCAGAGTTAAGGAACTGCCACTTGACTCAAAATATGATCGATCACCTGATCGCGACTCACGCCTTCAGCCTGTGCTTGGTAGCTAAGTAACAAGCGATGGCGCAGGACATTTGGAGCCACCGCTTGAATATCTTCCGGCGACACGAAGTCTCGCTCGTGTAACCACGCACGGGCGCGGGCGCAGCGCTCTAGCGATATGGTGGCGCGGGGGCTTACACCGTATTCAAGCCATTGCGCTAACTCGTCGCTGTAACGGGCGCACTCGCGGGTCGCCATAACGATTTCAACGATATATTTTTCAAGAGGTTCAGCGAGGTAGATTTCCATCGCCTCATCCCGGGCGGCAAAAATATCGGCTTGGGCGATTGGCTCTGTGGTCGGCAGCTCGTGGGTCAAAGCCTCTTTACGGGATTGCCGTAGGATCTCCAGTTCAGTCTCGCCACTGGGGTAATCCAGATTTAAATGCATTAAAAATCGGTCGAGTTGCGCCTCCGGCAGGGGATAGGTGCCCTCGTTTTCTAAGGGGTTTTGGGTTGCCATCACTAAAAACAAGGCAGGCAGTTTATAGCTGGTTTTCCCTACGGTGACTTGGCCTTCGGCCATCGCCTCTAACAATGCCGATTGGACTTTCGCGGGCGCGCGGTTGATTTCATCGGCCAGAATGAGGTTGTGGAAAATCGGCCCGGCTTCAAACTCAAAGCTGCCCGTTTGAGAGCGATAAATGTCTGTCCCGGTTAAATCGGCGGGCAGCAGATCCGGGGTAAATTGAATACGGTGAAAATCCCCTTCCACCCCATCACACAGGGCTTTAACGGCGCGAGTCTTGGCCAGTCCTGGCGGGCCTTCAACTAATAAATGGCCATTGGCGATTAATGCAATCAGCAGATTTTCGGTCAAAACAGGCTGGCCTAATACCACCTTATTTAGGTAAGTGCGTAGTGCATGGAAGCGACTCAAAGGCATGATGTTACTCGTTTTCTGATGTTTAAAGACAGTCTGGGCTATAGACAACGGATATGGTAAAGAATTCCCTAAGGGTTTGGCTAGTGTTAAAAAAACAAACAGGTGTTTAAAACTTGCTGACAAGAAGTTAGAATCAGATCACATTTTGATGGTCAGACCTGTTCTTGAGCTTTTTATCCCATAAAGAATAAGGTCATTCAGGTTAAATCGATAGCGCCGACTGAAATCTCTCAGTGATAGCGCACATAAAGAGGGTGACAAATGAGTGATAGACAGCAGGTAAGGAATGCCAGAGGCGAGCGGATCGCGTTTGTGGGGGGTTTAAGAACCCCATTTGCCAAGCAAGCGACCGCATTTCACGGCGTCTCTGCGCTCGATATGGGCAAGATGGTGGTGAATGAGTTGTTGGCGCGCTCAGAGTTGGATCCCAAATTGATTGAGCAGTTGGTCTATGGCCAGGTAGTGCAAATGCCTGCGGCGCCTAATATCGCCCGTGAAATTGTCCTCGGCACTGGCATGCATGTCGCGACCGATGCTTATAGTGTCACCCGTGCCTGTGCAACGAGCTTTCAATCCGCCGTGAACGTGGCTGAATCCATCATGACAGGTAACATTGAAATAGGCATTGCGGGCGGCGCTGACTCTTCTTCTGTATTGCCGATTGGCGTGTCAAAAAAACTGGCTCATGCCTTAGTTGATTTAAATAAAGCGCGTAGTTTTGGGCAGAAATTGCAAATTTTTAGGCGGTTAGGCATTAAAGATTTGCTGCCAGTGCCCCCAGCCGTGGCGGAATATTCTACCGGTTTATCCATGGGGCAAACCGCTGAGCAGATGGCCAAAACCTACCATATTAGCCGCGCCGATCAGGATGCCTTGGCCCATCGCTCCCATACCTTAGCCAGTCAAACCTGGGCTGCAGGCCACCTGCGTGATGAAGTGATGGTCGCCCATGTACCGCCTTATAAGCAATTTATCGATCGCGATAACAATATTCGCGAAAATTCCGTGCTTGAATCCTATGCCAAGCTGCGCCCCGCCTTTGATAAACAGCATGGTAGCGTGACGGCGGCCAATAGTACGCCGCTGACCGATGGGGCATCTGCCATTATCTTGATGAGTGAAGGCAGGGCAAAAGCCTTAGGTTATCAACCCATTGGTTATATCAAGAGCTACGCTTTTACCGCGATTGATGTGTGGCAAGATATGTTAATGGGTCCCTCTTACGCCACCCCACTGGCACTGAAACGGGCGGGGATGGAGCTAGCCGATTTGACTTTGATTGAAATGCACGAAGCCTTTGCGGCGCAAACCTTAGCCAATATGCAAATGTTTGCCTCGAAAAAGTTTGCTGAAGAAAAACTGGGGCGTAACCGCGCGATTGGTGAAATAGATATGAGCAAGTTTAACGTACTCGGTGGCTCTTTGGCCTATGGACATCCCTTTGCGGCCACTGGCACAAGGCTTATCACCCAAGTGTGCCGCGAGCTGAAGCGCCGAGGAGGGGGCACGGGCTTAGCCACCGCCTGCGCAGCAGGGGGATTAGGGGCGGCAATGATAGTAGAAGTGGAGTAATGGGCATGGAAAACACCTTTAAACTAACCCGCCGTGATGACGGTATTGCGATTTTGAGTATGGATGTTCCTGGCGAAACCATGAACACCCTCAAAGCCCAATTTGGCCCTGAAATTAGCACGCTCCTCACGCAGATTAAGGCCGATCCCCTGATCCGCGGCTTAGTGTTGATCTCGGGTAAAGCGGATTCTTTTGTGGCGGGCGCCGATATTTCGATGCTTGATGCCTGCAACACCGCGGAGGATGCCAAAGCCTTATCTCAGCAAGGACATGTTGTTTTTAATGAACTGGCGTCCCTGAATATTCCGGTGATTGCTGCCATTCATGGTGCCTGTTTAGGTGGGGGCTTAGAGCTGGCATTAGCCTGTCATCAGCGGGTGTGTAGTGATGATGGCAAAACGGTACTAGGGGTGCCGGAAGTGCAGCTTGGGCTGTTACCGGGCGGCGGCGGTACTCAGCGCCTGCCGCGACTCGTGGGGATCACCACGGCGCTGGATATGATGCTGACGGGCAAACAAATTCGCCCTAAACAAGCCTTAAAGATGGGCCTAGTCAACGACGTCGTCCCGCAGAGTATTTTGCTACAGACCGCCATTGAAATGGCTTTAGCGGGCAAACGCGCTGGACACTCGGTTAAAAAGTCACTGCTTAATCAGTTGCTTGAAGGGACAAGCCTAGGACGAAATCTGATTTTCAACCAAGCTTTGAAACAAGTCGCCCAGAAAACCCAAGGTAACTATCCCGCGCCAGCGAAGATTATCGACTGCGTGCGACAAGGTTTCGCCAAGGGAATACAAAAAGGGTTGGAGGTGGAAGCCAGCCATTTTGCACAATTAGTGGTATCACCGGAATCACAAGCGCTGCGCAGTATTTTCTTTGCAACCACTGACATGAAGAAGGAAAGCGGAGCCGAGGGCGCTGTGGCGCGTAAAATCACCAAAGCGGTGATCCTCGGTGGCGGTCTTATGGGCGGCGGTATCGCCTCGGTGACCACCACTAAGGCGAAAATCCCTGTGCGGGTAAAAGACATTAATGAAAAGGGGTTAAGTAATGCTTTAGCCTACGCCTATAAATTGTTGGATAAAGGCGTAAAACGCCGCCATATGACGCCTGCGGTGCGTGACAATCTGATGGCGCTGATGACCACCACCACTGAGTATACCGGGGTGAAGGATGCCGATATCGTGGTGGAAGCGGTATTTGAAGATTTAGCCCTAAAACATCAAATGGTGAAAGATATTGAGCGCGAATGCAGTGAACACACTATTTTTGCCTCAAATACGTCGTCGTTACCGATTAGCCAAATTGCCGAGGCGGCGACGCGTCCGCAAAACGTCATTGGTTTGCATTATTTTTCCCCCGTTGAAAAAATGCCCTTGGTAGAAGTCATCGCCCACGCCACAACCTCACCAGAAACCATTGCAACCACAGTGGCCTTTGCTCGCAAGCAGGGTAAAACGCCAATTGTGGTTAAAGACGGTGCAGGATTTTATGTGAACCGCATCCTTGCGCTTTATATGAATGAGGCCGCGCAATTATTGCTAGAAGGGCAAAGTATTGAGCATCTTGATAAAGCGCTCGTAAAATTTGGATTCCCAGTGGGGCCAATAACTTTATTAGATGAAGTCGGTATTGATGTCGGCGCTAAGATTGCCCCGATTTTAGAAAAAGAACTGGGTGAGCGTTTTAAAGCCCCGGCAGCTTTTGACAAGCTGTTAAAAGATGACCGTAAAGGCCGTAAAAATGCGAAAGGTTTTTATCAATACGGCCAATCTAGCAAGCAAACGAAAGCGGTAGATCAAAGCGTATATGCTGTACTGGGGATTAAGCCTGGTAGTGATAAAGATCCTAAGGCGCTTGCTGAGCGCTGTGTGGTACAAATGCTCAATGAAGCGGTGCGTTGTTTAGATGAGGGCATTATCGCCTCGGCCAGAGATGGTGATATTGGGGCGATTTTTGGGATTGGTTTCCCGCCGTTCCTTGGCGGCCCATTTCATTATATTGACCGCCTCGGTGCGTCAAAGGTTGTGAACATGCTTGAGGGCTACCAGCGACAATTTGGTGACAGATTTGCCCCTTGCGCACGCTTAAAAGCCATGGCAGAGGCCAATGAGTCGTTCTTTTGACGGCCAGTGAGATAGTCACAATTTAGGCCTGCGCGAAGGAGTGGCATCG
>NZ_JBOFMC010000174.1:0-2984 GCF_051658185.1 Shewanella sp. | reverse complement strand
AGCTTAAAGGCGGCTTCCTGTCGTTGTATTCATTCAGTCCAGAGAAAGTCCTTAAGCTTGGCGATGCTGAAAACGCCTCAATTGATACTGAGTACCCATTGGGACTGTGGACGACGCACTTAGGCGTGTGCTGCATTGTAGCGGTGGGGCAGGATTCAAATGAGAGCGGGGAACGGGATCTTATCTTGCCGAAAATTGCCGGATTAAGTCAGCGCGGCCATCAAATCATTTGCCCAAGCAAGCCTGAGTGCTCGCAAATTGTCACGGAGCTGATGAAGTACAACGCCAAAGCGTGCAACGAGGCAATAGGGCGTTGTCGTGCTATTACATCGGAGATCGCACGCTGTACCAACTACGACGAAAACCGAATTTTGACGAACAAGCGCCTAATTGCGCTATCGCGCGAAAAGACCTCAACCGGATTAAGCGTGTTAACCAATCGAACCTCAGCAAGCCGCAAACGAAAAGGCAGGTAGTAATGGCAAAAAACAGTAATTTTCCCAAGGCGATGATGCTCTATTTTATCCGTGACGGATTCAATGTGACCTATGAATCTGTATCGCAAGCCGTTGAGCAATGCCGTTTGAAAGGGCTTGAATCGAGCTTAGGCGGTATTAAGGCGATGGGGTTCGTGCCTGTTATGGCTGGTGGTGATGCCCCGCTGGTGCATACCGTTGGCGGTTTTGCTGCTAATCCTGATGCTGGTGGCTTTTGTCTTAAAGTTGGTATGGAAGCAAGGGTTATCCCGTCGGATTGTGTGCGCCGCAAGTTAAAGAGCGAAATAGATGAGATCCAAAAGCGGGAAGTACGTTTTGTGCGTGGTAAAGAAAAGCACGAATTGGAAATGAATATTATCGAGGCCATGGCCGTTAACGCGCCTATTCGTTATCGGGAATTGAGCATGATGGTGTTGCCGTCCAAACAGCTTATGGCTGTGTTCACGAGCAATAGCGCTGATGTAGATGATATGACTTACTTGTTACGTCGTGCGTTGGGTTCGTTGCCGATCATGCCGTTTGAGGTGTTGGATTTTGTCGGTTTTAATGGCGTGGTGACTGGCTACCCGCAAGAGGTGTGTGATCGCATTAGTTTAGCAAATCAAGCCATGGTTAATGATGGTCGCGTAACGCCTGTGTTTAGTGCTGGGCATAGCGTCACTACTAGCAATGAGTGTGAAAAGGTGCGGTTTGCCGGATTCGAGGCGTCGCACGCCAGCGTTGCAAATTCAGTTAAAAATGACCGTTTAAACGTAGCCAGTATTGAGCTGTCATTCTCTAATGCCTTTACCGCGATGTTCCATGGCGTTGAAAAAATAACGGGGATGAAATGGCATTTAAACTCGGACGATATAGCCGACGATTGCGATGGAACAATCGAGGATGCTAGAAATTTAGTGTTAGCGGCTGATCTTGAATTAGTAAGCGGAGTTGTGACCGACTTACATACCTATTTTTATCCGATATTCGGGGCTTATCCTGTCTATGAGGAACAAGTAATCGAGTAAGCAGTGATGCGGCTGATACCTAGGCCGTAGAGTGTTACAAAAAAAAGGGAACCAACCATGTTTATAGAAGTAGATGATTTACCAAGCCGCAATTTTGCCTTACTTCACTTCAAAGGCCGCTTTGTGCTGTTTGATGTGACCAAGGGCGAGCTAATTGTAGGTGGCTCATTCACGGAGAAGTGGGCTAAGACCTATTTAATCGACGAATTGGCCATAGCGCCGGATGATAGCGAAGGTGTTAACCACGTCGTTAACCTGATCGCGCTTGCTAAGGCTAACGGGCATTCGCTCGGTCACGGGTCGTTTGATGACTGCATTCGTAACAACCGCTATGGCGCTAATGGTGAGCCGCTTAGCCAAGTACAGTTTGAAACGCGGTTTTTTCTCAAGGGGAAAAAGGCCAAGGCGCAATTGTATATGTGCGATATGTGCTTTGAGGCCGTGCATATCCCTGAAAGCCATCCTGAATACGCTAAATTTGCCGACAATGGCGGCTCGCAGCCAGTCTCGGATTATTGTGAGCATTGTAGCTGGGAAAAGATACTGACTCATTAGGGACTAGCGCAATGACGAATAATAACGAGGATATTAAGCGGCTGTTGCTGCTATTAAAGAAAAAGGATCGGGCGCTTAAAGAGGCTGGCAAGGCGTTAGATATGGCGGCCGCTAGGCTTGATGGTTGTGGCCGTGACAAACTTTGCAATCACTTTAGCGACGAGGCGGCCAAGGCGTACTTGGCTAGCATGGAATCGCCTTGTTTGTGCTTAACAGTCAGCAAAGGAGGTTGTCATGGCCTTTGATGAAAAGTTTTTGCAGGGCTACTTGGCGAAACAGGCAGTGTGGAGTAAGAACGGCGGTCGCTCAGGCTCAGGGCGGCCATATAGCGTGGCGGTACTTGGTGGCGATAATGCGCTATTAAGCAAGTCCAAGGCTAAAGCTAAAACTAAAGACTCAAACCCGCACGCTGTCGCATTAGCAAGGCTGGCCGCTAATCCTGTACTGCGTGAAGGTGGCGAGTATCGAGGCCGTAAGCTAAGCGCTAATCATGAGCATTGGGAGCAAGTGATGCTCTTTGATTGGCTCTATCGCTGCCATCCAGAAGTATACGACGACTTTACCGCTAACCCCATGGGCGGCCTGCGCAGCAATAAGACGGCTAACGATTTGTATGACGAGGGCGTGAAGTCCGGCTATCCAGATGTAACAGGCGATGTAGTGCGCGGCGTTTATCATGGCATTCGCATTGAATTGAAGTACGGCAAGAACAAAGCGAGCGCTAACCAAGTGGCGCGGCTTAACCGTCTTACTCAGAACGGCTACTTTTGCGCGTTGTGCTACGGATTTGATGAGGCGCGTCAGGCGATAGAGGAATATCTATCCTTGGCTGATGGCGAGTCAGTCACATTCGATTTAAATCAATCGCAATGGCTGGGGGTGAGTGATGATTGATGTTAGTCGCGTTAACTCAATTGGGGATCTG
>NZ_JBOFMC010000173.1:0-1166 GCF_051658185.1 Shewanella sp. | reverse complement strand
AGGAGTATTTGATGCCTGTATTGCACTCAAGCAAATGGGTTATAAGCTGGTGGTGGTGACCAATCAATCGGGTATTGCTCGAGGTCTATACAGTGAAGAGCAATTTCATAGTTTAACGGAATGGATGGATTGGAATTTTGCCGATAAAGGCGTCGAGCTTGATGGGATCTATTACTGCCCACACCATCCCGAAAAAGGCGTGGGTGACTATAAAGTCGATTGTGATTGCCGCAAGCCTAAACCTGGCATGCTTAACGACGCGGCAAAATTTTTGAAAATTGATTTATCCCAGTCAGTCATGGTTGGCGATAAAGCCGAAGATATGCAAGCAGCCAAGGCTGCTGGAGTGCCTACGCGCATTTTAGTCCGTACCGGTAAAGAAATCGGCGTGACAACCGATGCGTCGGTGGTGCTCGGGAGTATTGCAGCAGTTCCTGATTACCTAAAAAGTCTATAGCCTAGCGTGACGACAGGGTTAACTGCGTTCACATAAGCGAGTTTTTGGGTTAACTAAAGTTCGGCCACGAATATAACCGTGATGAATGACATAGCAGTGATTGATTAAAGTCGTTGCAGGCTGGCACCGTCAGCCGCAGCCATCGGTTTGGCACTTATAACATCTCAGCAGACGTTACCGTACTGAATGACAGAAAAGCGCCAAGATCCTTAACCCATGGCCATCTAAACCGTGAATTAGCTGTTTAATTAGCCTGATTGCGCAAGATGTAAGCAGTTGGCGCGGTTTATGCGAATTGATGACAAAAAGGGGTTGCAGTAAATCCTGACATCCCTATAATGCGCAACCACTGACCCAGCGGGGTCAACGGTTAATCGTGAAGTACGCGGTTAACTTTGCTCTTTAACAATTTATCAAGCAAATCTGTGTGGACACTCACAGGTGTTGAGTTAATCGAAATTACTTTGCCGTTTGGCGAGTAATCAAAGAATTAAATCAATGATGAAGAGTGTTCATAGCAATATGTACAGTTTGTTTCTGCATTCCTTTATAGGAAGCGTGGGAACAAAAAATCAGAATTCATTGAGCCGAAACCTTCGGGTTTCACCAAAACTTTAATTGAAGAGTTTGATCATGGCTCAGATTGAACGCTGGCGGCAGGCCTAACACATGCAAGTCGAGCGGCAGCACAAGGGAGTTTACTCCTGAG
>NZ_JBOFMC010000172.1:0-11739 GCF_051658185.1 Shewanella sp. | reverse complement strand
CGGTGGATCCTGCAGGGCTAAATGCCAATACAGCGACTGCCAATGCGGCGCCGACTCAGGGCGCGGGGATGGCTAATCAGCCGAGCTCTGCTAACCCCGCAGCCTCTTCGCAGCCAGTGACGACGTCTCAGCCCAGCACGAACAGTCCTGCTAATGGTTCAGTGAACACCACTAATCCGGTTAACACTAATAACCCGGCTAACACCAATCACCCCAATTTAGCTTCGACTCAAGTCGCCACTATCCCCGGGCAATCTAGCCTCAATATTCAACTCTCCGGTGATTGCTGGATTAATATCCTCGACGCGAAAGGGAAAGTGTTAGTCGATGGGGTCAGTGGTGCTGGTGCGAATATTCAAGTCAGTGGTGTGGCCCCCTTTAAAGTGATTTTAGGCGCGCCCCATGTGGTGACTCATTTTAGTTTGGACGGTCAAACGGTGAGTCTGGCCGATTTTCCTAAAGGCCGAGTGGCTCGTTTAACGCTTCCTAAGGCGTAACTTGACTAACGGGCGCAGCAAACGTACCGAAATAGAGTGTATTAAGTATGTATCATGAAAATCCCATAAAAAGACGTCCTTCCACCCGCATTTATGTGGGTAATGTACCGATTGGTGATGGGGCGCCGATTGCGGTTCAGTCGATGACGAACACGAAGACCACCGATGTTGAGGCCACGGTCGCGCAAATTCGGGCCTTAGAAAAAGTGGGTGCCGACATAGTGCGCGTCTCCGTACCGACGATGGACGCGGCAGAAGCGTTTAAGCTGATTAAGCAAGCGGTCAAGGTGCCCTTAGTCGCTGATATTCATTTTGATTATCGTATCGCATTAAAAGTGGCCGAATACGGCGCCGATTGTTTACGCATCAATCCAGGGAATATCGGTAATGAAGAACGGATCCGCAGCGTAGTCGAATGCGCGCGCGATAAGAATATTCCGATCCGCATTGGCGTGAACGGTGGCTCATTAGAAAAAGATCTCATGGATAAATACAAGGAGCCAACGCCCGAGGCCCTGCTTGAGTCTGCGATGCGCCATGTGGATATTCTCGACAGATTAAACTTTGATCAATTTAAGGTAAGCGTTAAAGCTTCCGATGTGTTCCTTGCCGTTGAATCCTATCGTTTATTGGCAAAACAAATTCGTCAACCGCTGCATTTAGGCATCACCGAAGCGGGCGGCGCCCGTGCTGGCGCGGTCAAATCGGCTGTGGGCCTTGGTATGCTGCTTGCTGAAGGCATTGGTGATACTTTGCGTATCTCCTTAGCGGCCGATCCTGTGGAAGAGATTAAGGTTGGCTTTGATATCTTAAAGTCACTACGCATTCGTAGCCGTGGTATTAACTTTATCGCCTGTCCGTCATGCTCGCGCCAAGAGTTTGATGTGATAAGTACTGTCAATGAGTTAGAGCGCCGCCTCGAAGATGTGACCACCGCGATGGATGTCTCTATTATTGGTTGTGTGGTCAATGGCCCGGGTGAAGCGTTAGTGTCGCATATCGGTTTAACCGGCGGTCATCGCAAGAGTGGTTATTACGATGAGGGTGAACGGCAAAAAGAGCGTTTTGATAACGACAACCTGGTCGATTCCCTCGAAGCAAAAATTCGTGCCAAGGCATTGCAAATGGCTAACCGTATCCAAATAAAAGACGCAACCGAGTAAAATCTGCACGTAGATCAACGTGATGATACTAGAGGCTTTGAGCTAGGCCGCGAAACGGACGGGGCCATTTTACGTTTGCGGGTGAAAAGCCTATAATGCCTGACATTTTTTATTAATTTAGCAACATCAGACGAGTCGACCCAGTGGCAAAACAGATCCAAGCGATTCGCGGAATGAATGACATTCTGCCAACTCAAAGTCCTCTATGGCAAAAAGTGGAAGCAGTGCTGCGTTTAAGCGTAAGCGCCTACGGTTACAGTGAAATCCGCACTCCTATAGTGGAAAATACCGATCTTTTTAAACGCTCTATCGGTGAAGTAACTGATATTGTTGAAAAAGAAATGTACACCTTTGCCGACAACAATGGGGATAGCCTCACCTTGCGTCCTGAGGGTACGGCATCTACCGTGCGCGCCGGTAACGAAAATGGCCTGTTGTATAACCAAGAGCAACGCCTGTGGTACATGGGGCCCATGTTCCGTCATGAGCGTCCACAAAAGGGGCGTTATCGCCAATTTAACCAGTTTGGCGTGGAAGTGTACGGCATTGGCAGCGCAGATATTGATGCTGAAGTATTAATGTTATCCGCCCGTCTCTGGGAAAAACTGGGGATCAGTGAGCATGTATCATTACAACTCAATACCTTAGGTGATCCTGCTGAGCGCGCGGTGTATCGTGAGGCATTAATTGCGTTTTTAGAGCAGCACAAAGAGTCGCTCGATGAAGACAGCAAACGCCGCATGTACACTAACCCCCTGCGGGTATTGGATTCTAAAGATGCTAATGTGCAAGCCATTTTAGCCAATGCGCCAGAGTTGATGGATTTTCTGGGCGAGGAGTCCAAGACACATTTTTCACAGCTACGTGAACTCTTAGATGCCGTGGGTATCCAATACACCATTAATCCGCGTCTCGTGCGTGGGTTAGATTATTACAATCGCACGGTATTTGAGTGGGTAACCTCAAGTTTAGGCTCACAGGGAACCGTTTTAGCGGGTGGCCGTTACGATGGCTTAGTGGCTCAGTTGGGCGGGAAAGACACCCCTGCCGTTGGCTTCGCCATGGGGCTGGAGCGTATTGTGCTGTTGCTCGAAACCCTTGAATTAACCAAAGACATTCCCGCTGCCGTCGATGTGTATGTTACAGCCATGACAGATGCTTGCCTGATTGAGGCCATCAAGGTCGCTGAGGAATTACGTGCGGACCTGCCAAACCTCAAAGTGATGAGTCACTGTGGTGGCGGCAATCTGAAAAAGCAAATGAAGCGCGCCGATAAAAGCGGTGCCACGGTGGCTTTGCTGATCGGTGAAGAAGAACTCGCCGAAGGCACTGTTACGATTAAATATTTACGCAATAATAACGAACAACAACGGGTTGCTCGAAATGCATTAAGTGCATTTTTAGCACAACAGGCACTTAAGTAAACTGATAATAAGGGGACGTGCGCGTGGAAATCTATAGCACAGAAGAACAACAAGTTGATGCTATTAAGCAATTTTGGAAAGATTACGGAACCTCTATTGTTATCGGTGCTGTTGTTGGCTTAGGCGGGTTATACGGTTGGAATTATTATTCCGATGTCAAAATTGCTAAAGCAGAACAAGCATCGCAGGCGTTTCAAGGCTTGATCACCCAGTCCGCCGATGATGCGGCCATGTTGGCCGGTGTTGCAGAGTTTACTAAAAATCATGATCAGCAAGGTTATGCGGCGCTGTTAGATTTGATCGTGGCGAAAACCGCGGTTGAAACTAAAGATTATGCCAAGGCCGAAGCGGCGCTTAAGAAGGTGATTGCCGCCAAACCAGGTGCAGGTTTAGATATGATTGCCAATCTGCGCTTAGCACGCATTCAAACTGAGCAGGGGCAAATCGATACGGCATTAGCCACCCTAGAGCTGGTCACCGACAAGGCGTTTGCCGCGCAACGGGAAGAGTTAAAAGGGGATTTCCTCGTGCGTAAGGGCGAGCTTGATAAAGCCAAAGCCGCCTATCAAAGCGCATTAGACAATGGCGGTGTCATCACTAGCCCCGCGCTTAAAATCAAACTTGATAACTTAAATCAAGCATAAGGGAGCCCTTGATGAAGTCTTGGTGCAAAAACCTGCTGGCCGCTGGACTCAGTCTAGCCATGTTGTCCGCTTGTTCGTCGAGTGATGTTGAAGACGAACCTGTGAGTGAGTTAACTGCTATTCAGGCGACCGTGTTCCCTGAGGTGAGTTGGAGCACCTCCTTTGGTGATGGCGTGGGAGATTATTATTCACGCCTAATGCCAGCGGTGCGTTACGGTAAAATTTTTGCCGCAGATCGCTATGGTGAGGTGGTTGCCTTCGATGAAGCCACAGGTGAGCGGGTTTGGAGCAAAGATTTCAGCGAAGAGTTTCGTGATAATGCCTTAGCCAAAAATAAAGGCGCGCGCATCGCGGCAGGGATTACTGCCGCCCGGGACAAGATTTTTGTGGGTGGCGAAAGTGGGCTCTTAGCCGCACTGAATGCTGCCGATGGCCAAGTGTTATGGCATGTGGTCGCAGGCGGTGAGTTACTGTCTAAACCCACCGTTGGCGATGATGTCGTGGTGGTGAGCACCAGCAAGGGATCCCTCGAAGCATTTAATGTCGATACCGGAGCAAAGCTGTGGGTTTATGAAATGCAGCTGCCTAATCTCACATTGCGTGGTACGGGGTCGGCAGCCTATGAGGCGGGCGGATTTTTTATCGGCACCGCCGATGGCAAAGTGGCCGTGGTGATCAAAAATAATGGTCAAGCGGCTTGGGAACAGGCCATTTATAATCCTACTGGCGGCAATGAATTTACTCGTATGGCTGATGTCGATATGACACCGCTGATCCTGGGTGACAATTTATATGCGGTTAGTTACAACGGTAACTTGGTCTCGATGGAACTGCGTACCGGCCGAGTCGTGTGGACACGAAAGTATTCAAGTTTTAACGAGTTGGAATCGGCTGGGTTAAGCTTATTTTTAGTTGATGATCATAGTCGTATTTATTCTGTTGATCGCCGTAATGGCCTCGAGCTTTGGAGTAATTCTGAACTCGCTAATCGTACATTGACTTCACCGGCAGTCTATAAAGACTACTTGGTTGTGGGGGATTTTGAGGGGTATTTACACTTTATCGACCGCAGTACAGGGAGCATTGTGGGTCGCGTGCAAGTCGATAGCGATGGTTTGTTCAGCCAGCCATTAGTGGTGGATGATAAAATTTATGTTCAAGGACGCAGTGGAAAATTAGCGGTTGTAACACTTCCCTAGCGAAAAGTGCTATCCTTATGAGCCCCTGGACGTGTGTTCCGGGGGCTTTTTATTGAAAAGTTTTTTAGAGGCAAAATCATGATCCCTGTAGTGGCCCTTGTTGGTCGGCCGAACGTCGGTAAATCCACTTTGTTTAATCGTCTTACGCGTACGCGTGATGCGCTGGTAGCTGACTTTCCTGGCTTAACTCGTGACCGTAAATATGGTCGCGCATTTTTATCCGGCTATGAATTCATTGTGGTGGATACTGGCGGTATCGACGGCACGGAAGAGGGGATCGAAACCAAAATGGCGGAGCAATCTTTAGCCGCCATTGAAGAGGCCGATGTCGTATTATTTATGACCGACGCCCGCGCGGGCTTAACCGCTGCGGATCTGTCGATAGCACAGCACTTGCGTAGCCGTGAAAAAACCACTTTTGTGGTAGCCAACAAAGTTGACGGTATTGATGCCGACTCCGCCTGCGGTGAATTTTGGTCCCTAGGCTTAGGGGAAGTGTACCAAATGGCGGCAGCCCAAGGGCGCGGTGTGTCTAACATGATTGAGTACGCGCTGACACCTTACGCCGAAGCGATGGGCATTGTGCGCCAAGGCGAAGAGGAAGAGGCCGATGAGCGCCAATACACCGAAGAAGAGGCTGAAGCTGAGCAGCAGCGCCTGCAGGAATTGCCTATCAAGCTGGCGATTATCGGTAAGCCAAACGTCGGTAAATCGACTTTAACGAACCGTATCTTAGGTGAAGAGCGCGTCGTGGTATATGACGAGCCGGGCACCACGCGCGACAGTATTTACATTCCGATGGAGCGTGAAGGTCGCGAATACGTCATCATTGATACCGCAGGGGTGCGCCGCCGTAGCAAGGTGCACCAAGTGATTGAAAAGTTCTCTGTTATCAAAACCTTAAAAGCGGTTGAAGATGCTAACGTGGTGCTGCTTATTATTGATGCGCGTGAAGGGGTTGCCGAGCAAGACTTAGGTTTATTAGGGTTTGCGCTGAATGCGGGGCGTGCCTTAGTGATTGCCGTCAATAAGTGGGACGGTATCGACCAAGGGGTTAAAGATCGGGTGAAGAGTGAGCTTGATCGTCGCCTTGGCTTTATCGATTTTGCCCGTATTCACTTTATTTCGGCATTGCATGGCACCGGTGTTGGCCATTTATTTGAATCCATTGAAGAAGCCTACGACAGTGCTACTCGCCGCGTCAGTACCTCAATGTTGACACGTATTATGCAAATGTCGCAGGACGATCATCAGCCACCATTGGTGAATGGTCGTCGGGTGAAGCTGAAATACGCCCATGCAGGCGGCTACAACCCGCCGATCGTGGTTATCCATGGTAATCAGGTGAGTAAACTGCCGGATTCCTACAAGCGTTATATGATGAACTATTTCCGCCGCTCATTAAAAGTGGTCGGCACGCCCATCCAGCTGCGTTTCCAAGAGGGGGATAATCCTTTTGAAAACAAAGTTGAAAAGTTAACCATGAGCCAAGAGCGTCGCCGTAAGCGTGCCCTGAGCCATATCAAAGATCGCAAAGGTAAATAATCGTCGTTGTTGATCTGCCGTGATGTCACAAAGGAGCCTCTTGGCTCCTTTGTTGTTTTTAGCCTGTGGATGATCCTGGCATGGGGGCATGGGCGCGAATTAGGCGAGGTCGATGGTTAAATTCACCCACCCTGGATTTGATAGGGCGAGTGCAGGCTATGTGGCAGCCTTGGTGAGTTCAATGGGGCTGATGTGGGTCACCGTTGAGGTCACTTGTCCATGGCGCAGGCGAGTCTGCAGGCGATCGCCGACTTCGAGTTTATCTATAGAATCAATAATATGATCATGTGCATCCGTAGTGATACTGTAGCCACGGCTTAGGGTGGCGAGTGGGCTGACGGTGTCAAGTTGATGGGCTGCGTATTTTATTCGCTGCTCATTGTGGCTGAGAGTGTCGTGCATGGCTGTTTGGAGGCGGTTTGCCAGATACTCAACCCGACTGGCCTCAAGCATCAGCTTATGTTTTGGGGATTGCTGCTCAAGACGATTAGACAGTGATTGTTGACGGCGGCTCAGTCGATGCAATCGCTCCGACAGGGCAGCGTTTAGGCGTAACTGCAGCTCATCGAAGCGCTGGGTTAATTGCTGCATGCGACGTTTGGGCTCGTGGCGCTGCAATCTATGCTCTAACGTGCGTAAACGCTGCTCGGTTTTTAGTTGATAATGTTTGGCCGCTTGCTGCAAACGTGACTGTACTGCCGCCAAGGTGTGCGCTTTGGCGGCGCGGTCTTGGGAGAGTAACTCCGCCCCCGCAGAGGGCGTCGGGGCGCGAATATCGGCCACGTAATCGCTGATGGTGGTATCAATTTCATGACCGACGGCGCTCACAATTGGCAGTGCGCTATTGTAGATAGTGTGCGCGAGGGCTTCGCTGTTAAAACACCATAAATCCTCAAGGGAACCGCCACCGCGGGTGAGCAATAATACATCCACTTCAAGGCGTTGGTTGGCGATATTGATCGCTTGGCAAATATGATGATCCGCATTATCTCCTTGCACTTGAGTGGGATAAATGATGATTTCAATGGAAGGATCGCGCCTTGCGAGCACATGCAACACATCGCGGATCGCCGCCCCAGTGGGTGAGGTGATCACCCCAATTCGCTGGATATTTTTCGGCAGGGCCCTTTTGGTGTCGGCGGCAAATAAGCCTTGGGCGGCCAGTTTGAGTTTAAGGGTCTCAAATTGCTGGGCCAGTAATCCTTCACCCGCAGGTAACATGGACTCAATTAACAGCTGGTAGTCCCCGCGGGGCTCGTACACACTAATTGCGCCTTTGACTAATACCTGTTGGCCATTAACGGGTTTAAAGCTCACGCTTTGATTGCGGCCCTTAAACATGGCACAGCGAATTTGGGAGTAATGATCTTTTAACGTTAAATACCAATGGCCTGAGCTTGGGGAGGAAAAGTTAGATATTTCGCCGTTGAGCCAGATTTTTCCCAATTGTCCTTCGAGAAGTTGCCGGACCTCGCCATTGAGGCGTGAAACGGTATAAACAGTGTTTTTAGGGATTTGCATGGTTTTTCTCGCGCAAATGGGTCTTTTTCACTATTTTCCATTTACCGTCCCTGATTTGCAAGGTATAATCCCGCCGCAATATTTCACCTCTAAATCCTACTCAACTAGGGAGATGTTGCCGATGCTACGATTAATAAAAGAAGCGCTAACGTTTGATGATGTATTACTGGTTCCTGCGCATTCAACTGTACTCCCCAATACTGCCATTCTCAAAACTCGCCTGACCAACACCATTGAACTGAATATTCCCCTCGTGTCCGCAGCAATGGATACCGTGACTGAAGCCCGCTTAGCGATTGCAATGGCACAGGAAGGTGGCCTTGGCTTTATCCACAAAAACATGAGTATTGAGCAGCAAGCCGAAGAAGTGCGTAAGGTAAAAATTTACGAAGCTGGCGTAGTGCAGCAACCTGTGACGGTTACCCCTTCAACCACGTTAGCGGATCTAAAAGTATTAACCTTAAAAAATGGTTTTGCCGGTTACCCAGTGGTAAATGAAGCCCATGAACTCGTTGGTATTATTACTGGCCGTGACGTGCGTTTTGTGACCGATTGGAGTAAAACCGTTGAAGAGGTGATGACCCCTAAGGCGCGTTTAGTGACCGTGGCTGAAGGCACTAAATTAGATGAAGTGCAAAAGTTAATGCACTCACATCGTATTGAAAAAGTGTTAGTGGTTGACGATAACTTTAAGCTTAAAGGCTTGATCACCGTTAAAGATTTCGAAAAAGCCGAGCGTAAGCCTAACGCTTGTAAAGATGAGTTAGGTCGTCTCCGTGTAGGCGCCGCAGTGGGGGCCGGTCCTGGTAATGAGGAACGTGTCGATGCGTTAGTGAAAGCGGGCGTTGATGTACTGCTGATTGATTCCTCCCACGGCCACTCCGAAGGCGTGTTACAGCGCATTCGTGATACCCGCGCTAAATACCCAGATTTACAAATTGTTGGCGGAAACGTGGCTACCGCAGAAGGCGCTTTAGCGCTGGTTGAAGCGGGCGTCAACGCCGTTAAAGTAGGGATTGGCCCTGGCTCTATCTGTACCACGCGTATCGTCACGGGTGTGGGCGTACCACAAATTACTGCCGTTTCGGATGCCGCTGAAGCCGTAAAAGGCTTAGGTATTCCAGTGATTGCCGATGGTGGCGTGCGCTTCTCTGGCGATTTAGCCAAAGCCTTAGCGGCAGGGGCTTCGTGTATCATGGCAGGCTCGATGTTTGCTGGCACCGATGAGGCGCCGGGTGAAACTGAGCTATATCAAGGCCGTGCTTATAAATCTTATCGTGGCATGGGCTCCTTAGGGGCGATGTCACAAGGTTCTTCTGATCGCTATTTCCAAACCGACAATGCCGCAGACAAGCTGGTGCCAGAAGGCATTGAAGGCCGCGTTCCTTATAAAGGCAAGCTGAAAGAAATCATCCATCAACATATGGGTGGTTTGCGTTCTTGCATGGGCTTAACGGGTTGCGCGACGATCAGTGAGCTTAATGAAAAAGCCCAATTTGTGAAGGTGACCTCGGCGGGCATGGGCGAGTCCCATGTGCACGATGTGACAATCACCAAAGAAGCACCGAACTACCGTTCTGGCTCTTAAGCACAGATCATCACGGGGCGGCAATAAGCCGCCCCGTGACTCATCGCTGTACTGCCCCTCAAGATTGACATGGTCGATGTTGAGTTACGTTTAATCATAAAAAAGATAAAGGTTATCCATGAGCGATATTCATGAGCATAAGATACTGATCCTCGATTTTGGATCTCAGTACACGCAACTGATTGCCCGTCGTATCCGTGAAATTGGCGTTTACTGTGAATTATGGGCCTGGGATGTCACCGAAGCCCAGATCCGTGAGTTTGCCCCGAATGGCATCATCCTCGCTGGCGGCCCTGAAAGTGTGACCGCAGAAAACTCGCCCCGTGCCCCTGAATATGTGTTTAATGCTGGCGTCCCGGTGTTAGGGATTTGCTATGGCATGCAAACCATGTCAGAGCAATTAGGCGGCAAGGTGATCCAAGGCATTGGCGAAGGCGAGTTTGGTTATGCGCAAATCGAAATGCTCGCAAAATCGGCCCTGTTTAATGATATTGAAGATGCCGTCAGCAGCGAAGGTAAGCCACTGCTGGATGTGTGGATGAGCCATGGCGATAAAGTGTCGGCGATCCCTGAAGGGTTTGTGGCGGTCGCTAAAACCGATACTTGCCCCTATGCGGCAATGGCCAACGAAGCCAAACGTTTTTATGGGGTTCAGTTCCACCCTGAGGTGACTCACACTCGTCAAGGTATGCGGATGTTGTCGCACTTTGCCTTGGACATTTGTGGCTGCGCTGCCAACTGGAAACCATCTTCGATTATCGAAGATGCGATCGCGCGTTTGAAAAAGCAAATCGGCGACGATGAAGTGATTTTAGGCCTGTCAGGCGGTGTCGATTCTTCCGTGGTGGCGATGTTATTGCACCGGGCGATCGGTAAAAAACTCACCTGTGTATTTGTCGATAACGGCCTACTGCGCTTAAACGAAGCTCAGCAAGTCATGGAAATGTTTGGCGATCATTTTGGACTGAACATTGTGCATGTGGACGCTGAAAACCGCTTCCTTGATGCGATGAAAGGCGTAGCCGATCCTGAAGCAAAACGTAAGATCATCGGCCGAGTGTTTGTTGAGATCTTCGATGAAGAGTCGAAAAAGTGCGTTAACGCGAAATGGTTAGCCCAAGGCACGATTTATCCCGATGTGATTGAATCGGCAGGCAGCGCGACAGGTAAGGCCCATGTGATCAAATCACACCATAACGTCGGGGGATTACCGGATGATATGGCACTTGGCTTGGTTGAGCCGCTGCGTGAACTCTTTAAAGATGAAGTACGTAAAATCGGTCTTGAGTTAGGTTTGCCTTACAATATGCTCTATCGTCACCCATTCCCTGGCCCAGGTCTTGGGGTGCGCGTCCTCGGTGAAGTGAAAAAAGAATACTGTGACTTACTGCGCCGCGCCGATGCGATTTTCATCGAAGAGCTGCATAAAGCGGATCTGTACAACAAAGTGAGCCAAGCCTTTACCGTGTTTTTACCCGTGCGCTCTGTAGGGGTTATGGGTGATGGCCGTAAATACGACTGGGTGGTATCACTGCGCGCCGTTGAAACCATTGATTTTATGACGGCTCACTGGGCTCATCTGCCCTATGATTTCTTAGGCCGAGTGTCCAACCGTATCATTAACGAAGTCGATGGCATTTCCCGGGTTGTATATGATATTTCTGGCAAACCGCCAGCAACGATTGAATGGGAATAGGCGAATAAATAAGCTCACTTTTTGAGTGAGCTATTTCCATGACGATAAAAGGCGCTTAACGCGCCTTTTTTTATGGCTGTCTGGCAGGCTGACTTCGCGGTGAAATGCGGCGGATAGGCTGGTATAATCCGGGTCCATTTTTTACGGTTTGATAGCGGCACGAGTGGCGCAAACGGAGCAGGAATTGGTTGTTGAACAGGACAAGCACTGGATGCAAGTGGCTATGGCTCAAGCCGCTAAAGCGGATGCGGCGTGGGAAGTGCCTGTCGGCGCGGTATTGGTCAAAGATGGTCGGCAAATTGCGCTGGGGTACAATCTCTCGATTAGCCAGCATGATCCCTGCGCCCATGCTGAAATCCTCTGTTTACGCGCGGCAGGGCAAGTTGTTGAAAATTATCGACTTATTGGTGCAACGCTGTATGTGACCTTAGAGCCTTGTGCGATGTGTGCGGGCGCTATGGT
>NZ_JBOFMC010000171.1:0-28816 GCF_051658185.1 Shewanella sp. | reverse complement strand
TCGCAATCCTTGAAAGCTTTCTCGGCTTTGCTCGAGGGCGAGTTGGTGCGCTGGGCGCCATTGGCGCTGCCAAATATACACCTCTTGCGTGAGGGGGCTGGCTGATGCCGTGGGTGAGTTTGTTAAGGATTGCGGTGGTGCTGGTGGGTGGCAGGCGCTCATTAGCGCTACGCTGATGCAGAGTAACAGGCCTAAGTTAAGCTGGCGCAGGTTAACGCGCCAGCGACACGGCTGCCAAGCGTGTTTTATCATCTTGCCCATAAACTTAAGTGAACTCCTTGCCAAGTAAGCCACTACTATGCCAGAAAATGCTTAGGCATGCAGCGCATTGAGGCAGCTTGATTTTCCCCCATGCTCAATGTGATGCAGCCTTGTGTGAACATGGCTTTTTGGTGTAAAGGGCGCGGTTGCTGAGCCCATGCGGCAGCGTTTAAGCCGCCAGTCTGTTGGGGCGCAAGCGCTCTGTTTGCGGGGCCCTCAAGGATTAGAACGCGGGGTCGACTTGAAATTGCATTGGCAGGCCTGTGAGCGGGTGCGTAAACGCTAACAGATCGGCATGCAGATGCAGCCGCTCTGCGCGTTTGCCATAGAGATCATCCCCCACGATGGGGGCATCTAAGCCCTCATGGTGGGCGCAGTGCACTCTAAGCTGGTGGGTGCGCCCCGTATGTGGATAGAGGTACACCCGGGTATTGCCTGTGTGGGCATCTATCTCCTTCAGCTCCCAGTGGGTGTGCGCCGCCTTCCCCCATTGTGGGCAAACCAGCTGCCTTGGTCTGTCATCTAAATCTCCCCGCAGGGGCAAGGAGATATTGCCTTCCCTTTGGCCTTGGAGTAGCGCTTTAGGACTGCCCTCGAGCAAGGCCACATAGCGCTTGGTGATGCGGCGTTGGATAAACTGTTTTTGTAGCTGTTTATGGGACGCCTTGGTCAGCGCGATCACCATGATCCCTGAGGTGGACATATCGAGGCGATGGACGATAAGCGGCCCGGTTGCCTCTGGAAAGGTTTGTTGCATCCGTAGGTACACTGAGTCGGTAATCTCTTTCCCGGGGACGGATAATAATTCGGCAGGCTTATTCACTATCGCCAGCGCATCATCTTGATAGACAATCTCAAGGGGCTTTTCTGCGGCGGGATTGATGCGCAGCGGATTATCATCGACGGCCAATCCTTCCAGCATATGCTTCAGAATCGGTTGGCATTTACGCAGGCAAGCGGGATAAAACTGCTTATGCTGGCGGATGGCAGATTTTGGCGGCGCGCCCCACCAAAACTCGGCCATGGCTAAGGGTTTGAGTCGGTGTTTAAAGGCGTATTGTAATAATTTGGGGGCCGCGCACTCGCCTGCGCCCGCAGGTGGCGTCAGGTCGACGGTGTCCTTAAATAGGCTATTTAGGCTTTTTTCGGCCCCCAGAATGTTAAGAAAACGGTACTGTTCAAAGAGTTTGTGTTGCAGCGCCGCCGACAGCTGTTTGCGCTCAAGCCTGAGGTTATCGCGCGTGGCGATAAGCTGGGCTAAGGCCTGACTCACAGCCTGTTGCTGCACATCCCAATCGTGTTTGAGATGGCGCAATTGCGCTTTTTCATTGACGCTTTGTTGGCTGAGCATTGCCTCGATGTGCGCTTTTTCTTCAAGAGTGACCGTGGGCGGCGAGGCGGTCAATTGGGCGGCAAGCTCAAGGCGCTGGGCTTTACGCCGCTCACGGCCAGCACTCATCCGTTGGCGCTGGGTGGCAAGTGCGACTTCGGCTTTGGCCGCTAGCTCGTTGAGCTCGGCGGTGAGCTTCGCTATCTGTGGGTGCTGCTCTTGGAGCAAAAGCTGTTGATTGAGCTGATTGATCTGCTGGTTTTCGGCCTTAAAAAACGCGTCTTTAGCTAACATATCAAACACGGGCGGCACAAAGCGCGGCCAATGATTTTGCTCGGCTAATTTACCCGAAAAGGCAGCAAGGTAGCCAACTTCTCCTTGGGCGGTTTGCACCAACAGTACCCCAAACATCTTACCAATGGCGCCCTGTAGTTCCCCTGTTAGGCCAAAATTATGTTGCCAGTCGGTCTGGGTTTCGAGGTGTTGCTGCAGCGCTTTGGCTGCGAGGATACACAGCGGATGCGGCTCGTAGTAAAAGGGAAAGGTAAAACGCGCCGGCAGCTCATCGGTGTCGATGGCTTGGCTAAAGGGCGTAAAACAGTCAGGCAGCTTAGACATAGTCAGTTCTATTATGGCGGTAATATATCCAGAACGCGGCCATTACACCTTAGCGAAGCTGCCGTATTAGCGAAAGCCTTTATCAGCAGCGGCCTATATCAGCAGCGGCCTATATCAGCAGCGGCAATACCGGCGGCCTAAAGCACATATCTCGTTAGGGGCACATATCGTTAGGGTTAGGGGCGGCGCGAGCAAAAAGGGCGCTAGTTTACTCTGCTTCGCCTAAGGGGTCACGGATTATTGGGCAAGGCTGATGGCTTAGCCTAGCGGCAAGGCTGATAAACCGCCGCGGGTATTTAGCGCGGCGGTTTGAACGGGCAGGCTTAAATCCTCAAAGCCGCAGGATCGCAGCTTAAGTGGGCGCAGGCTTATGTGAGCG
Source organism: Shewanella sp. (assembly GCF_051658185.1). GTDB lineage: Bacteria > Pseudomonadota > Gammaproteobacteria > Enterobacterales > Shewanellaceae > Shewanella. Next base: position 26,228 of record NZ_JBOFMC010000171.1, on the reverse strand, counting down.
TGGGCTAAGTGAGCGCAGGCTAAGTGATCGCGATTTAGCCTGGCGGCTCGATTGGCGGGCGCGTTAATGCACTGCGCCAATAGTGTTGCGTTTGCTCCGAGACCGAATCAAATTGCTTGGCGGTTTCGATGACAAATTGTGCAAGATTTTCGGCGATCTGCTGGTTACCCAGTAAGCTTAAACTTCTGATCACCCGCGTCATTCTTAATTGGTTATGGTTTTGCCGTTTTAGCCAAGGGTGGCTTGCTGGATTTGGCGGCGTAGGAGAGTATATCTGCACGCCGCGCCGAGCTAAGCCCCAAAAACCTAAGATAAGATCGAGCGCTCGCAAATGATGTTGCCTAAGCGTTTCGCTATTGGCAAACAGTGCCCGATCTGCCGCACTGACTAAGGGCGCATGGCGGTTAAACTGAGTGCCTTCATCAATCGGGAACAACACTTGAATGTACTTATGGTCATGCTCGAGCCAAAAGTGGCTATAGCCATAGAATTGTTCAATATTCCGACCAAAGCTATCCGGTGACTCTCCCGATAAAAAGCGAGAAATGGTTGTCATAGGCAACACCTCATATCATGTCAGGGACGCGTGCTCAGTGCCTAGAAGATCACTTTGACCTTACTGGCACAATCGAGGGCCTTATGGATCGCGCTCTGTGTATCTTTATCGCGGGCGAGGGCGACGCCTAAACGCCGACGGCCATCGATACTCGGTTTGGCGAATAACCTTAGCTGTGTATTAACCGCCTCCAATGCGCTCGCAATGCCTTGATAGCGGATATTGTTTGAGCATCCTTCAGCCAAAATCACTGCCGAAGCGCTAGGGCCATGCTGGTGGATATTGGGGATCGGGAGACCCAAAATGGCTCTGACATGGAGAGCAAACTCGGATAAATCTTGGCTGATGAGGGTCACAAGGCCAGTATCATGCGGGCGCGGTGACACCTCAGAGAAATACACCTGATCGCCTTTGACAAAGAGTTCCACCCCAAATAAGCCGTAACCGCCAAGGGCCTCGACCACTTTGCTGGCGATCGCTTGGGATTTTTCGAGCACTGCGGCGGACATGGCCTGTGGCTGCCAAGATTCACGGTAATCGCCATCTTCTTGTCTGTGGCCGATTGGGGCACAAAAGTGAATGCCGTTGACGGCACTGATGGTTAACAGCGTGATCTCATAATCGAAGGGGATAAAACCTTCGACGATAACCCGCCCGCCGCCAGCGCGGCCGCCTTCTTGGGCATATTGCCATGCGCTATGCTGGGCACTGGCGCTGCGGATAACGCTCTGGCCTTTACCCGATGAGCTCATTACCGGCTTGACCACACAGGGAATGCCAATGCGCGCAACCGCCTCATTAAATTCGGTCTCGGTATCGCAGAAAAAATAGGGTGAGGTGGGTAAACCTAAGGTTTCAGCCGCAAGGCGGCGAATGCCTTCTCTGTCCATGGTGAGCTGCGTCGCGCGGGCCGTGGGAATAATATTGACCCCTTGGGCTTCCATCTCCAGCAAAGTTTGGGTGGCGATGGCTTCAATTTCGGGGATAACAAGGTGAGGCTGCTCTAACTCAATTACCGCGCGCAGTGCTTTGGCATCGAGCATATTGACGACATGGGAGCGATGGGCGACTTGCATGGCGGGGGCATTGGGGTAACGGTCAACGCCAATCACCTCAACGCCTAAGCGTTGCAGTTCTATGGCCACTTCTTTGCCTAATTCACCGCAACCGAGCAACATGGCGCGGCGTGCGCCTTCAGTGTAGGGAGTGCCTATCATGTGTGGGTACCTTTTTGTTTGTAGGTGATGATATTTATAGGTGCTGTTTTTGGTTGTTATCCCTTAGCCTTACCCACTGAGTTATCTCATTTTTTGTTTTGATGATGGGCAATGTATTGGGGGAATGCCGGCAGTTTACCGTAAATGGCCTTAAGTCGCTTAGGCGAACTCTGCGACTGTGCAGGGGATCACGGCTTTAGGATAACTGCCTGTCTCTATGCCTGATATTTTGGCTAACAGATTATTTTATTACGCTTTTTTAACTGTAGATGTTCGCTGTACTATTTTAGTTGCATGGTATCGCCGTATTTTTTAGGCAAGGCGACTTGGTGCCGAGGGCAATGTTCTGGCACACTCGCTCCATTGGCAGTGCTCAGCAATCTTCATGGCAATATTTATAATAATATCAATGCAATAATAGAATAAGGACACATGATGGAATATCCGTTAGTGAGTACAGAGTGGCTAGAAGATCATTTGGATGAGCCACAGTTAGTCTTACTCGATGCCAGCATGGCGACAGTGATAGGAAAAGTGCCGCGGCTCTATGAGAGTCCGATTTGCATTCCTCGCTCGCGGCGCTTTGATGTCGAACAGGACTTTTGTGACCCCCATTCCAGCCAAATCCATGCCTTGCCAACATTCGCCCAGTTTATCCAAGGGGCGGCGCAGCTGGGGATCACGCCAGACAGTACCGTGGTGGTTTATGATAACCAAGGGATTTACTCATCTCCCCGGGCTTGGTGGATCTTTACGTTGATGGGCTTTCGGCGCGTGTATGTGCTCGATGGTGGCTTACCTCAGTGGTTGGCCGAAGCGCGCCTGACCTCGTCCCATTACCAGACGCTAGGGCGAGATTATCAGGAGACGTCCGCCGCATCCTTAACTCAAGCATTAAGTTATCAACCTGAGCGGGTTGTTAATGCCGCTCAGGTACTGGCCAATATCACCGACGAAGATACGGCGATTATCGATGCCCGCGCCAGCGCGCGCTTTTTAGGCCAAATGAGTGAGCCGCGCCCCGGAGTGCGCGCTGGCCATATCCCCCATGCGTTGAATCTGCCTTTTGCACAAGTGCTTAGTGGGGATAAGCTTAAATCGGTGAGCGAACTGCAGCAGATTTTTACTGAACTGGGCGCCGATAAACCCGTAAGGATTTTTAGCTGCGGCTCTGGGATCACTGCGTGTATTTTACTGCTGGCCTCCTATGCTGCCGGTCATGCCAACGGCCAGCTGTATGCGGGCTCTTGGGCCGACTGGGGCAGTCGCAGTGATTTGCCGATTGAATGTGAGTGCTAGCTGAAATGAGCCCCCTGCAACTCACTAGAGGCATGAGCTGCAGTGCCGCTAGCAAAATGCGCCGCTAGCTCAATTGCGCCGCATCTCCGCGCGGGTAAAAGCTGAGCCATTGGGCTAAAGGGGGCCGTGCCGACAGTTTGAGCGCGATGATTTCGGACGCCGATTGCCCACCACGAAGGAGCAACGCTTGAGAGGGAAGCGCTTAAGCGTTGTGGGAAAGCGTTAACGAGTGGACCACTTGTTTAACGTCAGTGGACCACATGTTTAACGCTAATACCGTCAACTCAATTTGAAACGTCGGCCTTTAACTTTGTCCTAAAACCAATCCTTAAAGCGGTGATAGAGCATGCCAGCGGCCAGCATTGGCGAGCGCAGGGCTGGGCCGCCGGGGAAGGTCATGTGCTTAATTTTCGCAAAGACATCAAAATGTCCTGCCTGTTGGCAAATTGCCTGAGCAAGCAGTCTTGCCGCCATATGGGTGGCATTGATGCCATGCCCTGAATAGGCCTGAGCGTAAAAAATATTGGGGGCGTCGGGTAGGCGACCAATTTGCGGCATGCGATTGGCGCCAATGCCGATCATGCCGCCCCATTCATAGTCGATGGCAACGCCAGTTAACTGTGGGAAGACCTTTTCCAGATTGGGGCGCAGCGCCGCTTCGATATCCCGAGGATCGTTGCCAGAATAAGTGCATAGGCCACCAAAAAGTAAGCGCCTATCTGCCGATAAGTGAAAGTAATCTAAGGCAATACGCATATCGGCAAAGGCCATATTTTGCGGGATGATGCTCGCGCACTGCGCTGGGGTTAATGGCGCCGTCGCCAGCAGATAGCTGCCCGCAGGTAAGACTTTTCCACCAATGTAACTGTCAAGCTTGTGGCCAATGTAGGCATTGCCTGCGAGCACAAGGTATTGGCAGCTCACTTCGCCCTTAGGGGTGATGACTTTCGGGCGATTGCCCTTGATGATTTTTTCAGCGGCACTGTATTCAAAAAATTGCACACCAAGCTCACGGGCAACCCGGGCTTCGCCGAGCGCTAAATTGAGTGGGTGCAAATGGCCGCTGCCCATATCCACGAGGGCGCCTTGGTAGATGTCTGAGCCTATCACCTCGCCCAGTTGGGATTTCCCTAACAGTTTGATGGGCTTTTGATAGCCTAAGGCTTTGAGCGCTGCAAATTCTTCTTCTAATTCATGCAGGTGACGGGGTTTAACCGCCAAATCGCAGTAACCCATCTGTAAGTCGCAGTCAATCTGGTGCTGATGGATGCGATTAATCACGATATCCACCGCTTCAAAGCCCATTTGTTGGATAGCTTTGACGCCTTCGGGGCCAATTTCGCGCTCAAATTGCGCCGGATCATGGCCAATGCCACGAATTAACTCGCCGCCATTACGGCCCGACGCCCCCCAGCCGAGGCGTTTTGCCTCCAACACGACTACGCTTAATCCTCGTTCGGCCAATTCGATGGCGGTATTGATGCCGCTAAAGCCTCCCCCCACGATGCAGACGTCGGCCTGAATGGCACCTTCAAGCTGCGGGTAGGGATGGAGTTCTTTTGCGGTGTCAACATAATAAGAATGGGGATACTGCTCGCTGTGCACGGGAGGTTTGCTGGCCATGATGGCTCCAAAAAATTGTTTTTATTGTAAATTGGACTTGTCTCAGTATACTCGTCACACTTTTGCTTCAGCCCTACAAAAGTGTTCATTTTATTTAACACGCTTTTTTTGTAGAATACAATCTACGCGTGAAAACATCCGCTTTGGCGGTGATCATGCGCTTGGGGTGATGTTTATCCTGAACAGCGAGTGTGGCATTTATGGGGATGTCCCGAATCTTTAGGGAGATATAAAAATTGGATATTGGCGCCAGTTTAAAAACTGTTAGAAAAATGAAAGGCTTATCTCAGAGAGAGTTGGCTAAACGTGCCGGTGTGACTAACAGTACGATTTCGATGATCGAAAAAAACAGCGTTAGTCCATCGGTCAGCTCTTTAAAAAAGGTGCTGTCGGGGATCCCTATGTCTTTGGTTGATTTTTTCTCAATTGAAGCTTCACCGGAGTCAGAGCCTAAGGTGGTGTATCGTGCGGATGAATTGTTAGATATTGGCACAGGGCCCTTGGAGTTTAAACTCATCGGTCGTGATTATCCCAATCGTGCGATGTCGGTGATGAGTGAAACCTATCCACCGGGGTCCGATACTGGCGAAGAAATGCTACGCCACGAGGGGGAAGAGGCGGCGATGGTGATCCAAGGTCGATTGGAGCTGACCGTGGGGGATGAGGTGTATATTATCGCCGCAGGGGATAGCTATTACTTTAATAGTGAATTACCCCACAGGTTTCGTAATCCCTTTGATGAACCTTGCCTGTTGGTAAGCGCAACCACCCCGGCGAATTTCTAATACTGCATTTCCTTAAATCACCTCTAATTGCAGTGGGGTGGTTTACAGGGCATGACCCCGTCAGTGGTGTTAAGCCACAACAGTCGTCAAACCACAGTCGCCGTCAAACCACAGCAGCCGTTAAACCACAGTTACCTCCTCTAAACTACACCACCGTTTTTACTGTCATTGCCTTTAAACCGTAGTCGGCCTTTACACTGCGGCCCGCTTTTAACCCACAGCTGGCCTTTACACTGCGGCCCGCCTTTAAGCCACGCTCACCTTCAGTGACATCCACATCGGCCTGAAGTAACCATCTTCAACTGTCGTTAAGGGCTGCGCTGGCGCCGTAAAGCTTAGCGGGCTATTTGTCCCATGGCGCTTAAAGCATGAGTGCCTCTGGCCGTCATCCACGATGGTCTTATCACTTTGCCACTTTGCCATCAGCTATTTCTTGTCGGTCAAAGGGGTTGAGCTAGCCGGACAAGAGATTTGAAGCGCGTTGGCCAAGAGTTTGCAGACCTGACTCTAGAAGCTCTGGCTTTTGAAGGTTTGGCTCTTGAATGTCTGGCTCTTGAAGGCAATAGGCTGGCGCGATTGCCATGTAAATAATTTTGGTCAAAAATCCGCCTGTTAGCAGGGGTGAATTTGGGTTTTGGTGATGTCAGCGCATTGTTAGACGCAGGATTTTAAGGACGTCACGGCCTGTCAGTGGCTCAAATAAGTGCTAACACATTGTTATATTGGGATTGTATTTGTACCAGCTTGGTTTGTTTTGGGATGCGCGCGTAACAAGTGCTTAACCTCTTGCTTAGGGATAAAATTCGGTGTACTGTGTGAAAAAATGAACATTTAAACATAAAGTGTTCGTTATGCTAGTAACATGAACCCCCTAAGGTGAAATATGTCGGTCGAGTTACCCCTCATAGGTGTTGTTGCTTGTAATCAACAATTAGGTGCACATCCTTTTAATATTGTCGGTGAAAAATACCTTTTAGGTGTGGTGAATGGGGCTAAGGGTTGGCCCTTGGTCATTCCCTCACTGGGAATGAATGTGCCCATTGAACTTATCTTAGCCCGCCTCGACGGTATTTTGTTTACCGGTTCTCCTTCGAATGTGGAGCCCCATCTGTATGCCGGTCAGCCGAGTGAACCCGGTACGCATCACGATCCTAAACGCGATGCGACTACCTTGCCGCTGATCAAGGCCGCCATTGCTGCCGGCGTTCCGGTATTAGGTATTTGCCGGGGTTTTCAAGAAATGAATGTCGCTTTTGGTGGCAGTCTGCATCAAAAGTTACATCTGGTGGGGAGTTATATTGAACATCGAGAAGATAAAAACGCTGCTTTAGCGGTGCAATATGGGCCTGCACACAGTATTACTGTTGAGCCTGGGGGGGTCATTTACGAGGCATGGGGCCGTGACTCTGCAGAGGTGAACTCTGTGCATACCCAAGGGGTGGAGCGTCTTGGGGAAGGGTTGCGGCCAGAAGCTTATGCTCCTGATGGTTTGGTGGAGGCTTTCTCCGTTATTGGTTCTAAAGAATTTGCCCTAGGTGTGCAATGGCATCCGGAATGGAAGGTGGGGGATAACCCATTTTACCTGTCTATTTTCAATGCCTTCGGTGACGCATGCCGACGCAGGGCGACAACTCGAGTGAAATAAAAATGAATAAGCTCATTGCTTTTTTAAAAGAACGAAAAATCACAGAAGTCGAATGTGTTATTTGTGATATGACGGGTATTGCCCGCGGTAAAATTGCCCCTGTCGATAAGTTTCTCGATGAAAAGGGCATGCGTTTACCTGAAAGTGTGCTGTTGCAAACAGTGACCGGCGATTACGTGGATGAAGAAATCTATTACAGCCTGCTTGATCATGCGGACATTGATTTTGTGTGTATGCCGGATGAAAACGCGGTGTTTATGTTGCCATGGACAGTTGAAGCCACCGCGCAGGTGATCCACGACTGTTACGATAGAATGGGCAATCCCATTGAGCTATCACCACGTAACGTGTTGAAAAAAGTCTTATCCTTGTATGATGAACAAGGCTGGGAACCCGTGATTGCGCCGGAGATGGAGTTTTACTTGACCCTGCGCAGCGACGACCATGATTTACCCCTTAAGCCGCCCATTGGCCGCTCAGGCCGCCCTGAGGCGGGACGTCAATCCTTTTCAATTGATGCGGCTAACGAATACGACCCTCTGTTTGAAGACATGTATGATTGGTGTGAGCTGCAAGGCCTCGATATTGATACCCTGATCCATGAAGACGGTCCGGCGCAAATGGAGATTAATTTCTGCCATGGGAATGCATTATCACTTGCTGATCAAGTCTTTATTTTTAAACGCACGCTGCGCGAAGCGGCGTTAAAACACAATGTGTGCGCCACATTTATGGCAAAACCGGTTACGGATGAGCCTGGCAGTGCCATGCATATTCACCAGAGCGTGATTGATAAAGAGACGCGTAAAAATATCTTTACCAATGAAGATGGCACCCAAAGCGCGCTATTTTTAAGCTATATCGCCGGATTGCAGAAGTTTATTCCGGAGTTGCTGCCATTGATGGCACCCAATGCAAACTCCTTCCGCCGCTTTTTGCCTGGCACCTCGGCACCCGTCAACCTCGAGTGGGGCGTTGAAAACCGCACCTGTGGTTTGCGTATTCCTGAGTCATCACCACAGAATCGCCGGATTGAAAACCGTATTCCCGGTGCAGACGCCAACTGTTATTTAGCCATAGCCGCGAGTTTATTGTGTGGTTATATCGGCATGGTTGAAAAACTAAAACCTTCGACGCCGGTCCAGGGTAAATCTAACGAAAGTCGCAGCAATAATCCCCACTGCTTACCTCTGACCCTTGAAGAAGCGTTGGCGGCCATGGAGGAAAGCGATGCCTGTAAGGAATACTTAGGTGAGGCTTTTACAACGGGGTTTGTGGCCGTGAAGCAGGCAGAGCTTGAGAATTTCCGCCGTGTGGTGAGTTCTTGGGAACGTGAGTTTTTATTACTCAGCGTGTAATTGGCTAAGCGCGGCCCAATGCTGCGCTGGCGAAGGCGTTAATCAGTAGGTTTTGCGGGGATAGCACTGCAAAACCTAGGTCTTGGCAACAGTTCTTGCCAAGGGGTTCAAGGAGTTATCGCCAACGTGTTGCACTCATTTGGTGCGGTGACAGGCCCTAAAATGGTGCGCTGATGACATGGCAAGCCTCGTATCGGCCCAGCAGTACATGTGACTGTGTTTGGCGGCGAACTGAGCTTAAAGGCCATTTAGATTTAGGGGCCATTTAAATTTAGCGGCTATGTAGATTTAAGGGGCTATCGGGCATGCGTGTAGACACTTACCTGTCTCGGTTTAGTGCAGTGGTTGTTGAGGTTTTATGCACTTTTAGCTGTTTTATTTCACTCATGGGGATTTTGCGGATCGCTTAGTGACATTTTATCTGTAATGGTTTGGCGTTCCAACGGGGCTTTATCGGGTTAGGTGTTATCGCTTCTTTGGCTAACTGTTTGTTTGTCAGATTAAAAAATACTTCATTTAGATTTTTCAGCAGTTGCATTAGGGACTTGAGGCATTTGCCATATTGTTGCAATATGTAGAGGTTTTATTGCGGGCTCATTAAGGTGTTTGATATTTCATTCACGTAAAATGACTAATTTGGCATGAAATCTGATACCGACAAATGGCAGCATCTTTGGGCAAACGCGTGCGAGTCGTGCTGTAAAAATCGTGCTGTAAAAACTGTCGATGCGGTTTTTAAGCTGTAGCATTAGTCGACAATAACAACAATAACCGTGCAGTGGGGCGGTGACACAATTCAAAATTGTTACAGGCAATTTTGCTACCTGAGAAAGGAGAAAGCATGAAGCTATTTAATAAAATGACCACATTGGCTTTAGTGACGGCGTCAGCCTTCACCGGTGTCGCCGCTCAAGCCGAAGAAGTGGTGCGCATGTATAATTGGAACGATTATATTGCTGAAAACACTTTAGAAAACTTTAAAAAAGAAACTGGCGTTCGCGTCGTTTATGACGTGTTTGACAGCAACGAAGTGGTCGAAGCTAAGTTGTTGTCTGGCCGTAGCGGTTACGACATTGTGGTCCCTTCTAATCATTTTTTGGCCAAGCAAATTAAAGCGGGTGCCTTTAAACCCTTAGATCGCGCTAAGCTAACCAATTTTAATAACCTCGATCCTGCGCTGATGAAGCTTTTGGAAAAGGCCGATCCGGGTAATCAATATGCGGTGCCTTATTTATGGGGAACCAACGGTATTGGTTACAATATTGATAAGGTCAAAGCCGTATTGGGTGAGGACGCGCCGCTGGATTCTCTCGAGTTGATGTTTAACCCTAAATACGCCGAGAAAATTTCAAAATGTGGCTTTGCGATGCTGGATTCTGCCGATGATATGGTGCCTCAAGCCCTGATTTATTTAGGGTTAGATCCTAACAGCACCAAAGCGGAAGATTACGAAAAAGCAGGTGAATTGCTTGAGAAAATTCGTCCTTATGTGACCTATTTCCATTCATCGCGTTACATTACCGATTTAGCCAATGGTGACATTTGCGTGGCCTATGGATTTTCCGGTGACGTATTACAAGCCAGAACCCGCGCCGATGAGGCGGGGAAAGGGAATAAGATTGGTTACTCCATTCCTAAAGAGGGCGCTAACCTGTGGTTTGATATGTTAGCCATCCCCGCGGATGCGACTAACGTTGAAAACGCACACAAAATGATTAACTACTTACTGCGTCCAGAGGTGATCGCTGAGATCACCAACTATGTCTCTTATGCCAACCCTAACGTCCCGGCGCAAGCTAAAGTGGATGAAGCGGTTCGCACGGATCCCGGTATTTATCCATCTCAAGCAGTATTAGATAAATTATATATCGGCGAGATCCGCTCGTTAAAAATTCAGCGCGTGCTCACCCGTGTCTGGAGCAAAGTGAAGTCAGGTCAATAACCCTGTGAGGGCAAGCTTGTCTTGCCCTTTTTTGAGTTAAGCGGCGATAAATTACTCCGCTGGGCGGTTTAAATTTTATGTTAAACCGATAACGAGCGTTAGCATCTATTCATTTATTGTGTAAATCCTCAGCGTAGCATGCCATGGCGTAGCAACCTGGGGATGGAGAAGTACTATGGCAAGCACCTCGGGCGTCACTAATAAACCGACAACAAAGACGCAAGAAAAAGTACTGCTCAAGATTGAGCGGGTAAGTAAGTTATTTGACGATGTTCGTGCAGTGGATGATGTGTCTTTGACGATCAACAAAGGTGAAATTTTCGCCTTGCTTGGTGGTTCAGGCTCAGGCAAGTCCACCCTTTTGCGGATGTTGGCCGGTTTTGAGAAGCCAACATCGGGGCGGATTTATTTAGAAGGTGAAGACATCACCGATTTGCCGCCCTACGAGCGCCCTATCAATATGATGTTTCAATCCTATGCGTTGTTTCCCCACATGACGGTGGCACAAAATATCGCCTTTGGTCTAAAGCAAGATAAATTACCTAAGGCTGAAATTGAGCAGCGAGTTCAGGAAATGCTCAAGCTGGTGCATATGGAGCAATATGCTAAGCGTAAACCCCACCAATTATCCGGCGGCCAGCGTCAACGTGTAGCGCTAGCACGGTCCTTGGCTAAACGCCCCAAATTATTGTTACTCGATGAGCCGATGGGAGCTTTGGACAAAAAATTGCGCACCCAGATGCAATTAGAAGTCGTTGAAATCCTTGAGCGTGTCGGCGTGACCTGCGTGATGGTGACCCACGATCAGGAAGAAGCCATGACCATGGCGGGGCGCATTTCGATTATGTGTGATGGCTGGATTGCCCAAACTGGCTCGCCAATGGACATCTACGAAAGCCCCAATAGCCGCATGATTGCGGAGTTTATTGGTTCTGTGAACCTGTTTAGCGGCGAGATTGAAGTCGATGAAGTCGACCATGTGATCATTAAACCAAGTAATCTGCCCCAATCTTTTTATGTGGGCTACGGGGTTACTACTAACGTTGAAGATAAACATGTGTGGTTGGCGGTGCGCCCTGAAAAGACCATTATCAGTCGTGAGCAGCCTGAAGGCGCATATAACTGGGCCAAGGGTGTCGTGGATGATATCGCTTATTTAGGCGGGATTTCAGTGTATTACATCCGTTTAGAGAACGGTCAAATTGTCCAGTGCAGTATGACAAACCGTGAGCGCCGTGCCGATCATGCCACATGGGGTGACGAAGTGTTCATCAGTTGGGAGGACACCAGTGGCGTGGTGTTGAGATCATGAAGAAACCGTCAAAAATCAAATGGTTTAAGGGACGGCACTTGACCATAGGTTTCCCCTATGTGTGGTTGCTGCTGTTTTTTGCATTGCCCTTTGCGATAGTACTTAAGATCAGTTTTTCAACGGCGGCGATCGCTATTCCGCCCTACGAGCCGATGTTTCAGTACGCTGATCAAGTGCTCAATATTTTTGTTCATCTAGGCAACTATCTCATATTGCTAGATGATTCGCTTTATTACATGGCGTATCTCAGTTCCCTGAAGACTGCGCTGATTTCAACGCTCGGTTGTTTAATCATCGGTTATCCCATGGCCTATGCCATTGCACGTGCACCTGCACGGATGCAAACGGTGTTGTTGTTATTGGTGATGCTGCCCTCTTGGACCTCGTTTTTAATTCGGGTGTATGCGTGGATGGGATTATTAAGCAACACCGGAATTATTAATAATACATTGATATGGTTGGGCGTTATTTCTGAGCCATTACAGATCTTAAACACCAATCTTGCGGTTTATATTGGGATTATCTATGCCTATCTGCCCTTTATGATCCTGCCCTTGTACGCCACGTTGGTGAAGATGGACATGAGCTTGATTGAGGCGGCTTCGGATTTGGGTTCGAGCCGCATTAATACTTTCTGGAAAATTACCTTCCCGCTGTCAAAAAGTGGGGTGATTGCCGGTTCGATGTTGGTATTCATTCCCGCAGTCGGCGAATTTGTGATCCCTGAGTTACTTGGCGGCCCGGATTCCTTGATGATAGGTAAAGTGTTATGGCAGGAATTCTTTAATAACCGAGACTGGCCAGTTGCGTCTTCGTTAGCGATTGTGATGTTAGCACTCTTAATTATTCCTATTACCTTATTCCATCGTCATCAGGCGCGTACTTTGGAGAAAGACCTATGAAAAAACTGAGTTTTTCTTCGGTGATGTTGTGGGTGGGGCTGATCTTTTTATACGCCCCAATGCTCATCCTCGTGATTTATTCCTTCAACGCCTCTAAGTTGGTGACGGTGTGGGGGGGATTTTCCCCTAAATGGTATGGTGAGCTATTTGCCGATCAGCAGATATTGGATGCGGTATGGACCAGTTTGCGAATCGCCTTTTATAGCTCCACCATGGCGGTGGTCATCGGCACGATGGCGGCATTTGTCATGACGCGTTTTAAGCGCTCATGGGCCAAACTGACCCTCTCCAATATGATCACCGCGCCCTTGGTTATGCCTGAGGTCATCACCGGTTTGTCATTGCTCCTATTATTTGTACACATGGCCGATCTCTTAGGTTGGCCGCAGCAGCGTGGTATGGTAACGGTCTGGATTGCCCATTCGACCTTCTGTGCAGCCTATGTGGCGGTGGTGGTTTCTTCCCGGTTACGAGAGCTTGATCGCTCAATTGAAGAGGCGGCGATGGACTTAGGGGCGACACCGCTCAAGACCTTCCTCCTGATCACTGTGCCGATGATTTCTCCGGCATTAATGGCGGGTTGGTTGTTGTCTTTTAGCTTATCTCTTGATGACTTAGTGATCGCAAGCTTTGCTTCAGGCCCAGGAGCCACGACATTGCCGATGGTGGTGTTTTCATCTGTGCGCCTTGGGGTGTCACCTAAGATTAACGCCTTGGCAACGCTGATCATTTTGTGTGTGTCGTTAATTGCTTTCTTGTCCTGGTATATGGCGAGGAGAGCAGAAAAGCGTGAGAAGATGCCTTTAAATTAAGGCCGCGTCGTATAAGGGCATGGCCTTGTTCATCAAGGCCATGCTCAAGCGCAAACTTTGCCTGCGCAGTTTTATGTAAGCTATTACAAATAAGGTGTTGATAAATTGGGTGTAGATAGCTAGGTTTTCGATAGCTAACGTCTTATGAATCAAGGCTTGAGTGTTTAACCTAAGTGTATTTACCCAAGACTTAAGCTGTTAACATCTTGGCATGTAAAAACTCAGTGTTTAAGGCGCTGGGGTTAAAACATCCGTTACGGGTTATTTTGTTAAGGGCTTAATGCTTAATGCTGTGCTCTTAGGCCTTTGCAGGCGGTCTTTCAAGCTAGCAGCGTTAGCCTGCTTTGCGCTTCATTTGTTATTTTCCCTTCAGTGTTCCTATTCTGACGCAGTTAATCGATGTCAACTGGTGTTAATTGCGCGTTTAATATATCAAACATAAATGTAAATTATTATGCTTCAGTGGCTAGTGTTTCACTTTTCTAAGGTGTAGCATGGGTTAGCTGTTTAAAATAATGAACATTAGAATTCAAGGGATCATCATGTCTGCCATACCCCATGCTGGATCATATTATGCCGCATCGGCTAACGATAAAATTGAACGTGCGCGCTTAGAAGAATCGATAGCAGCCGATGTTTGTATCATTGGTGCGGGCTATACCGGGCTTTCCGCTGCGTTGCATTTATTAGAGTCTGGGATGAGTGTTGTGATCCTTGAGGCCGCTCGGATCGGCTGGGGTGCCTCTGGCCGTAATGGTGGGCAGATCGTCAATAGCTATAGCCGCGATATTGATGTTATTGAAAAAACCGTCGGCAAGGCTCAGGCAAAACTCTTTGGTCAAATGGCCTTTGAGGGCGGCAAAATTATTCGCGACCGTATCGCGAAATACCAGATCCAATGCGATCTCAAAGACGGTGGCGTGTTTGCGGCGATGAATGACAAGCAAATGGGGCATTTACGTCATCAAAAACAATTATGGGAAAGCCACGGTCACCTTAATCAGCTTGAGCTGCTCGACGCTCAGGGCATCCGTGCTGTAGTCAATACTGAGCGCTATGTCGGTGGGATGCTCGATAAAAGTGGCGGGCATATTCATCCTCTTAATTTAGCCTTAGGTGAGGCGCGGGCGGTTGAATCCCTTGGCGGCCGGATTTTTGAGGATTCTGCAGTGCTGCGGATTGAGGAAGGTGCAAGTCCTGTGGTCCATACCGCGAAGGGCTGCGTCAAGGCAAAATTTGTGGTGGTGGCGGGCAATGCTTATTTAGGCAAATTAATGCCAGAGTTGCAGGCCAAATCTATGCCCTGCGGCACCCAAGTGATCACCACTGAGCCTTTGGGGGAAACGGTGGCGGCGAGTTTATTGCCCCAAGACTACTGTGTTGAAGACTGTAATTATCTGCTTGATTACTTCCGGCTGTCCGCGGATAAGCGTTTGATTTATGGTGGCGGCGTGGTGTATGGCGCGAGGGATCCTGCGGATATTGAGTCCATTATCGTGCCCAATATGCTGAAAACCTTCCCGCAATTAAAAGGGGTGAAGATCGACTACGCCTGGACCGGCAATTTCCTCCTAACCTTATCGCGGTTGCCTCAGGTTGGGCGGATTGGTCACAATATCTACTATTCACAGGGGTGCAGTGGTCACGGCGTGACATACACCCATCTTGCGGGCAAGTTGTTGGCTGAAATGCTCAATGGTCAAGCGACACGCTTCGATGCCTTCGCGGCGCTACCTCATTATCCGTTCCCCGGTGGGCATGCATTGCGTGTGCCTTTTAGTGCGATTGGCGCTTGGTACTACACCCTCAGAGACAAATTAGGGGTGTAGGCGGTTTCTGTTTGGTTTATACGAGGCAGTTGGCTGCCTCCTTGCTGTGAGGGCGTCCTTGTGTTGTTAAAAGATCCAAGTTTGTTACGGCACCAATGTTATATCAACGGTGTTTGGTGTGATGCGCAGTCCCAAGAAACGGTCGCAATCACCAATCCTGCCACAGGGGCGGTGATTGGTCATGTGCCGGTGATGGGGCAACTCGAAACGGCTGCCGCGATAAAGGCGGCGGAGGCTGCGCTGCCAGCATGGCGCGCGCTAACGGCCAAAGAGCGTGGGGCTAAATTACGGCGCTGGTTTGAACTGTTAAATCTCCACAGTGACGACCTTGCTCTGTTAATGACCACCGAGCAGGGCAAGCCCTTCACTGAGGCAAAAGGGGAGGTGACTTATGCCGCCTCGTTTATTGAATGGTTTGCTGAAGAGGCAAAACGTGTCTACGGCGATACCATCCCAGGCCATCAAGGGGATAAACGTTTGCTGGTGATCAAACAGGGCGTGGGGGTCACTGCCGCGATAACCCCGTGGAATTTCCCTGCGGCGATGATCACCCGCAAGGCGGCTCCCGCGTTGGCGGCTGGCTGCACTATGGTGGTTAAGCCTGCGCCGCAAACCCCGTTTACCGCACTCGCCTTAGCTGAGCTTGCCGAGCGGGCGGGGATCCCGCCGGGGGTATTTAGCGTGATCACAGGGGATGCTATCGCCATTGGTAATGAAATGTGCAGTAACCCCGTGGTGCGCAAATTGTCCTTTACCGGCTCGACGCAAATCGGCATCAAACTCATGGCTCAATGCGCGCCGACCCTGAAAAAATTGTCTTTAGAATTAGGCGGCAATGCGCCATTTATTGTGTTTAACGATGCCAATATCGATGCCGCGGTTGAAGGGGCGATGATCGCGAAATACCGTAATGCGGGGCAAACCTGTGTCTGCGCCAATCGGATTTATGTGCAGGAGCAGGTTTATGATGAATTTGCTCAAAAACTTAGCGTAGCAGTGAGCAAGCTGAAGGTCGGGGAGGGCATCGCCGACGGTGTGACCACCGGGCCGCTCATCAACCCCGCCGCAGTGGCAAAAGTGCAAAGTCACCTTGATGATGCGTTGACTAAGGGGGCCCATGTGCTGGTGGGGGGCAAACCCCATGCGCTTGGCGGCAATTTTTTTGAGCCAACCGTGCTCGTCAATGTTGATAAGAGCATGCGGGTCGCTCGGGAAGAAACCTTTGGCCCGCTTGCGCCACTGTTTAAATTTAGCGATGTCGATGAGGTGATAAAGCAGGCCAATGATACTGAGTTTGGTTTGGCTGCCTATTTTTATGGCCGAGATATCTCACTGGTGTGGAAAGTTGCTGAGGCCTTGGAATACGGCATGGTTGGCGTCAATACGGGGTTGATTTCAACCGAGGTCGCGCCCTTTGGCGGCATCAAATCCTCTGGACTCGGGCGTGAAGGGTCGAAGTTTGGCATTGAAGAGTATCTTGAAATTAAATATATCTGCATGTCCGTTTAAGACGGCAGCTTTGGCGTGAGGAAGATGAAATGACACTAACGAATGAATCATTGATGGCTCGCCGCCAAGCGGCGGTCGCTCCGGGGGTCGGGCAAATTCACCCGATTTTTACTGCGCGCGCCGAGAATGCGACCGTCTGGGATGTGGAAGGCCGCGAGTTTATCGATTTTGCCGGGGGGATTGCTGTGCTCAATACTGGCCACTTGCACCCCAAGGTGAAGGCGGCGGTGGCGGCTCAGCTTGAGCATTTTTCCCACACTTGTTTTATGGTGCTCGGCTACGAGAGTTATATCCAAGTCTGCGAAAAGTTAAATCAACTGGTGCCCGGCGACTTTGCTAAAAAAACCGCATTATTTACCAGTGGCTCTGAGGCTGTCGAAAATGCGGTCAAAGTGGCGCGCGCCTATACCAAACGCGCTGGCGTCATCGCGTTTACCTCGGGCTATCATGGCCGCACAATGGCGGCATTGGCGCTCACCGGTAAGGTGGCGCCCTACAGTAAGGGCATGGGGTTGATGACGGCCAATGTGTTTCGCGCCGAGTTCCCCTGCGCGCTGCAGGGCGTATCGGATGATGATGCGATGGCCTCGATTGAACGTATCTTTAAAAATGATGCAGAGCCTTGTGATATCGCCGCCATTATTCTTGAGCCCGTTCAGGGCGAGGGCGGTTTTTATGCCGCTTCGCCTGCCTTTATGCAACGGTTACGTGCCTTGTGTGACCGCGAAGGTATCCTACTTATCGCCGATGAAGTGCAAACGGGCGCTGGCCGCACAGGCACTTTTTTTGCCATGGAGCACATGGGCGTGGCGGCGGATATCACCACCTTTGCGAAATCGATTGCGGGTGGCTTTCCGCTCTCAGGCATTACTGGTCGCGCCGAGGTGATGGATGCGATAGGGCCAGGTGGCCTAGGGGGCACCTATGGGGGGAATCCTTTAGCGTGCGCCGCAGCTCTTGCGGTATTAGAGGTGTTTGAAGAAGAGCAGCTATTAGCTCGGGCAAATGCGCTTGGACTGCGGATGAAAGCGGCATTGCAGAGGATGCAGACTGAGTACGCGCCGATTGTCGATGTGCGCGGCCTTGGCGCGATGATCGCCATTGAGCTGATGGAAGACGGCAAGCCCGCACCGCACTATTGCGCGCAAGTGTTGGCCGAAGCGCGCAGCCGCGGGCTCATCTTGTTATCTTGCGGTACTTACGGCAATGTGCTGCGTATTTTAGTGCCCTTAACGGCGCCGGACGCTCAAGTTGACGCTGGCCTTGAGATATTGCAAGCCAGTTTTGCTGCCGTGTTTAAACGTTAAGGTTTTTGCGGATAACAGCGGTTATCTTTTATCTCACCTTCTTTAATGCTCAGCATACTAAGCTGTCAGTCGCACATAAAAATGCCAGTCATCACTGACTGGCATTTTGTGTTTATCACCGAGGGTTTTATGTGCGAGCCTCTAGCCTCTCGTTTTTAGGCTGTTAGGCAACGGCGTTGCCATTGCTGTGGGCATGGTGGCTTTCGGTTAAGCGGCGCATTAAGGGTAATACTGCTAAGGCGATAAAGGTACACACTACGGCGGCAATGCCTAACTTATTGAATAGGCTGGTATACACCGGTAATGTTTGTAATGGGTCGACTAAATCTTGAGGCACACTGGCAAAGTTGGCCACCACACCGCCAAGGTACTGGGAGATCCCTGATGCCACAAAATAGGCGCCCATCATAAAGCCGCCCATGCGAGCAGGCACATAGCGGGCAATCATTGCCAACCCAAGGCCACTGACTAACAATTCTCCAAGGGAGTAGGCCGCGTAACCCCAGATCATGATCCACGACGAGGTTTTGCCATTGACCGCAAATTGACCGGCTAAGCCATAGATAAAAAAGCCTACGGCAACCACGGCAAACCCCAAGGCAAATTTAGCTGCAATGGAAAAATCCTTATTGTGGCGCCCTGCCCAGGAATAACTCCAGGCGAGCACAGGGCTTAGTACCATAATCCACAGCGGGTTTAATGCTTGGAATTGGGCAGGGGACCAAGTCCATAAATGGTTGCCAAAGACATAGAATTCCCAATCAACATTACGCAGGGCAAATAGCGCGAGGGAGGTGGACATTTGCTGATAGAAGATAAAAAAGAAGACCGTTTGCACGGTGAGGATCAGCGCCGCGATAAGTCCGGCACGTTCACTTGGCTCACTGGTGCGAATTAAGTGAAAGAAAATACCTAATACCGCAACACCCGCAGCATACACGAACACCCGAGCAACCGTTTCATATTCAAGAATAATGGCCGATGCCACGACTGAAAACGCTGCCAGAATGAGCACAATCGCAAGGCTCTTTTTGTTCACTGGGCGCGTATCTGGTTCAGAGCCATAATTGGCCAGACTCTTATACATTAAAGCATAGTTAGCTAAACCGACGAGTAAGCCCACACAGCAGACGGCAAACGCAGCGTGCCAACCAAATTCATGACCGTATTGAGCGTTAACATAATCCTTAATCCAAGGGGTTAACAGCATAGAGAAGGTCGAACCTACGTTTACCGCCATATAGTAGATGGTAAAAGCGCTATCGATTTTAGAGTCGTCGCCTTCGTAGATCTTACGGACTAAATTACCGGCATTAGGCTTAAATAAGCCGTTACCGACCACAATGACCCCAAGGGCAGAGAACATAAACCAAGTGTTTTCAGTCGGCACAGTCATCAAGGCATAACCGACCGATAAAATCCCCGCACCGAGCAACATCGTGCGTTTCGTGCCCAGAATTTTATCGCCAACCCAACCACCAATCGCAGGGGAGACATAAATCAGTGCCGCACAAGCACTCCACACTAGGTTGGCTCGGGAGTCATCAAAACCTAGACGCTGCACCATAAAGTACACGATCAGTGCTTGCATCCCGTAATAACCAAAACGTTCCCATAATTCGATAAGTGACACCGTCATAAACGAATGTGTTTTACTTACCTGAGTGCTACCCAGAGTCATATTGCTTGTTTCCATTATTGTTGTGTGGTGTTGCGTTGAAGGGCAAAAGTATAAGGCGATTATGCAGCTAAACCAATGGTGCATGGATAAAGAATAGACTTTGTTACAATTAAGTCCGCGGGATTCCGTTAACGTTAAGTCCTTTGCTTGCAGGCCAGCTTATAAAGAGAGTGTTTTTTGTGTTGTATTGCTCATTTTTTATTATCAAATCAACCTAATATATTGCTTCTGCTTAACAAATTGTTATCTTGGCATTGGCACGTGCTTGGGCGTTTTTTGGGGGATAGGATCCGTGGTTTGGCGCGATGATAAAGCGCACTGAAAACGCCAAAGTCAGTGCAGTAAGTGCAGTCAGTTGTAAAGCATAAATAGACTCAAATGATTTAGCATTTGAGCTTACGAGTGTTGGTCGTCGGTCGTCTCGGCGCTCGAATAAACCTCTGGTACTAAGGTGCTGGCGTGGTGAGTGACGCGAGTTGTTAGGGTCATGATGTTCGTCATATTAAGATGTTTTGGGGAATGAGATGAAGCAGTTATCTATTAGTACTAAGTTGTTGTGGATCACCTCCGCATTGTTTTTATCGATAGTGGCTATTTTATCCCTCAGTTTGTGGTCGACCCTCTCGCAGCAAAATGAGCAGATAGCGGCGCAGGTGCAAGAAACCTTGAACGGGGAAATTCGCGATAAACTTGAAGCCCGCGCCGGTGAATATGGCCAAATGGTGGCCAGTTTTATGAATGAATCTTACCGTGTTCCCTTTTCGTTAGCAGGGATCTTGGAAAGCTCGGCCGAGCAAAGCCCTTTAAAACGCGATGTGGTCGAACAGACCGTCGCGGCCGTATTAAAGAAAAACCAACAAATTTCAAGTATCTACTCACAATTTGAGGCCAATGGTTACGATAACCTCGATAGTGAATTTTTACATCAGCAGAACACTCATAGTGTTTTTTCATCAGGAGCCTTAGAGGTTTATTACATTCGCAATGATGACGGGAGTGTGTCGCATAGCCAAGTAGATGATTCTGCAGAAAAATATATTACATCGGTGAATGAGTTTGGGATCAGAGATGCTGAATGGTATCTGTGTGGCAAAGAAACCTTAAAACCCTGTTTAATGGAACCGTATCTCTATCAAGTCACTCCAGGGAATAGCGTGTTACTTACCTCATTAACCGTACCAGTGCTTAAGCACCAACAATTTATTGGTGTCGTGGGGATTGATGTCAATTTACCGATATTTCAAGTATTGATTGATAAGTTATCCAAGAGTCTTTACGACGGCCAAGCCAAGGTGACCTTGTTAAGCAGTCGTGGTTTAGTGGTCGCCGCTAGCCATTATGATAAAAAAGCGCGGCCATTATCAGAGTCCGTCAGTGCGTCGTTAGCCTCCACACTGATGTCGCTACATAAAAATGAACGTTACCTGCTCAATGATAACGAGATTATTGTTGCTTATCCCATTGATATTCCTCTAGCAAATACACAGTGGTCGCTGGTGATTCAAGTGCCACAAACACAGGCTTATGCCAGCGCTATTGCACTAAATCAGCAAATGGAAGAGAAGGTGAGCTCCCTCGGGACGAATATGATCGTTATCGGCCTGGCCGTGTCCTTGGTGGCGGTGATGATTATTAGTCTCGTGATCCGCAGCATTATTGCACCTTTGAAGATGATCCAAGGCCGGGTTGAGCATTTAGCCAGTGCCGAAGGCGACTTGACGCAATCGATAGAGGTAGAGACTCACGCCGAACTTATTGCCCTAGGAAAAGGCTTTAATTCGTTTATTTATAAGCTTAAAAATTTAATTTCTGAGCTAAAAACGCTTGCCAGTCGCTCGCAAGATGAAAGCCAATCATCTGCTCATATCGCCCAACTTACCCGTGATAGTGTGCATCGCCAGTATGGTGAAATTGAAAGTGTGGTCACTGCCGTCAATCAAATGAGTGCAACCGCGCTTGACGTAGCCAAAGCCTCTGAGCAAACGGCGGTGGAGACTGAAGCAATGTCACGCAATATTCATGAGAGTGAACAACGCCTGAGCAAAGCCATGGGCTATGTTGCGACCATGTCGAAAGAGTCGATTCAGGCCAAAGACGCGGTCAGTAAAGTCGCCGAAAGCAGTACTAACATCAGCCGGATCCTCGAGGTGATAAGTTCTATTGCCGCGCAAACTAACCTGCTGGCTCTCAATGCGGCCATTGAAGCGGCCAGAGCCGGGGAGCAAGGCCGGGGCTTTGCGGTGGTGGCTGATGAAGTGAGAGCCTTGGCGTCGAAAACCCAGAGTTCGACCGATGATATCAGCGTGCTGATTGATGCGCTGCAAAAAGAGGTCAGTAGCGCTTCAACGATTATTGATAAAGGGGCTGAACAGGCACAAATGGCGGCATCGCAAACCGAACATGCCTTGCAATCTTTAAATGCGATGGTCAGTCAAGTTGAAGAGATCTCCACGCAGATCACCCATATAGCAACCGCAGCTGAAGAGCAAAGTGCGGTGACTGAAGAGGTTAATCGTAATATCACTGGCATATCCGATTCGGCCGCGGAACTTGCCCGTTTGGCGGGGCAAGCCCAACAAAGCAGTGTGGTATTGGCTGATTTAGTCAAGCAGCAACATCAGCAACTTGCCAAGCTCAAAACCTAATGTGACACCTAGACTCAAAAACGAGGTTTAACAACGCACCTCAAATGTTAGGCTGAAAAACGAGGTTGAGTATATGTGTCGGCAAGTGGGTCACCAAACTTGCCGCTGCTCGTTGGCGGCTTGGTTGGACGTTGGGCGCGCATATTATTATCGCGATGAAGTTTGTGTAGCCCGAGTCAGGCCTTGAGCGCTAAGCCATTTGTGTGGCATCACTTACTTTGAATCGTCGTTATGTGACCCGTTTTAGTTAACCTCTTAGTTAACCAAGGCTCACCTTTGCAGACCGATGTCAGTGCGATTTGTTCCCTAGGTGCGCCTAATCGCGATAGCTGACGGTCAAGAGCTAAGATGATCTTGATGGTTAAGCTGGCATTAGATACAAAAAAGCCCATTGAAACAATGGGCTTTTTTGTTGAATTGGGTGGTGGCCCCTCACGGACTTGAACCGTGGACCTAACGATTATGAGTCGTGTGCTCTAACCAACTGAGCTAAGGGGCCGACTAAAGGTAATCGTCATTACCTAAAGCGGGTGGAAGTATACTAAGCTTGCTAGCGCTTGTCACCCGTGATTTGGTTTGAAATTCACGCTATTGATTCAATTGGTTATCTGTTAATCAATTCACTCAAGCCTCGGGTGCGTTGAGGCGTGGAATCCATTCGGTTGTGTTAGTCTGGGGGGCGCCAACACTGGATAGACAGGGGTTAACTCATTCTAGGGGATATTAATGCTAGGCGATATTAGCACTAGGGGATAATCGTTAGCTATTGGGGATATTAGCGACTAGGGTGTATCGCACTGTTCGGCTCGAGTCTCTTCAGGGTTCAGGTGCGAAATAACAAGCCCCGCACGGTGGCGGGGCTTGTGTGAGTGACGCGTTAACTATTGAATATTTGGTTATTCGTCTAAGAATGACTTTAAGATCTCAGAGCGCGAAGGGTGGCGCAGCTTGCGCAGTGCCTTAGCCTCAATCTGACGAATACGTTCACGGGTTACGTCAAATTGTTTGCCCACTTCTTCTAGCGTGTGGTCGGTATTCATATCGATACCAAAACGCATCCGCAGGACTTTGGCTTCACGGGCTGTTAGGCCTGCTAAGACCTCGTGGGTGGCGCTCTTTAAGCTTTCGCTGGTGGCGCTGTCCAGTGGTAATTCGAGGGTGGTATCCTCGATAAAATCCCCTAAATGCGAATCTTCATCATCACCGATTGGGGTTTCCATGGAGATCGGTTCTTTGGCGATTTTCAGTACTTTGCGGATCTTATCTTCCGGCATCATCATACGCTCTGCCAGTTCTTCAGGCGAAGGCTCGCGGCCCATTTCCTGTAGCATTTGGCGAGAGATACGGTTCAGCTTGTTGATGGTTTCGATCATGTGTACTGGAATACGGATCGTGCGGGCTTGGTCCGCGATAGAGCGGGTGATTGCCTGACGGATCCACCAAGTCGCATAGGTCGAGAACTTGTAACCACGGCGGTATTCAAACTTATCTACCGCTTTCATCAAGCCGATGTTACCTTCTTGGATTAAGTCCAAGAATTGCAGACCACGGTTGGTGTATTTCTTGGCGATAGAAATAACCAAACGTAAGTTTGCCTCAACCATTTCTTTTTTCGCGCGGCGAGCTTTGGCTTCACCAATGGACATGCGACGGTTGATGTCTTTAATCGCGGCAATGACTAAGCCGGTTTCTTCTTCGATGGCAGCCAGCTTGCTACGGCAACGGAGCACGTCTTCCTCAACCATTCTTAACCCTTCGGCATAAGGCTTGTTTGAGGCTTTTTCTGCATTAAACCAATCGAGGTTGGTTTCGTTGCCCGTAAAGAATTTAACAAAATTCTTTTTCGGCATTTTAGCTTGCTCAACGCACAGCTTCATCACCAAACGCTCTTGTACACGTACTCGATCCATCATCGAGCGCATGCTTTTGACTAAACGATCAAATTGTTTAGGAACGAGGCGGAATTCTTTGAAGATTTCCCCGATTTCAAACAGCGCTCGGATTGATTCTGGGTGTTCACGGCCCTTAGCTTCAATGATTTTCAGCGCACTTTCATAGGCGGTTCTTAACTGAGTAAAGCGCTCGCGTGCTTCTTCAGGATCCGGACCTTTGTTGTCATCGTCTTCATCATCGCCACCTTCTTCATCGTCTTCATCTTCATCGTCTTCATCGTCAAGATCTTCATCCGACAATTCAGAACCAATGTGGGTTGCAGTGGGAGCAACATCTTCTTCATCAGGGTTGACAAATCCAGAGATAATATCAGACAGGCGCAGTTCGTCGGCTTCGTACTGGTCGAATTGTTCAAGGATCATGGCGATCGCTTGTGGGTATTCGGCCACTGAACTTTGAACGGTATTGATGCCTTCTTCGATGCGTTTGGCGATGACAATTTCGCCTTCACGGGTCAGAAGCTCGACGGTACCCATTTCACGCATATACATACGTACGGGATCGGTGGTGCGGCCAAGCTCACTTTCTACTGTGGCTAGGGCTGCGGCAGCTTCTTCTGCTGCATCTTCGTCAGTGTTGTCTTCCGACATCATCATGTCATCGGCATCGGGAGCCTCTTCGAATACCCGAATACCCATGTCATTTATCATCTGGATAATATCTTCGATCTGGTCGGAATCGACCATGTCTGCAGGTAAGTGATCGTTCACTTCTGCATAGGTTAAGTAACCTTGCTCTTTACCTTTGGCAAGCAACAGCTTGAGTTGCGACTGCGGAGTATGATCCATAGATATCATCCAAGTTGGGAAACTGTTACAACGACGGACAGTTAACGTAAAGCTAAGTGCCGCACAAATCGTCAATTATAGCCGGGTGCACATATCTGTGCTAGTCACAGGGATGCTGAATGAGGACATTTTTGTCTCAGTTCAGTCCTTTCATGACCGAGATCAGCTTCTGTAGCTGCATCTTTTCTTCTTTAGTATGAGTCTGTTTGAGACTCAACTCCTGGTATCGTTGTTCAATATATTGATTGTTCAACCAAACGAGGGTTTGTTTAAATTTTTCAGCCAGGTTTTCATCTGCGACTTGATGGTCCCACTGAGCCAATTTATTGAGTGTCGCGCTGTGGGGACTCTCTCTAAATTGTTCGAGTAGCTGCGCACTGTTTAACCTTTGCTCGCGTGTTAGATTGAGCAGCAGTGGCAGCAAGTCGATGCCTGGCATCTGCAAATGGTTTAATGCCGGTTGTGGGGGTAAGCCCATACCCAGCTCGGGATGCTGTACTAGCAGTGCGACGGCGAGTCGCAAGGGAGTACCGCGTCCTTTGAGTCCGGCTGTTGCTGTGGGTTTAGGTTGTTTGACCGTAAAACCCAGTTTTTTCTTCATATCGTCTGAGCTGTTCATGCCTAACTTGTGAGCTAAGTTCTCAAGTAGGAGGTTTTGCAACACAGTATCTTGAATTTTTTCAATTAGGCCAAAGGCTTGTTTGGCTAGATTACCTTTATCGGTACCAAATTTAGTCGCTAATGTGTCAAACAAAAATTCGGGCAGGGTGATGGCACTGTCCATCAGTTGCTCGAATGCCTCTTTACCAATTTTCCGAACCATTGAATCGGGATCTTCAGCTTGAGGCAAAAACATAAAACGTACCCGATCGCCAGGCTTTAATAATGGCAATGCGGTTTCTAAAGCCCGCCACGCGGCTTCAGTCCCGGCACGGTCACCGTCATAACAGCAAATCACTTCTTTGGCACTGCGCAGCAATAACTGGAATTGTTCTGCGGTGGTAGAGGTGCCGAGCGATGCCACTGCGTAGTCCACGCCATATTGAGCCAGAGCAACAACATCCA